>DFGG01000034.1:0-2470 GCA_002371695.1 bacterium UBA3756
CAGGTCCGAAGACTACATCCTTTCCTGGGCGTACCTTAGCACGCGACATGGCGATATAGAAGTCGGGGTGTGGGTCGTCGCAGGTGGTATAGCGCCCATGCTGCAGGAACATCTCACCATCAGCGCCTCGCTTGGAGAGCTCACTGGTGAGAAAGCCCTCGTCTTGTTGGGTGTAGACCCCAGTGATAAGTCCCTTCTTGGTCTTGAAGTTGAAGGCCATCGTATCGCTCTCATAAGTATCGCTACCCATCTTGAATACAGGTGTCCCTACAAGCCTGTGAGCCGTGGTGTCCTGTTTACCAGTGGCATGTACCACATTGCTATCGAGCTGCATGGAGATATTCTCACTGGCCAGGTCCATATTCTGATACTTCACTTTCGAGTTGCCATAGAGGAATGCTCTCGACAATGCGGCATTATAGGTCAGCGAGTCGTCGGCAGAATACTCCACGGGGGAGTCGATACCATTCTTCTTGCTCTTATTGATACTGTCACGAGTCAGCGAGTCGTCTACCTCTTTATTATATTTATAGATAGCCAGCTCGAGTGAGTCCATCGTCGAGGTGTCGCGCTTGAGCTTAATAGGCGACTCAGCTCCAGGAGGAATGATGGAGTCAAGGGGTGCCTCATCGGCGGAAACCTCAGCCGTCTGTTCTTCCACCTGCCGCATCACCGTTTGCAGCGTGTCCTTGATGGCATCAACGACACTGTCGACATCAGGTGTCTGATGACTGGCGATGCTGTCGACGAGAGCCGGGAGGGTGATGGAGTCGGTCTTAATCTGGGGCACTTTCACCTTGGGGACGGCAACAATCTCATCCAGCCTCACTTCTTCAGAAGCTTTGCTCTTCCGAAGCGAAGAGGGTGTACATGCCATCATCAGCATAAATGCGCAGACGATCGATATGATGACCGATTTACGTTTCACGGCTGCAAAGTTACTACTTTTAATTAAGAGTTAAGAGTTAAGGGTAAAGAAAATTAGCGCAGTCAAACATTTTTTCTTAATTCTTAACTCTTAACTCCCCATTTTGCGGCATTTATTCAAAAAGGTCAACCCATTTATGAAACCTTCTGACGCCATCCCACCCAAATTTCTCGAGGCTGCGCATGGCTTCCACCACAGAGCGCTCGCTGCCAGGACGCGTCTTGGAATAAAACTTGTCGGCATAGCATACTACCTGTTCTTCGAGCGAGATGGGCATAAACTCTTTGTGGGGCAGAGGCAATTGCTGCTGCTCGATGTCCCACTTGGAGAGTCCTGTGCCTGTATGTCGCTCGCACACCAGGGCATGACGCTCCCACCCCTCCTGGCGCAGGATTTCAGCCCCAATGATGCCGTGACGTATGTAAGGTTCGGTGCCGAAGCATTGTATGCCTGGGGCATCACAACGGAAGATGCCGATATCGTGGAGCATGGCTGCCTCCTCGAGGAACTCGGCATCGAGCCGTAATTCAGGATGCGCCTTGGCTATCTTCAGACATCTGTCAGCCACCTGACGACTGTGGGTCATCAGAAGCTGCTTCAACGCATTATCCTCAGGATAATACTTATCAATGATCTTCTGATAGTCCATCAGGCTTCGCGCTCTATCCAGGCTATCGTGTCGTTCTGACGCACGTTCTGTCCAGGCTTCACGCAGATATCTACCAGCTTGCCGCCCAGTGCAGCAGGAATCTCAACGATCTCGCCCCACTTGGTCTGCAGATAGCAGAAGGTGTCGCCCTCCTTGTACTTCTGACCAATAAACGGCTCCACGCACGGAGCCAGAACACCCTCTCCGCCGAAGCCCCAGAGCAGCTGTCCTGCCAGAGGAACCTTTACTGCGTCAGCCTTGGCGTGCTTGAGAGCATCAATCTCCTCCTGGGAGATTTTCTTGCCACCACCCAACTTGGCATCCTTAGCCTTCTGAAGATCAGCCAGGAACTGCTTCTTGGCCTGTCCGCTCTTAAAGGCACGATACTGCTCTGGATGCATGGCCAGTTCGAAGAGTTCCTCGTCGTCCTGTCCGTACTCCCAACCGTTCTCGTCCATTTCCTTCCTGAAATCGTCGAGGGCATTGGGCAACAGAGTATGAGGATCGACATCGGTAAACTCACGCTTTTGCTTCTTGGCCAGTTCCACCAGTTCCGGATCAATGGTACCAGGAATCTTACCGCTCTTACCGAGGATCATGCCCCACATGGCATCGTCCATCATCACGAAACGGCCCTTGCCCTGCTCAATGGTGAGCAGATTCATCAGGGCGATGTTCTTGGTGTACTGCGAGAACGGGGTCACCAGTGGTGGATAGCCCACACGCGGCCAGACATACTCCACCTCGTTGAAGAGTTTCACAAGCATGTCATCCATCGTCAGTTCGGGTTCGCCCTTCTGCACGCGCAACTTGTTGATCATGGTCTGGATTCCACCAAGATCGGCCATCATAGAACCCATCATGCCACCAGGCAGTCCACAACCCAGGAGCAG
>DFGG01000034.1:2585-6953 GCA_002371695.1 bacterium UBA3756
AACTCCTGTGTGAGGGTACGAGCCTGCATATAGGCATTCATGTTGAGGTCGGCCACCTCGAAGCCCTCGTTTTTCAGCATCGAGCGCACAGAGATGATATCGGGATGTACCTTACCCCAGCTGAGGGGCTCGATGGCAGTATCGATGATATCAGCACCATTGTTGCACACTTCCAGGATGGAGGCCATCGACAAACCAGGGCCAGAGTGGCCGTGATACTGGATGATGATATCAGGATGAGCCGTCTTGATGGCCTTCGTCAGCGCACCGAGCATGGCAGGTTGTCCAATGCCGGCCATATCCTTCAGACAGATTTCCTCTGCTCCCGCAGCAATCACCTCGTCGGCTATCCTCGAGTAATACTCCACTGTATGGACAGGCGAGGTTGTGATACATAGCGTAGCCTGAGGCGTCATACCCGCCTCCTTGGCCCACTTGATGGAAGGAATGATATTTCGCGTGTCGTTCAGACCACAGAAAATACGTGGGATATCTACACCCTGGGCGTGCTTCACCTTATACATCAGCGCACGCACGTCGTCGGGCACAGGATACATACGAAGGGCATTGAGACCACGATCAAGCATGTGGGTCTTGATGCCTACCTCATTGAACGGCTTACAGAATGCCCTAACGGCACCATTAGGATTTTCACCTGCCATCAGGTTTACCTGCTCGAAGGCTCCACCATTGGTTTCAACGCGACTGAAACAGCCCATATCAATAATCACGGGAGCTATGCGCTCAAGCTGATCCTTACGGGGTTGAAACTTTCCTGAAGACTGCCACATGTCTCGATAGACGAGACTAAACTGGATTTTCTTTTTCATACTAAAATATGCTCGTTCCTATTTATAGATTTGTCTTTAGACCGCAAAAATAGATAAAATATTTCAAAAATATGCACCTTAGGTCTATTTTTTTTGATATTTTGACTATCTTTGCGGCACAAATGATACAAAACGACATGAAACGGACTATAATTCCCCTCATGACTGCTGCCCTGATGGCCATCGCCTGTGGCAGCAACAATACGAAGACTGACGACAGTCAGACGGTCAATAATTCTGGATTGACGATGCCAGGCGACTCTACCATCTACGGTCTGGCCTGTGATGGTTGTACTGACTCGCTGCTCATACTGATGCCCCTCGACGGCAGCGACCCTGACACGTTCAACATCTTCAGCGCCAACCTGGAGCACAAGATATACGGCAGGCCCTCCATCGGAGACCGGATAGCCATAGTACCCAACGGAGAGGATTCCACTTATGCAGACATGGTTATCAACATCGACAGGCTGCAAGGCGAATGGCGCTATCAAGTGAAACCTCGCCTGCGCAGACACCTGACTGACAGTACGGCCGTCGGTCAGGAGCCAGCCAACCTGCCAGACTCGTTCGTGCGCCGTTGGCTTCAGCCCAAGGAGTACGGGTATGACATCCGGCGCGACAACGTGGTGCGTGCCGTTGGTGCCGTCCCTGCATCAGAAGCCAAACGTGGACCTGTGGAGTATCCTGCACTCAAGCGTTATCGTGAATGGCACATACTGAACGGACATATTCTGTTCCATGAGACACGACGTGACACTACTGGGCTTCGGAAAGTCATCAGTACCGACACCGCCGACATCGTGCTGCTCAGGCGTGACACTCTTGTGCTACGCTTTGCGAATCATGAGCAAGGCTTCTATCGCGACAAAAAGGATTAAGCCACTACAACACCTGATGCTGCATGAGGCGCTGCTCTGCCAGCGCCTCATACTTTGTACCGGGGCGTCCGTAGTTAGCATAGGGATAGATGCTGATTCCTCCCCGAGGGGTGAAGAGACCTATCACTTCGATGTACTTGGGCTCCATCAGGCGCACCAAGTCTTTCATAATCACATTGACACAGTCCTCGTGGAAATCGCCATGATTGCGGAATGAGAAGAGATACAACTTCAGACTCTTCGACTCAACCATACGCTCGCCAGGGATATACAGTATCTTGATCTCTGCAAAGTCGGGCTGGCCCGTGATGGGACAGAGGGAAGTGAACTCAGGACAGTTGAATTGCACCCAATAGTCGTTGTCGGGATGTTTGTTGACAAACGTCTCCAGCACTTCCGGAGCATAGTCCTGACGGTATTCAGTTTTCTTGCCAAGGGCCTGCAGGCCTTCCTTTTCTCTATCCATATCCTTAATCATTAATTTTCATTCTAAATATATTATAGGTGATATTGCGGTCGAACACATCCTCATGGTCATGCTCCTTGGTGAACTTCACCACCCGGATAGTGACAGGCAGCACCAATATCTCGTAGAGGGTCTTGAGTGTGACTTGCGTGATGACCAGAGACGGCATCTCCTCCCAGGGGATTACACCGCCTAGTGCCAAAGGGAAGAAGATGACGGAGTCGGTGAGTTCACCGAATATAGTGCTGAGCACAGCACGATAGGAGAAGTTCTTTCCTCCCGAAGAGAGCTTCATGCGACTCATCACATAGGCATTCATAAACGATCCGCAAAGGAAGGCCAGAAACGAGGCTCCCGCTATACGCGGAGCAAGTCCGAATATCTGATGGAAACCTTCCTCACCATGCCAGTAGGGTGCCCCAGGGATCCAGTCGGCCACCGCCCCAAAGAGCACAAAGATGAAGTTCATGGCAAACCCCAGCCAGATAAGCAGGCGCGTACGGCCATAGCCCCACACCTCGCAGACCACATCGTTGATGATGTAACTCACGGGGAACACGATAAGGCCTGCCGTCAAGTTGGCTGGGCCAAAGGATATCTGCTTCGTCTCGAGCACATTTGCCGTAATCAGGCAGACACAGAAGAGTATGCCGTAGAACATAAACAGCACACTCACCCGTTGATTCTTTTCTTGTTGCATATTCTTGTTTTGTTAAAGGGGGTTTAGCAAGTACCCCTGTCGGTGTTTATAGCAGGTAGAACAGCCAGGCCATATAAGCAACGAATCCCAGCACGAGGAGCATACCCTCTCTGCGAGATACAGTGTATTTCGTATAGCAGAACATCCATAGCAGTCCTATGCTGAAGAGCATCATAGAAAGGTCGATGATGTTGATACCTATAATGCGCAGAGGCAGGATGACAGACGTCAGCCCCAGGATGAGCAGGATATTGAACACATTAGAGCCGATGGCATTGCCGATGGCCAGTCCAGCCTGTCCCTTTTTCGCTGCTACGACGCTGGTAGCCAGTTCAGGTAGAGATGTGCCTCCAGCCACAATGGTCAGACCCACCACGCTGGGACGCATGCCGAAACGATAGGCCACGTAGCTGGCTGCATCGACAAAGAGATTACTGCCGAAGATAAGGCATGCCAATCCGACAACTATCCACATGACATTAAGCCACTTGTTGGGCTTGACAAACTCTGTTGGCTCTGCATGAGGGCTATCGTTGGCGATCACTTCGTCGAAACCACCTTTCTTCTCCACCTCGCTGAAGGTGTAGATCATGAAACCGACAAAGCCTGCCAAGAGTATCAGACCGTCAGAACGACTGATCTCGTTGCCCCACAAGTGGGGAGAATCAAGACCGTCGAGACACATGATGAACAACAGCAGCGAGGCTCCCACTGCGAAGGGGATATCCTTCTTGACTGTCGACTTGTTGATAGCTATCGGCGCCACAAGTGCGGAACATCCCACGATGAGCATCACGTTGAAGATGTTGGAACCCACCACATTACCTACTGCCAGGTCGGAATTTCCCTTCAGTGCCGAAACCAGACTGACAAACAATTCCGGCGCAGAAGTACCAGCAGCCACAATTGTAAGTCCGATAACAATCTCTGGCACATGCATTCCTCTTGCCAGCGATGAAGCACCCTCTGTCAGACGATCTGCCCCCCAGATGACGAGGGCAATGCCTATGATGATATAAAAAATGTTCAGCAAAGTCATAAGTCTTCTAAATTTAAGAATGCATCCATAGCCCGGCGGTCCTTCTTCGTGGGACGTCCTGTTCCGCGTGCACGGTCTACAAAGCCACTAATACGATTCATCTCAAGCAGTTCATACTGATCTTGAGGTGTTACATTATCATATATCTCGGGCAGCAGTTTTGCTCCTACCCGCTGTTCGATGGTTTTAAGAATACGGAACGAATAGGTGACGGGAGGCTTGCGAACAGATACCGTCTCGCCCACCTTCACCATGTGAGAGGGCTTGACGTTGACATCGTTGATAGTGACACGTCCGTTCTTACAGGCATCAGCAGCGATGGAGCGCGTCTTGAAGATGCGCGCAGCCCATAGCCATTTGTCTATTCTCGCCTCGTCAGCCATATTTCAACCTTTTACCTTTCCTTTCTTATTAAACTGATTCATCGTGATGTCGATACCTGCCAGCACAAA
>DFGG01000059.1 GCA_002371695.1 bacterium UBA3756
TTGTCGCCACTGACAGGGTCGAGCATGTCGCCTCGGGTACCAGTCCATCCGAAAGCACCGATACGGAGTCCCTTGATGGGCATCACCCACAGACCGCCGATAATGTCTTTCTTGTTGTCCTTGTCCTTCTCGTTGATACCCTCACCATTGTAGATGCCCACCTGATAGTGGAGCAGCTTGCGACCACTGGCATTGGGCAGGACGTCGCCAGAAATCTGGAGACCGATGTCACGACCTCCCGAGGATTTCTCACCCGTACGGTCGCCAAAGCCCGAGAGGTTGTTGATAACCATCGCATAGGCATACCAGCCCTGTGTGATGGGGTGGGTGGGGTTCTCGTAGGTGAAGGCTCGCTTGAACTGTCCCACACGGATCTTGAATTCCGGGAAACGGCGCCATTCGGCATAGAGGTCTACCAGCTGTACGGTGGGCTGTCCGGGGCCAGTATTGTTGGTGCCCTGTATCTGTGCACGCCAGTCGAAGTCGCCAATCTTACCGTCGAGGATGAAACGCGCCAGTCGGAGGTTGAATGAGTTGGTGTGGTTCCCCTCTGTATCTTCTCCCTGGTACTGCAGGATACCGTAGCCGCTGAACTTGATGTTTTTCACCCACTGGGGGAGTTCTATCGGGGCTTTTCCTGTCGTTTCCTGTGTTTCTTGTACTGCTGTGGCTTCGCTTACCTCTTCCACTTCAGTTGCAGTTTCTGCACTGGCGACACCCGCCATTCCGACGAGCAGCGCGGTAATACCAATTAATTTCTTCATATTGTGATTGTTTATCAATTAGTGGAGCGGAATACGGGAATCGAACCCGCCTCCCAGGCTTGGGAAGCCCGTGCACTACCGATGTGCTAATTCCGCAATTGACTTTGATAAAAAATAAAATCCTGATTATCTTCTGAGCCGATACCCGGACTCGAACCGGGGACCTACGCATTACGAATGCGTTGCTCTACCAACTGAGCCATATCGGCAACCCACTAAAAAATTATTATGAAAACTTCAAGTGTACACCCGCAGGGGCTCGAACCCTGGACACCCTGATTAAGAGTCAGGTGCTCTACCAACTGAGCTACGGGTGCATCATTCTTTCAAAATTAAAGGAGGCTTCGCCTAACCTCCCTTGTACACCCGCAGGGGCTCGAACCCTGGACACCCTGATTAAGAGTCAGGTGCTCTACCAACTGAGCTACGGGTGCATCTGTTTTTTCTAAGCGGGTGCAAAGGTACGCACTTTTTTCCATTCCACCAAATTTTTTCGGCTTTTTCTTTCTATTTTTTTCGTTCTTTGCCTATCTGGTGGCATGGAAGCCCTCCAAATTCTCATATCTGCGCTGCATCATACGGTTGTAGATGTTGCGGAGCCAGAGTGAGGATGTGAGTACCAGGGCGAGACCAGTGACACACATAAATATATAGGTGGCCGTGAGGCCTACCGTCAGATAGCCCACTCCGACGATGATTCCGGGGCCAAGGAGTGCGACGAGTTCGATGACGATTTGCATGCCGTTCTCGATATTACCCTTACCCGTGATCTTCTGCTGCAGAGGGAGCGTCTGTTTGTTGTAGACAGCCAGTTGGAAGATGATAAAATGGATGAATCCGGCAGTGAGCAGCATGTAGGCTGTCAGCATCAGCAATGTGAACTTGCCAGTAAAGACAGCTGGGAGCATCAGGATGAAGGGCACTATGAGCACGACGCAATAGAACCAGTACTTGGCCTTGAGTATCGAGAGGATACTCTCGTGGTGTACCATCAGCAGGTCGATATAGTTGCCTTCCTGTCCCATGATCTTGATCAGCGAAGTGACACTATAGATGGCAAAGCAATAGAGACACCAGAAGTTGGTCATCATCGGATTGTCATAGACTGGCGTATAGGCTACCAGCAGAGAGAAGGCCACAACCAGTGCCAGGCTCATGATGGTACGCGAGCGCATCACCTTGTTGCGGATGTTCGCCTTCAGCTCCAGCTTCAGATACTCGCCGACAATGCCAAAACGGTTGAAGAACTTGAAGTCTGAGACCTTCTTGAGTTCCTTCTCTTTCTTCTTGGATATCTCCTCATAGACATACTTGAACTGGAAATGGCGGTTGACGAAGAAAAGGACAGCCAACAGGAGGAGTATTGCAGGAAGCATCCACCAGTCGGCCCCATGTTCTTGCACGGTATCGAGCACCTTCTTAAACAGCTTGCCCTTGCTGTCGAAGGCAAAAGGCAGATAGGGCAGGGCATAGAGGGCTATGCCAGGCAATATCCACAACACGTTGCGATTGACAAGCGTACGGAAGAAGAGGTATATCTGGCTGTTGAGGATGATGCACAGGAGTGACGACAGCAGCACCATCAGCGCGGCTACCCAGGAAGCGCCGCCTGCAATGACGATGATGGTGTAAGGCACAAACATGGCGAGCCATAAGAAATTGTACCCGCTGATATGTGACGATAGGAGGAAACACTCGATGGCCGTATAGCGCGAGATGGGCAAGAGAATGTAGGGCTTGACCATCATGGCCGGTGTTGACTGGAAGATGAAGCGCAGCAAGAAGTCGATGGGCAATATGACTACCATCAGTGAGATGATGGTCCCTGCCTCGCCATCAGCTGCCGCGCCTATGGCCGTACCATATATAATAAGGTATAGGGCGAAGAAAGCCCCACCAAAATACATCAATACTTTCGCCCAGCGGTTTTGGTCGAATGCAGGACTGCGTTTATAACTCAGGTTGACGTGACTGCGCAAGAGTCTGAACAAACTCCACTTGTTCATAATGAGTAGCGATGGATGGATAAATAATCTGCTTCTATCTTAAATCGATAATCTCAGCCTTGGGGAAATCCTTTGCATTAAACTGGAAAATGCCGTCGCTGAGCGATGCCGACTTCAGTTGGCTGATGAGAATGACGCTCCACTTGCCATTGCGGCGCATCTTCACATGTGTGGGGTGATAGGTCTTCTGGTCGACAATGATGTACATCTCTTCAATGTTACGTTTCCTGTCTGTCGGTGTCAGGTGAACCTCATAGAATCTGCTGATGCTTCTGGATGAGAGCCGGAATCCCTTTTTGTAGATATTGATGAAATTGTAGGGATTGATGGCCTGCAGTTCTGCCTCAGTGGGATTGCTGACATTGACTTCCTCGTTGCCCTTCATATAGGTCCACTGGGTCTTGCCGTCGAACCAGATGGTAGCATCTGGAGTGGTGGCATGGAACTTATTGCCTTTCACGGAGATGTCACCGCTAGTAGTCCCCTGTTTGGTGATCATCTGGAAATGGGCCTGTATGCCGCTGGGATTGCTCACGGTGGCTGCGGCCTTGTCGAGGATGCTACGGGCACTCTGGGCCCAGGCTCCTGCACTCAACAGGAGTGCCAATGAAAGAATGGCTATCTTCTTCATTATCTTAAGCTGTTTAAAAGGTTGTTCAAGCTGACTTCGTCCTGTATCATCACTTCGCGGGGCTTCGAACCCATAGCTGCTCCCACCACACCAGCCTTCTCCAACTGGTCCATCAGTCTGCCGGCACGATTGTAGCCAATAGCAAACTTACGCTGGATGAGGGATGTGGAACCGCTCTGATTGATAACAATCAGACGGGCTGCATCCTCGAAGAGGGGATCGAGATGCTGCATGTCGACATCTTTATCGCCACCTTCACCCAGATCAGTCTCAGGGGTATCTGGCTCTGGCAATTCGAAGGGCATGTTGTAGCTCTGCTGAGTAGCGATGAATTCGTTGATTCGCTCCACCTCGGGCGTATCGACAAAAGCACACTGCACACGCACAGGCTCTGCACCTCCGATAAGTGCCAGCAAGTCTCCTCGTCCGATGAGCTGCTGGGCTCCTGTACGGTCGAGAATGGTCTTAGAGTCAATACCTGCGGATACCTTGAAAGCAATACGGGCAGGGAAGTTAGCTTTGATATTACCCGTGATGATGGTGGTCGTAGGACGCTGGGTGGCAATCACCATGTGGATACCTACGGCACGAGCCAGCTGGGCAATACGTGCGATGGGCAGTTCTATCTCCTTGCCGGCAGTCATAATCAGGTCGCCAAACTCGTCGATGATCACTACGACATACGGCATATAGCCATGTCCACCGCGAGGTGGAATACGGCGCTCGATGAATTTCTTGTTGTATTCCTTGATATTCCTTGCACCAACCTCCTTGAGCAGGTCGTAGCGGGTGTCCATCAGCTTGCAAAGCGAGTTGAGGGTGCGCACCACCTTCGTAACGTCGGTGATGATGGGATCAGAGTCCTCGTCGGGCACCTTGGCCAGGAAGTGGTTGATGAGGGGATTATAGACGGTGAACTCCACCTTCTTCGGGTCAACGAGCACAATCTTCAGTTCTGCGGGATGCTTCTTATATAATAAAGAGGTGATGATGGCATTCAAACCAACAGACTTACCCTGACCTGTGGCACCGGCTACGAGCAGGTGAGGAGCCTTGGCCAGGTCGAACATATAGACCTCGTTGGTGATGGTCTTACCGATGGCACAAGGCAGTTCCATCGTTGTCTCTTGGAATTTCTTGGAGTTGAGTATCGATTCCATCGATACAATCGAGGGTTTGGCATTAGGCACCTCGATACCCACGGTACCCTTACCAGGCATCGGGGCGATGATACGTATGCCGAGGGCTGCCAGCGAGAGGGCGATATCATCCTCCAGCGAACGAATCTTTGTGATACGTACGCCTGGAGCTAATGTGATCTCGTAGAGGGTGATGGTGGGGCCCACTGTGGCCTTGATGCTGGAAATCTCTACACCGAAGGTGCGCAGCACTTCCACGATGCGGTTCTTGTTGGCATTCTGCTCAGCCATGTCGATATAGGGCTTGCCGTCGTTATCATATTTCTTCAGCAGGTCGAGTGTCGGATAGTGGTAGTTCTCCAGGTCGTGCTTGGGGTCGTAGGGTTCCAGATCCTCCAAGGCTGTGGCCATCGTACTGCCTTCGGCGACTTCTTCGATTTTAGCCTCTTCTACGGTGAAATCGGTATCTGGCTCGGAAGATGATTTTGTAGAATGGCCAGAATCCTCGGTTTCATCGGCGTGGTCTGCTTTATATCCATTGTCGATAATCTTGGCACTGCCATCCTCATGGAATACCACCTGCTGGATGTCCGGATCGTCGTATACAGGTGCTGGCTCCAACTGAGTTTCATACGACTCTACAGGTTCCGTGGGGTCGTTGTTGGTAATCTTGAACTTCACCTTGTCGATGAACTTCGTGGGATTGAGTATCTTGCGGATGATAAAGATGGTCTCGGCACTGATATAGGTCAGGAACGCAATGGCGATAAGTCCCAGGATGGCTGTCAGGCCTGGAGCTCCCACCAGGTTCTCTATCCACTGGCAGATGTACAGTCCGTGGTCGCCTCCGGGATTGAAGCAGGCGTCGATGAAGAAAGGCGAAAGGAACTTTCCGAGGGTGATGGATGCCCAGATCATGATGATCATCGTCGACATGAACCATTTCAGCAGGTTTACACGATAGGCCCTCATCAGATGAATGCCCATCACCATCAGGAATGCCGGAATCATGAAGGCTGCCAGTCCGAAGCAACGCTTGATGAAAAACCAGGCGGCATAGGCTCCTACACTGCCACAGCTGTTGCTGAACTCCTGGTGCTGATTGAGGAACTCCCCCTCGCGAGGAGCTTCGATCATGCTCTGGTCGGCTGCACCTGTACTGAGATAGGAAATGAATGCGAGCACCAGATAACCGGCGAGAATGAATAGTAGTAGACCGACAAAGAAGTTTAGTCGCTCATTCTCGAATATATTCTTGAAGCCTATCGCATCAAGGAAGCTGGAGGCTGTTTGTTCTTTCTTTTGTTGTTTTTTCTTCGCCATAATCGCTGATTATTCTAATTTTTGTGCAAAAGTAGCGTAAAAAACTCACATTTCATCATGTTTTCCCTTTTTTTTTGTAATTTTGCACCTTAGAATGAAAAAGATCATTTATAATCGTTTCAACAAAGCGTGGCTCAGCGACCTTCCCCGTGTGATTTACACAGGCAAGATTTTCGTCATCGTCTCTGCTGAGGAAGCCAGGAAAGCCGTCGACTATCTGCTGACGATGCCTATCCTCGGCGTAGATACAGAGACGCGTCCATCGTTTGCGAAGAATGTCAGATACAAGTGCTCGCTGCTTCAGGTGGCCACCCATCACAACTGCTTCCTTTTCCGGCTGAACTACACCGGACTGACCCCCGACATCATCAGGCTGCTGGAAGACAAGACTGTGCCCAAGGTGGGACTTTCCTGGCATGACGATATCCATTCGCTGAAAGAGCTGGGGCAGTTTGAACCAGGCAATTTCATCGACCTGCAGCACCACATGCGTGAGATAGGCATTGAGGATTTGAGCCTGCAGAAGTTGTATGCCAACCTCTTTGCAGAGCGTATCAGCAAGACCGACAGACTATCGAACTGGGAGCGCGACGTGCTTCAGGATAAGCAAAAGGTATATGCTGCCATTGATGCCTGGGCCTGTATCCGACTCTATGAGGAACTGATCAGACTGGAGACCACAGGTGACTACGAGCTGGTAGACGAGGAAACCGAACTGGAAATAGAAGAAGAATTCAAGTTATATGAAAAGATTGCTGCTGAAAAGAGGTAAGGAGGAAAGCCTGCGTCGTTTCCACCCCTGGGTATTCTCGGGTGCTGTCCAGCAGATGGACGAGGGCATTGAGGAGGGTGAAGTGGTACGCGTTGTGACATCCAGTGGCGACTTCATCGCTGTAGGGCACTATCAGATAGGGTCTATTGCTGTGCGTGTACTCTCATTCCGCGATGTGGAAATCGACGGTGAATTCTGGTATTCCCGCCTGAAGTCGGCTCTTGAGATGCGACGCAGTATCGGCATAGCGGACAATCCGCAAAATAACACCTACCGACTGGTACATGGCGAGGGCGACCTTCTGCCGGGACTGGTCATTGATGTGTATGGCAAGACGGCCGTCATGCAGGCTCACAGTGTAGGCATGCACGCCAGTCGTGTGCAGATTGCCGAGCAACTGATGGAGGTGATGGAGGGTAGGATAGAGAACATCTACTATAAGAGTGAGACCACACTGCCCTATAAGGCTGACCTCGGTCAGGAGAACGGTTTTATCTTCGGAGGTTCCGATGACAACACAGCCATAGAGAACGGACTGATGTTCTATGTAGACTGGCTGCGCGGACAAAAGACCGGCTTCTTCGTCGACCAGCGCGACAATCGCTCATTGCTGGAGAAGTTTGCCCGGAATAAGACTGTGCTCAACATGTTCTGTTATACAGGCGGATTCTCTTTCTATGCGATGAGGGGTGGGGCAAAACTGGTGCATTCCGTCGACAGTAGTGCCAAGGCCATCGAACTGACCAACCGTAATGTGGCCCTCAATTTCCCTGGTGATACACGTCACCAGGCCTTCTGCGAAGATGCCTTCAAATATCTGGAGGAAGCGGGTGGCAACTACGACCTGATCATTCTCGATCCTCCTGCTTTTGCCAAGCACAGGGGAGCTCTCCACAATGCTCTTAAAGGTTATATCCGACTGAACAACAAGGCGTTACAGAAGATACAACCAGGAGGAATACTCTTCACGTTCAGTTGTTCGCAAGTGGTTACCAAGGAACATTTCCGCAACGCTGTCTTCACGGCAGCTGCCCAGGCTGGACGTAAGGTGCGTATCTTGCATCAGCTGCATCAGCCTGCCGATCATCCCATCAACATCTTTCACCCCGAAGGTGAATACTTGAAGGGGTTGGTACTTTATGTTGAATAGCAAGGTTTCATCGTATATTGCCCGGCATAGCTTACTGGATGTTGGGAAGCTTCACCTGGTGGCTATTAGCGGTGGTGCCGACAGTGTGGCACTGCTGCTCATCCTCCAAAGTCTTGGATACCGGCTGGAGGCTGTTCATTGCAACTTCCACCTGAGAGGAGAAGAGTCCGACCGTGACGAGGCCTTCGTACGACAACTTTGTGAGCGTCAGCACATTCCCATCCATCTGGCACATTTCGACACGCGGGAATATGCCGCCCTGCACAAGGTTAGCATTGAGATGGCTGCCCGCGATCTGCGATATCGCTACTTCGAACAGCTTAGGCAAGACATGGGGGCTGATGCCATCTGTGTGGCGCATCACCGCGATGACTCCGTGGAAACTCTGTTGATGAACCTGATGCGCGGTACGGGTATTCACGGTCTGACGGGCATACGGCCTGTCAATGGCCATATCGTACGGCCTTTGCTCTGTGTCAGTCGGCAGGAGATTGAAGAATATCTCCATTCCATCGGACAGGACTTTGTGACCGACTCTACCAATCTTGAGGATGATGCCCTGCGCAATAAGATCCGCTTGCATCTTGTGCCATTGATGCAGCAGATTGTTCCCAATTCATCGGAAAGCATTGCCCGTACTGCCCTGTATCTGGCGGAGGCTGACAGATGTCTTGATGCTTATCTGGAGGAACAAATGACCGATCTCATCGATACTGACGGCGATAGCAAGGACTATTCCGTGGCTTCCGTCTCTATCGAAGCATTGGCAGCACAACCTTCTCCTGGCTATTTCTTGTTGAAATGGCTTACGCCTTACGGCTTTACTCCTGCCCAGATCAGCGATATCGCCACACTTCCTTCTCATCAGACAGGCAAGGAGTTCTTGTCTCCCTCTCATGTCTTGCTGATTGACCGGGGACGTCTTGTATTGGCTTCTAAGGAAACTGCGATTCCATCGATGAAGATTCCTGAGGCTGGTACATATAGAATGTCTGACGGACAGCGTTTCTCATTTTCGTTTTCTGATGTCGTAGAGGTTTCAAAATCAGCTGATTGCGCTACGATTGATAAAGAATCAGTAGAATTTCCTCTGACTATCCGTACAGTAGAGCCTGGTGACCGTTTCATACCCTATGGTATGAAGGGGGCTCGTCTGGTAAGCGATTACCTGACAGACCACAAGTTGAATTTGTTGGAGAAGCGCCGTCAACTCGTAGTAACAGATGCTTGTGGGCGCATTGTCTGGCTTGTAGGTCATCGTACTGATGATCGTTTTAAAGTGACGACAAACACGTGTTCTATTCTTCGCATAGAACGTCGAATACATTAATTTTTCCAAATTTTCTTGGCCGTTTATCATATTTTCAGTACATTTGCAGCGTCCAAGGAGGATAATGTACATAAGCAACTAATTAATTAAACATTTAAAAAGAAGAAAATTATGAAGAAAATCGTATTGTCGATGGCTATGGCCATCATCGCCAGTTTTGCCTATGTAGGCCAGACTCAGGCACAGGACGTCATCACTGATCCTGCTCAGCAGCAGATTTCTGCCGAGGCTCAGAAGGCAGCCGAGAAGGAGGCCAAGAAGCAGCAGAAGGCTATTG
>DFGG01000058.1 GCA_002371695.1 bacterium UBA3756
ACAAGAGGCTCAAGAGAAGATTCCCAAGGATTGGCTCAAGCCAATCCTTTTTTGTGTTCACGAATGAATTGAAACCAAAAAATTTTGGCCGTATCGGAAATTCTTCGTACCTTTGCAGAAATTTAAATATAGATACCCATTTAATGGCAAACGAGAAAATTAGAATCAAGGACATCGCAGAACGTGCAGGCGTTTCTGTGGGAACGGTCGACCGCGTGCTCCACAATCGTCCCAACGTTTCGAAGGTGGCACTCGACAAGGTCAACAAGGCCTTGGCTGAGATGGACTACAAACCCAACATGTATGCCTCGGCGCTGGCCTACAACAAGAAGTACACCTTCTACTGTGTACTGCCCAAGCATGAGCAGGAGGCCTACTGGGATGAAATTGAGGAAGGAGCCCAGGCCTGCACCGACTTCCGTCGCGACTTCGGTATCACCCTGAGGTTCATATACTACGAGCGATTCAATAATGCATCGTTCACCAGGATGGTACGCGAATTCTTCACCGAGAAGTTCGACGGCGTCATCATTGTGCCCACCACCCTAGAGCAGACGGCACGCTTCACGGAGAAACTGACCGACAGAGGCATCCCCTACGTGCTGCTCGACTCCTATATGCCCGACCTTAAACCATTGGCCTTCTTCGGGCAAGATTCCTTTGCCAGCGGCTATTTTGCAGCACGGATGCTGATGCTTATTGCTGCCAAAGAAAAGGAGATAGCTCTCGTCAAGCAGACACGCGACGGAAAGGTGGGATCAAAGCAGCAGGCCAACCGCGAGACGGGCTTTAGGCACTATATGATGGACCATTTCCCCGATGTGACCATCACCGAAGTAGACTTGCCCCTCGATGAGGAACGGGCTGAGTACGACTCGATTCTGGAGAAATTCTTTGCAGACCATCCGAAGATCCACCATTGCATCACGTTCAACTCAAAGGCCCACATCGTCGGCGAGTTCCTCAAGAAGAGCAATCGCCGCAACATTCAGATCATGGGCTACGACATGGTGCCCAAGAATGAGGAGTGCATCCGACAAGGGTCTATCTCGTTCCTCATCGCCCAGCACGCCTACCAACAGGGATATGCATCTGTCGATGCCCTTTTCAATGCCATCGTGATGAAACGCGAGGTAAATCCCGTCAATTATATGCCCATCGAGATTCTGACCAAGGAAAACGTGGACTTCTATCGAAGGACTGCTATCTGACAACTAAGCAAACTATTGAAACAATATGGAATTAGCAACTTACTTAAAAATTAATCCGGCTGACAGCGTTGTGGTATGCCTGCAGCCGAAAAAGAAAGGAGAGATCATCGATATCGACGGCAAGTCGATTGTACTCAATCAGGACACGCCTGCTGGCCACAAGGTGCTTATCAAAGACGTGAAGGAAGGTGAGGACATCATTAAGTATGGCTACCCCATCGGACATGCACGCCAAGACTTAAAGGCTGGCGACTGGGTGAACGAGAACAATCTGAAAACCAATCTGGCAGGAACGCTCGAATACACATACAATCCAGTTAACGAGGAGCTTAGCATCAAAAACGAGAACCGTACCTTTAAGGGATACAAGCGTCAGAATGGTGATGTGGGTGTGAGAAACGAAATATGGATTGTACCTACAGTAGGCTGCGTGAATGGCATCGCCGAGAAACTGGCTGAGCAGTTGCGCCGTGAGACTGGTTGCAAGGGTATTGATGCGGTGTATGCTTGGCACCACAACTTTGGATGCTCCCAGTTGTCAGGCGACCACGAGAACACCCGCAAGGTGCTTCGCGATATCTGCCTGCACCCCAATGCCGGCGCGGTGCTCGTACTGAGCTTGGGCTGTGAAAACAATCAACCCGATGATTTCATGGCAATGCTGGGCGACTACGACAAGAGTCGCATCCGTCTGCTGATCACCCAGAAGGTTGTGGGTGACGAAAAGGAAGAGGGCATGCGCATCCTGCGTGAGCTCTATGACATCGCAAAGAATGACAAGCGTGAGCCTGTTCCCGTCAGCGAGCTGCGCGTCGGTCTGAAATGCGGAGGCAGCGACGGATTCTCTGGCATCACCGCCAACCCACTGGTAGGCGAGTTCAGCGATTGGCTTGTAGCACAGGGCGGCACATCGGTTCTGACTGAGGTGCCCGAAATGTTTGGTGCCGAGACCATACTGATGAATCGTTGCCGTACGGAACAGCTCTTCGACCAGACTGTGTCGATGATCAATAATTTCAAGAACTATTTCCTCTCTCACGGCGAACCCGTAGGCGAGAACCCCTCACCAGGCAACAAGGCTGGCGGCATCTCCACCCTCGAGGACAAGGCCCTCGGCTGTACCCAGAAGTGCGGCAAGGCCCCTGTGAGCGGAGTGATGGAATATGGCGACCGTCTTCAGAACAAGGGACTCAACCTGCTCTCTGCCCCTGGCAACGACCTGGTTGCCGCTACGGCGCTGGCCTCTTCCGGTTGTCACCTGGTTCTCTTCACCACAGGCCGCGGTACGCCCTTCGGCACTTTCGTCCCCACCATGAAAATAGCCACTAACCCCACCCTGGCCAAGAACAAGCCTGGCTGGGTCGATTTCTCCGCAGGACAACTGGTGGAAGGGCGCACCATGCAGGAGCTCATACCCGAGTTCATCAACAAGGTGCTGGCTGTGGCCAGTGGCGAGAAAGCCCGCAATGAGGAAAACGACTACCGCGAGATTGCTATTTTCAAGAACGGCGTAACACTCTAAATGAAGAAGGGATTGTTAGCATTGTCACCCCTGGTGGTGTTCATTGTATTGTATCTAGTCACCAGCATCATTGCTGGTGACTTCTACAAGGTGCCCATCACCGTGGCCTTTCTGCTGTCAAGCATCTTTGCTGTCATCGTTCATGGGGGCAGACCCCTGAAAGAACGCATCGACATCTTCAGCCGAGGAGCAGCCACAGGACAGATGATGCTAATGATCTGGATATTCATTCTCGCTGGAGCCTTTGCCAACTCGGCGAAGGTAATGGGCAGCATCGACGCTACAGTCAACCTGACTCTCTCCCTTCTCCCCCCGCAGATGCTCCTCGCAGGCCTCTTCCTGGCTGCCTGCTTCATCTCGATCTCCATCGGCACCAGCGTAGGTACCATCGTGGCCCTGACGCCCATCGCCGTTGGCGTGGCCCAGCAGACGGGCTCTGACGTGGCCATGATTACCGCCGTTGTCGTCGGAGGCTCTTTCTTCGGCGACAATCTCTCGTTCATCTCTGATACCACCATCGTGGCGACATCCACACAGGGATGCCGGCTGAGCGACAAGTTCCGCGTCAACTCCTTCATTGTGATTCCTGCGGCACTGTTCATCCTCGTTCTCTACATTTTCCTGGGAATCAACGTCCATGCGCCCCAGCACATTGAGACCGTGGAATGGGCGAAGGTCATCCCCTACATCGTAGTGCTCGTCTGTGCCATCCTGGGCATGAACGTGATGGCAGTAATCACGCTCGGACTCCTGCTGACAGGCATCATCGGCCTCGCCACGGGAGCCTTCGACGTGTTCGGATGGTTCCAAGCCATGGGCGACGGCATCGTCAGCATGGGCGAGCTGATCATCGTCACGATGATGGCGGGCGGCATGCTTGAGCTCATCAAACAACAGGGAGGCATCGACTTCATCATCGACCGTATGACTCGGCGCATTCATGGTAAGCGGGGGGCAGAGTTCAGCATCGGAGCACTCGTATCGCTCGTCGATGTCTGTACGGCCAACAATACCGTGGCCATCATCACCGTGGGGGGCATCGCCAAGCAGATAGGCGACCGCTATGGTGTCGACAACAAGAAGGCCGCCTCCATACTCGACACCTTCTCATGCTTCGTACAGGGACTCATCCCCTACGGTGCCCAGCTGCTGATGGCTGGAGGACTGGCGGCGCTCAATCCCGTAAGCATCATACCTTACTTGTATTATCCCTTCGCCATCGGACTGGCAGCCACGCTGGCCATCTTACTCCGATACCCGAAACGTTACTCATAAAAACCCCAAGACAGAAATATGAACATCGTACAGCGCAATTTTTTCCGGCTCATCCGTTGCGGTGCCTTTGGCAGAAAGGACGATGTAGAGCCCATGTCCGTCAGCAAGTGGAACAAGCTGTATCAGCTCTCGCTGATGCACGATGTGACGGAACCTGTCTATCAGGGACTGCTGCAATGTCGAGACCAATTCTTCCTCCACCTCTCCGACAAGCAGTGGCAACAGTGGGAAAAGACTTCTGAAGAGAAACCCCATCAGCGACAAGAGACAGAGGAAGACGATTTCCTCAGGGCCGACCATCTGACCAACCCGCTACTGAACATGAAGCTGCAGTCGATTCTCGACGACGAGAGCTCCGATGTCAGCACCCGCCAGATGCTGCTCGTCATCATCAGTATAGCACGACACATCCTCAATGAGGGCGTGCCCATCAAGCAACTCACAGAACTGGGGAAATACCTCCAAACGGAGGGACATCGGGTCGATTTCTTCACCCTCAAGAAATGGCTGAAGAACCTGGGAATGAGCCAAATATCACAACTTGAGGGCACCTTGCTGATACAGATGTTCGGCTTCACCGACGACGAGGTGCCGTTCATGGAGGGCAAGCCCGACAAACGAGCTGAACAAGTGGCACAGGAACTGACAGAGTTTACCAACACCCGCGCACAGGACTTCTATTTCACACAGACGAACGACAGTGTATTCGTCCACACCAGCAATGGCTCTGCCATGCTGGGACATATCCGGCGCTCAGCCCGCTATTTCCACTACATGCCCTCGGAGACACTCACCAATTTCTTCGCATCGTTCGCCCACTCCCTATCACATATCGAGGAGTAGTCTTCACGGTAGCACCGTTTCCTCCGCAGCCTCCTGGGCACGCTGGATAGAGTCTTGCTGAGCCTTCAGGCGAGCCTGCTTTTCCTCTTCCTCCAGACGGTCGTATTCGCTCTTGGCCTCGTCGTAATAGTAGCCCTGAGCATGCTCCTCCATATACTTCTTAAAGCCATCCATCGAGTTGAGACGCTTGGCAGCCAAGAAGTCGAGCGAGTCGATCAACAACTGGGCCTCACGCACATGGATATTCTCGGGATTACGCTCGATAAACAGCTGCAGGGTCTTCTTCGACTCGCTGATACGGGCGTTGTCCCAGTCGCGGTCCACCTTCTTGAGTGCTTCCAGATGCACCTTGATGGTATCGCGATGTGCCACAGGCGCGTCGATGTACATATCGAGGTAGTTCTGCAGCACGGCTGGCTCACGACTCATCATGGCATTCTCATACGACCGCTGCTCATTCTCCTTCTGCGTCTTCTGCATGAAATAGATACCGATGAAGACAATCATCATGGCCAAGACAAGGGCGACGATGAAAGCTGACCACCAGCCCTTATGGCTCTTCTTCGGCTGCTCTGGCTCCTGAGCCGATGAAACCTCTTGACTCTCCTGGGGATGGGGAACCAGACCGTTCTCTGCTTCCTGTTTCACCCCCACGGGAATAGACACGACGGGCACTGCCGAGGCGTTGATCACACAATGACAGTTCGGGCATTCATGGTCATCCTTGAAGATATACGCCCCACAGTCGGGACAACGCGTGAGCTTACCAGCAATATCTATGCCACACGAAGGGCACACTCTGGCGCGGTCGCTTACCTGATGACCGCATTCTGGACACTTGATTATCATCTTTTTAAATCTAAACTCTAAACTGTTACTTTAATGCCTGAAGCGGATATCCCTAAGCCCGTGACGCCCGAGAAAGCGCGACTTGTCTACAAATCCGTTGATACCCACGATGCGCCCCTTGCCCGTATACTGCCAGAGCGTGATGTCGCGCTCGTCATCCAGCACCGGCTCCTCGTCGAGATACATAGCCACCATCAGCTGATAGTCGTTCAGACGACCCACCAGATGCCAGTTGTAGAAGTTGCGGAAGGTGTACACCAGCGGTTTCTGCTTGTAGTGTTGTTCCACCATCCAGAGGAAGTGCATCAGCGAGTCGCAGAACTGGTTGCTCGGTAACCCTCCCGTGGTCTCCACGTCAATCATCGGTATCAGGTCTTGCTCGCCCGGCAGGCACTGGGCCGTGAAGTTCTCCAGTTGTTTCCTCAGCGGTGTCTTCGGACGGAAGAAATGGTACGAGCCCACCTTCAGTCCGTAGCGGTGCGCCAACTCGATGTTGCGCTCGAACTTCGGATCGATACGATCGCCGCCCTCCGTAGCCTTCAGATAGACGTAGGCCATCTTCGTATTCTCACCAACCGTCTCCCAGAACACGTCGCCCTGATAGCGGCTCAGGTCGATGCCGTGAACGTGGTTACAGGTGTCCTCGCACTGTAGAAAAGGGTTGTAGGCATCGTCGAGCAGGTTGCGCTCTGCCGGCAGCGGTACGAATCGCTCCACAGGGCGTCTCGGAGCAGCCGACTTCTTCTTCCTCACCACCTTGTGCGTCTTCTGGCGCGTTCGGCGGTGCGGACGCTTGGGTTTCTTGGCCAAGGCATCGCCGACACACATTGCAGCGATGGCTATTGCCAACATTAAATATAGCTTTTTCATTATCCTTTTTCTCTTTTCGAGGTGCAAAATTACAAAAATTCTGAGATAATCTGTGCAATCTGACGCTTTTTTTATATCTTTGCACCAAAATTTTGATATATGAGAAAACTACTATTTGCTATCATTGCCGTGACGATGCTCACCGCATGTAACAAGGACGACAACAATCAAGACACCCCTCTCGGGCGTACAGTATTTATTTATATGGCAGCCAACAACAACCTCGCACAGTGGGGGGCGGGGAGGGACTTCTTTGCCGACGAAGACCTACAGCAGATCAAGGAAGGCGTCAAGTCC
>DFGG01000045.1:0-3376 GCA_002371695.1 bacterium UBA3756
GGAGCAACAAGGACGAGAAGATACCGCCCATTGCCGACCGTCTGAAAGGCGATACGGTCAGAGTCCCCCTATTAGAGACGTGGCATCCTTTTGCTGGTATTGCTCCACTCAGCAATGAGAATTTCATTGGTGATGAAAAAAAAGAAGTCTATTCTTATCTGACACCTGTTGAGAATGACAATGGCCAGGTGGCTATCGTGAAGGTGGAGAACGGCTTGTTCTCGCTGCTGCCCACAGCATGTCCCGTCCCTATGCAAAGTGAATGGGGCGGAATATGGTATAACAAGAACATCATCGTGGACCGTCAGGCCCACCATGCCTACCTCATGGGTATTAACAGCGATTTCAGGACAAGCCACGATGCGGGCTACCGCTATTATTTGCTGACCATTGACTACACTCAGACGACTGACGGCAAGCCTGCAACGCTGACACTCTATTATACAGATCCACTTCCGCTCATTTTTGACACTACACCCACTCTGACTTCCAACGGCGACCTGCTGATGGCCGGTGGCATGTCTCTAACCACTTATTTCAAGCCTTCTGCAATGACATTCCTGCTGCATGTGGGAAGGCAGCCTGTAGCAGCTAAAAGCGGATTCTCATGGCTGTTGCTTGTGGTTGTCTGTCTGGGAGTGCCGGCTCTGGTTTGTGGCCTGTGCCTTCTGTTCAGGAAGCGCCGCCGTCCAACAGAACAAGAAGACCGTGAGCAAGTTGCTGACCAAGTCCTCATAAGCCGTATCTGCGAACTGATGGAAAACGAGAAGTTATACCTGAACGACAGTCTGAAGATAGCAGACATCGCTTCGGCACTCTGTGTCAACCGCTATTATATCTCCGACTGTATCAATTCCGTCAAAGGCTGTTCGTTCGCCAAGTTTGTCAACACCTACAGGATAGAGCATGCCAAACGTTTGTTGCGCACCCAGCCCGACATGAAACTCTCGGAAGTGTGGATGTCGTCAGGCTTCTCTACGGAGCGCACTTTCCTCCGTGCCTTTAAGTCCATCACAGGCATGACCCCAAGCGAATATAAAGCCCAAAACGACTGACAAAGCATCCCCTGTCAGTCGTTTTTGCTGTTTTGTCAGTCTTTCTTTCTAATTTGTCACTACCTTTGCGGACATCAATGTAACACTAAATTAATTGAATATGAACAAAGGTAACAAACAAGACCGCTGGTATAGCGCATTAAGAGTATCGCTGGCTGTGGCATTCATTTCATTAGGATTCATGGCCTGCTCATCAAATGATGATGATGATAGTGACATCACACCGTCTCCCGACGCCCCCGCTCAGCAGGGTACCCTCAAGGTGAGTCCCACAGCACTTCACTTTGATGCCAATGGTGGCACACAGCGTATTGAGATAAACACCAAAGGCTATGAGTACTATGGAGGATTTGCCGATGATAATTGTGACACATGGGTCACCTGTTCCACATCAAATAAGGGTGTGAATGTCAAGGTGTCTGCCAATACTACCGGCAAGGAACGCACAGGCACCGTCTATGCCTATGTCACCAACAATCCCAACGCTTCCTCTTTGAACGACATAACTTATACGACCATCAAGGTAACGCAGGCAGCGAACCAGAATCAGCCACAGGAGCAGAACTTTTATATCGAGAGTGGAAGCGTCCACATGTACTATGCCATACTCTGGAGATGGGACGTTAATTTCAAGGCCACCGACGACGGCGTGTCCATCATCCCCAACAATAACGGCAACGGTAGAGGCGCTCAAGTCATCATTAAGCAGAAGGGGGTAGATTCAGGTGCCAATGCGGTCTGGGAATCCACGATATCCTTCAGTGTCGATGACCTCAGCCTCGTCGAAAGCAAGAAGGCTAAAATCAGCGACTTCAAGTACGAAATGAACAAAGAAGGTCGTGAACGCCAATATTACGATTGGCACATAGCCTGGACGAAAACAACAATAAGACTGGAATCAGGCCCAGCAAAATCCCAGGAGGACTCAGGACTCTGGTATTACACAAAGGATGATCTCAACTACTTTAGCAATGAGACCATTTATTACGACCGATGGACAAAAGACATTTACTCTGAGCCTGAGGAAAAGACTGTCGTCAATGTGACGGAAGAAGTAACTGACGGAAGTAGCCTTTTCATTGGTCTGGTCATCAAGAAAAAGTGACACCTCATGGATATGAGATACCACATATGGGAGCGGGCAGCGACATCCGCTCCCTTCTTTTGATTCAGTAGGTTTCTCATCCACCATCTGACTTCTCTTATCAAAATATTAAACTATATCCCTCAAAATTTGGTGGATTTACTTTTTATTCGTAACTTTGCAGTCGACTAAATAAACGGGATATGGCAACAACACGACCGAACTTCTGGCTGGCTATCCTGCTGTTCCTGCTTCCGACTGCGACAAGAGGGGGAACGGCCGATACCATCCCTTCAGGCTGTCCGATAGTCAAAGTGGAAGTAGAGCAGTTGCCAGACCTGAATATTGCGCGAGCCGGACATCAGGTGTTCTGTGTCAACGGCGAGTATGTCGTGGCTGGTGGCCATACCGACGGCTTTGTCCCTACCCCGACGGCAGAATACTTCAAGGACGGTGAATGGCACGTGATGCAGATGACCTACAACCACGACTTCGGCTTCTCTGTCGTGCTGAAGTCCGGCAAAGTGCTCCTTGGCGGAGGCAGTTCTGAGCCCATCGGCATCGGGCAGACCTTCCTCGCTGAACTCTACGACCCGCAAAGCCACACCTTCGACGGCTTCGGCAGCATGGAGCAGAAGCGTGCAGGCGCCTCCGGACTGGAACTGGACAACGGCAGCGTAGTGATTGCCGGCAACTGGTATCATCAGGACGGCATCGAGGTCTTCGACGGCAAGAAGCGCTTTACATATATAAAAGATGTGGCCGAGGAACGCTCCGGACCGTTCATTTTCCAAACGGCCAAGGACGATGCCATCATCTTCGGCGGTTTCAACACCAAGGGCGACTCACTCCACAGCAGCATGGCTGACAGACTGAGGGGCGAGGCCGTCAGCATTCCCCTGTTTGAGACGTGGCACCCGTTTGGCTGCATATCCCATCGCAGCGCCGAGTGTTTCATCGGCGACGAATCCAGAGGCGTCTATGCCTACCTCTTCCCTGTTCGCGACAGCACGAGCCAGGTGGCCATCGCGAAAATAGAGAACGGCAACATCTCGCTGCTGCCCACTGTCTGCCCCGTGCCGATGAAGACCCAGTGGGGAGGCATCGAGTACTATTCCACCATCATCGCAGACCAGACGCACGGCAGGGCCTACCTGATGGGCGGCAATGCCGACATGCACACCCGGCCGGAGAAAGGGTTCCGCCACTATGTGCTACGCATCGACTATGCCGAGGC
>DFGG01000045.1:3586-19239 GCA_002371695.1 bacterium UBA3756
CCCTTCCGCCCATGCCTATGTGCTGCGCATCGGCGACGGCACAGCCGACTTGTCAGAGAGTAATCATCCATGGTGGTGGTTAGCCGCACTGGCAGCAGCCACAGTCGTCGCTGTCGGATTCCTGGTTCGAAAGTACCGTCGTCACAAGGCGTTCAGACTGGCAGAAGCCTCCGCTGAAGTGACGGCCATCGGCAGTACCGAGTCCACCACAGAACTCATGCAGCACATCAACGAGTTGATGGTGCGGAAGAAGCTCTATCTGGACAGCGAATTGAAGGTTTCCGACATTGCCCACGCCTTCAAGCTCCACCGCAACGACATCTCTGCCTGCATCAACTCACAGACGGGATGCACCTTCACCCAGTATGTCAACCGCTACCGCGTCGACTATGCGAAGCAACTGTTGCGCCAACAGCCCGAGAAGAAAATATCCACCGTCTGGACGGAAGCCGGCTTCGGCACCGAGCAAACTTTCTTCAAGATTTTCCGCGCCGCCACCGGAGTCTCACCCAAGGAGTGGGCGGCACAATGTAACAATTTGTCCGAAAACGCGAAAATCGACTAATTTTTTGCAAAAAGTTAGTCGATTTTTGCAAAATGCGAGTCTTTTTCTGTTTTTTCTTCCTATTTTTGCCGCGTAACCATTAAAATTAGCCAACCGATGCAAAAAGAAGAAAACAAGAAAGACCGCGTAAGACTCTGCCCGGACGGAAAGTACCGCTGGGTATATGAGGTGTCGATGATGAAGAACCCCAGCATCCTGATTGATGTCTTCAAGGTGTTGGGCCTCAGCTTCGGTGTCATCTGGCTGTTTATGACCCTGCTCGTCTGTTTCGAGGACGGCCTTGCCCTGGATAAGATCTGGGATATCACGTCCGTCTTCCTGATCTTGTACCTTGTATTCCTGGCTATCGGCTTCGTCGCCTACACCATCCTCGCCTGGAGCTACGGCTGGAAATACGTCGTGCTGTTCACTATGGACCAGAAGGAGATCGTCCACCAACAGATGCCCCATCAGGTGAAGAAGGCTCAGGTACTGGGAGCACTAACCGCCTTGGTGGGCAGTGCCGCAGGTAAGCCTGGGATGGTGGGCACCGGCGTGCTGGCCGCCTCGCGCACCACCTCCACATCCACGCTCGACAAAGTGAAGAAGCTTGTGCCCGTGCGCTGTATGAACCTCATCAAAGTCAACCAACGGCTGCACAGAAATCGCATCTACGTGCCCGATGAGGACTTCTGCTTCGTCTACGACTACCTTTGCCAGTATTGTCCTGACGCAAAATTCCGCCATATCGACAACTCAGACCATTGCATTATACTATAATTATTATTAACCCTCAAAAACAAAGGAAAATGAAAACAAAGAAAAGACTTTTCGGATGGCTATGCCTCCTATGTACGGGTCTGTTGGCAGTAGGTCTGTCAGCCTGTAGTTCTGATGAGAAAGAAGACAAGTCTGATGACCCTAGCGGAATCATTGACGAGAGACCCAAGGGTAATATGAATATTGGGTCTTCAGAAGAGGTGACTGTCAATGAGGAAAACTACGTCGTCGAAGCGGCTGGTTTTACCATTGAGCTAAATCCCTGTATCGTAAATGGTGACATGACGCTCTCCGTGGCAAAGGCAACGGAGACACCGTCGATGCTTGATGAAAGCGACAAGGTGACGGCTGTCAATCTGCAATTAGGCAACCTTAGCGAATTCAACGGCGTGGCAAAGATTCACATCCCCGTCAATTTCGGTAATGGACAAATTCTTGTTTCTGCGCGCTGGAATGAGGGACAACATGATTGGGAACCTGCGCTTTGCGAGTATGATTCCGCCACGGGAGATGCTGTTATCTGGACAGACAAACCTGGCACCTATGGTGTGTCCGTTGTTTCAGAGTCCAGAGTCAGAACCCGTGGAAACAGCACCAATGGAGCCTTCATCGTGTCACGTGCCAACACACGATTTGCAGGTATCAACGGGAATAAGTACCAGTTCACCCATTGGGAAGATCCCCCTTTGGAAGTCCTCGAGGCTCTTTTGTCTGATCTCCTTGGTGGCGAAAACGATATCACAAAGGAGGGCGACCTGATTACCCAAGGCATACTTGATACTAAAGCCATTTTCGGCGATATCTCTTATCCTGTGTTGGAGGAACTGGGGCTGAAAAACTCACTGCTCAAGAATACGGCTGATTTTATGGGTAAGCTGGCTGTTGTAGCGACATTCTATCAAAAATTACGTGCTGTCTATTCTGGCAAGTTTGATCAGGCTGATGCCATGACACTGAAAAGCTGTCTCGACTTCATAGTTGGTAAGGCAACGTCACTCTGCAAGTCGTCGGCCATGAACTTGGGTATGGTGTCGGTGGCTGTGATCGACTACACGCTCAACAAGTTTGCAGAGGAAGCATGGAAGGGACGTAAGGATATGTACAAGAAAGCCTACGAACTCTACTATAGCAAAGGGGAGGACGGCTATCGCTCCTTCTGGGATTGGTATGACTTATTCTGGCCTGCTTTCACGAAAGAGGGCATGACGTCTCGCCGACTGGGTATACTCATTGATGCCTATGTTGAAAAGTATTGCAGTCAGTTCTGGGAGGATGAAAAAAGAATCGCCTACTATATGAGTGAAGCCACTGGAACTGGATGGACAGGTGGCGGCGGCCTGAACGAGGGCATAAAGAAAGAGGTGTCTGAAGAATACCGTCAATATCTCTATGGTGAGTATGAGAAACTGCCCAAAGTGTTTGATGCCATCTGCGACAAGCTGAAAGCGAAACAGTTTGACATCATGAAAGACCGCATGATGAAATACGCTGAACAGATGAACAAAATGGTCACCCTGTATTTGAAGGACATATCCGTCAAAGATAATCAGTCTGCCTATGCCGGCTATAAAGTAAAGTTCAAGAAACTGCCCTTGAGTATCGTAGATCCTTTTGATTGGGAATGTGTACTTGACGAGAAAGGTGAGGGTAAAATCGAGTTCCGTCTCTTTGCCTATGCCGCAGCAGACGTGAAGCCGGAGCTCATTGTTGTCTCCCCTAATGATGAGGTTAAGTTGACGATTCCTCTGAAAGATATCGATACAGGGGTCAATATTGTGGAGTTCGGAGAACAGAAGACTGGCGATATCAAGATAAAGAAGATACAAATGCTTCAATTAACTACGTCATTCAAGGATCATGTAAAAGGAAAAGAAGGAGACTGGTATACTGACGCAGCACCAGTATACATAAAATATAGCGATTACTCTATGAATGGTGAAAAAGCAGACCCTGATTACAAGGTTCAAATGACACAAGGAAAAGACAAACTCCATATTGATATAACACAGGCATCATCAGATTATTACTATCACACGAATAAAACGGTATCATTCGACATCACAAACTTCAAAGGCGACTTTTCTACTAGCAAAGTAGAGAACCTGACGTACAAAATGGATCACGGGTACTATTTTACCTATAAATATGTGGATGAATGGGGAATAAATCAAGAATATAATGATGACTATGGAAGATTAAAGGATCTCTCAGATGTGACATGCAGCTTCAAAGCCCTTCCTCCTATTGGTACCCTTCTCTCTCCAGGAGTCAAATATTATGGCTCTGATGAGAAAGTTAACATCGGTACGTTCCAATATGGCGGAAAAGACAATGATGCTTTCCTCAAGGACTATACTCACAAGGAGACCGTGACTTACAAGGACAAACCAGATGAAGTCAGCACGCGCGAATTTGTGAGCAATCCTGAAAACGAGGTGAAGCTTTATATCGAATTCTTCTATGAATAACAACCACTTGTCACAATAGGGTCTGGATACTCTGTGACATAGATTAACAGAGCGGGGGAGCAGGCAGCAATGTCTTGCTCCCCCTCTTTTCGCTGGGTGTCCTTACCTTCAGGAGGTTGAGGCCCCCAAACAGTAAATACTTTAAAATGTTAGCCGCATATAATGAAACTAACAGCCTCAAATAGTGCGGCTCAGGGTTTAAATAGGTTTAAAGAAAAAACAACCACCATTCATACTCACCATTAGTCGACACATCCGAGTGAATCAAGTACTGACGAGAGCCATGACATACAGATTGAAAACTAATATCAAACTTTTCCAGACTTCAGCGATGCGTCACCCTTGCTGTTCTTGACATACAGTTTTTTTGAATATAGGTTGTAACGTTGTAACATCGGCGATGTTACAACGTTACAACCTACAAATCGCTTTTTCGTATACTCAAATTTTGAATGCAGTGCTTCTTGATTTACAAGTTCTCTATGAGCACACTATTGACTGATATTAAAAAACATAAATATCAATCGTGATTGACTCAACTCAGATTGATTATTTGTACCTTTGTACTATGAATCACATTGGGGACAGGACATTTTGTGATATTGGATTAATTTCAATGCATATTTATGCGACAAGCCGTGCAGAAGGGAAAGAAAAACAACTTTTCCTTTGGTGGTTTGCCTAAATAGCAGTAACTTTGCACACGATTATAATAAGGATAAAGAAAACAAGAAGATGAAGTTATTCGACGTTTATCCGCTCTTCGACGTGAACATCGTCAGGGGCAAAGGTTGTAAGGTATGGGATGACAAAGGGCAGGAATACCTGGACCTCTACGGCGGACATGCCGTGATATCGATAGGCCATTCGCATCCCCACTATATTGAGAAAGTGACGGAACAGGTCGGTAAGCTGGGGTTCTATTCCAACTCGGTGATCAACAAGTTGCAGCAGGAGCTGGCAGAGCGCCTGGGCAAAATCAGCGGCTACGACGACTACCAGCTGTTCCTCATCAACAGCGGTGCAGAGGCCAACGAGAACGCCCTCAAGCTGGCCTCGTTTACCAACGGCCGCACCCGTGTGCTTTCTGCCGAGAAGGCATTCCACGGTAGGACATCTCTGGCCGTAGAGGTGACCAACAATCCAAAGATCATCGCCCCCATCAACGCCAACGGCCACGTGACCTATCTGCCGATGAACGACCTGCCTGCCTGGGAGGCTGAACTGCAGAAGGGCGACGTATGTGCCGTCATCCTGGAGTGCATCCAGGGCGTGGGTGGCATCAAGCTGGCCACGGCGGAATTCGCACACGGGTTGGCTGCTGCCTGCCGGAAGTACGGCACGATCCTGATCTGCGACGAGATACAGTGCGGCTACGGCCGAAGCGGAAAATTCTTCGCCCACCAGTGGCTGGGCATACGTCCCGACATCATCACCGTGGCCAAGGGCATCGCCAACGGCTTCCCGATGGGCGGCGTGCTAATCTCGCCGGAGTTCAAGCCCGTCTACGGACAGTTGGGTACCACGTTTGGCGGCAACCATCTGGCCTGTGCCGCTGCACTGGCCGTGCTCGACGTGTTCGAGGAGGAGAAGCTGGTGGAGAACGCCGACAGTGTCGGCACCTACCTGATAGAAGAATTGAAGAATTTAAGAATTGAAGAATTGAAGTCTGCGGGCAAGAGCCATATCGTGGACGTCCGTGGTCGGGGACTGATGATCGGCATCGACCTCGACATTCCTCACAAGGACGTGCGCCAGCCGCTCATCTACGAGCAGCACTGCTTCACGGGCTGTGCCGGGCAGAACATCCTGCGCCTGCTGCCGCCGCTCTGCCTTTCGAAGGAAGACGCGGATGAATTTATTGAAAGACTTAAGAAGTGTTTATAGTCTAAGGAATTTAGAAATCAGGGATATGAAGATTGCAATCATAGGAGCCGGCGCCATGGGCGGTGCCACCGTAGAAGGCCTGATCAAGGGCGAACAGTTTAAGAACGAAGACATTACCGTGGCCGACCCATCGGAGGCCGTCATCGACAAGTTTGCCAAGACAGGCGTCAGCGTGACCACCGACAACAAACTGGCGGCTGAGACTGCCGACATCGTGTGCGTCGTGGTGAAGCCTTGGCTGGTGGAGCGCGTACTGAAAGACATCAAGTCCGAACTCACCCCCCACAAGCAGATACTCATCGTGATAGCCGCCGGCGTATCGTCGGCCAGCATCAAGGAGTGGTTGGGCGAACAATGTCCGTCATTGTTCCTGGCTATCCCCAACATCGCCATCGCCGAGATGGCCTCGATGACGTTTGTCGTCCCCGTGGGAGCCTCAGAGGAGCAGGTTCAGACGGTGGTCAACATATTCGACGAGATGGGCACCACGCTTATCACCGACGAGCAGCATCTGGCAGCAGGTACTACCCTCGCCTCGTGCGGCATCGCTTACGCTATGCGCTACATCCGTGCCGCTGCTGAGGGCGGTGTGGAACTGGGCTTCAAGGCCGACGATGCCAAAAAGATCGTGATGCAGACGATGAAGGGTGCCGTGGAGCTGCTGGAGGCCAGCGGTCTGCACCCCGAGGCCGCCATCGACCTGGTGACCACCCCTGGCGGCGTCACCATCAAGGGTCTGAACGAGATGGAGCATGCCGGATTCACATCAGCCGTCATCCGTGGACTGAAAGCAGGACTGAAATAGTGATTAGTGATTAGTGAATAGTGAATAGTGATTAGTGAAATTGATATGAAAAGGGGCGGTATGAATAATGGCTGGTTGATGAGAATGGTAATGATACTATTCACTATCCACTGTTCTTGCGTCCCTTCGGTAGCAAGCGAGCATAGCTCGAGCGCACATTTTACTGCCTCGGCAGAGGACACGCCGAATGAGCGCCAGGCCAAGCGCGTGTTCCAGACAGCATGGAACAACATCTTCGGGCCGCAGGGCGTGACGTTCCACTACAAGATAGACATTCTCCACCTCTATAAAGAAGAAGGTACGTCGTGGAACAAGGGCGACAAGGCCAAGTCGGTGTATAAAGGTTCGAAGATGTGGAACAACGGCGACGTGAAATACATTGCCCGCGAGAAAAAGAAGATAGTGGAGATCCACGACCCCAAGGTGAACAAGAAGGACGAGAAGCTGAAGATGTTCAAGTTCGATGCCGACAGCTACAACTACTCCATCGCCAAGGACCCTGACGGCACCGACGCGCTGGTAGTCACCCTGAAGGCCAAGAAGGGTGCGAAAGTGAAGATGAAAAAGGTGCAGGCCTATCTCTCGCCCGGCAACTACTACCCCCGGAAGCTGCGCATCAAGGTGGCTATCTTCTGGGCCACCATCACCTTCTCCAACTTCCATGCCGGCGGTCTCAACGATAGCATCTTCGAATTCCCCAAGAAAGATTATCAAGACTATAAGATGGTGGATGAGCGCTGAGCCCATCCATCATTTTTTCTGTTCCTACTGCTGTCTCAGCTGGGTGGGCGTACAGCCGAAATGCTCCTTGACGTATTTCCCGAAGAAGGAGGTGTTGGGGAATCCCAACTGGCTGCATATCTGCTTGATGCTGAAGTCCGTCTGCTTGAGATAGTATCGGATGTCCTCCATCAGGTGCTCTGTGATCCACTCGTTGGCCGTCTTTCCCGAATGCTTCTTGCAGATGGCGGAAAGATATTTCGGCGAGATGCACAGCTCGTTGGCATACCATTCCACCTTGTGGCGCTTCACCCCGCCGCTGTGGAGCAGATCGAGGAAGCGCTGGAAGTGGCCGCCCGCAGAGCCCATCTCACGGCCAGGAACTTCGGCAGGCAGCAGCTGGCGCATGGCTCCGCAAAGTCCGAGGATGGCACTGCGCAGGAGAGACTGGATGACGTCGGTACGGTAGGGATTGTCGATATGGCTGTCGATACACAGTCTGAGCATCTCGTAGAAATGGGTATAGAACAGCAGCTCGTCGTCGTTCTTCAAGGTCATCACGTGCATCCGATGGATATACATCATCTCATTCCACACGTTCATCTTCTCACGCAGGAAACTCTGCAGGATGGTGTTGGTCAGGAACATCCCCTTCAGGTTGAAGTCTGGACTAATCATCAGGTCGGTGATGATCACGTTAGGTGGAATGACGGCCACCTGATTCTTGCACAGCTCTATCAGCGTACCGTTCATCTGGCCCTGTACCTTGCCGTTGACGCAGATGACGATAGCACTCATCGAGACGTGGGCAGCACCCACCTCGGCGAACTTCTGGATGCTGTCGATGATGACGATGTCGTTGTCGGAATATCCTATCTGGATGTCCTCATTGTCTGTCAATGTCTGCAGATTAATCTCTTCTTGCCACATAATTGGTCTATTTGACATACAAAGTTAAGCATTTCAGACCGAACAATATATCCTATAGGGAATAATTTACGGCCAATTTGGCATCATTACGCCAAATCGGCCACATCATCCGACAATAAGAACACTGACACATGCCACTTTTGCACTATTTTTGCACCAGAAATCAACAGAATCGACAATGAAGAGAGTACTTTTAGGACTGCTGGCCTTCACGGCCGTGTGCAGTTGTAGCGAGAAGAGAGAGGCGGGCACCAAGGCCCCCATCAGAGTGAGGACGCTGACGGCGTCGCCCGGAACGACAAGTAACGCCCAGACATACGTGGGCATCGTGGAAGAAAGTGAGGGCACTGCCGTGAGTTTCACCGGCATGGGTGTGGTCAGGCGGGTGCTGGTCAGCGAGGGGCAGGCCGTCAGCCGAGGCCAGCTCATCGCCGAGATGGACGACACGCAGGCCCGTAGCCTGGTGAGCGGCGCCGAGGCGCAGATGTCACAGGCCAACGACGCCCTGCAGCGCTACGGCATGCTGCACGACAACGGCTCGCTGCCCGAAGTGCAGTGGGTGGAGATACAGAGCAAGGTGGCACAGGCCAAGTCGCAACTGGAGGTGGCCCGCAAGAACCTGGCCGACTGTCGGCTGACGGCACCCGTGGGCGGCATCATCGGCCGGAAGATGGTGAAGGCCGGCGAGACGGCCCTGCCCTCGCAGGCCGTGGTGACTATCCTCGACATCAGCAGCGTCAAGGTGAAGGTGGCCGTCCCAGAGGCTGAGGTCAACGGCATCGGCACAAGCACCAGGACCGACATCACCGTCGACGCCATCGGGCGGCAGACCGTCGGTGGCCGCATCGAGAAGGGCGTGACGGCCGACCCCCTCACCCACACCTACGACATACGCATCACCGTGGCCAACCCCGACCGCCTACTGCTGCCCGGCATGGTGGCCAGCGTGGTGTTCAGGGGTGACGGCACGACAGGCACCGGACGCCTCCTACTGCCCATGACGTCGGTGCAGCGCTCTGCCGATGGCAGTCTGTTCGTATGGACGGTAGGCAACGACAGCACGGCCCACCGCACCAAGGTAGACATCGGCAGTACCAGCGGCAACGACATCGCCATCACCGGCGGCCTCAGCATCGGCCAGCGCATAGTCACCGAAGGCTATCAGAAGTTGAGTGAGGGAAGCCGCGTAGTCTATTAATCAGTAAACCATAAATCATTATAGGCAATGAAACAGACGAACTGGTTCCGCTGGCCATTGGAACACTACTCAATATCGCTGCTCATCATCGGCATCCTGTTCGTGATGGGCATCTACGGCATGTATGTCATGCCAAAGGACGAGTTCCCCCATGCCACCATCCGGCAGGGCGTGGTGGTGGCCGTCTATCCCGGTGCCACCAGTGAGGAGGTGGAGCAACAGGTGGCGCGCCCCCTGGAGCGCTACCTCTTTACCTACGGTGAGGTGAAGCGGGCCAAGACCACCACCACGTCGCAGAACGGTATGTGTATCGCCATGGTGGAACTCAACGACAACGTGAACAACAAGGACGAGGTATGGTCGAAGATCAAGCACGGCCTGAACAGTTTCAAGGCGCAGTTGCCGGCAGGCGTACTGACCATCGTGGTCAACGACGACTTCGGCAACACGTCGGCCCTGCTGATAGCCATTGAGAGCAGCCAGCGCAGCTATCGTGAGCTGAAGAAGTACAGCGACGACCTCTCCGACCGTCTGCGTCGCATCCCCTCGGTGGCAAATGTAAAAATGTTCGGTGAACAGAAAGAGCAGATTTCGCTCTACGTAGACCGTCAGCGCCTGCAGGCCTACGGCATCGGTCAGCAGATGCTCTTCAGCCGCCTGCAGGCACAGGGCATCACCACCATGAGCGGCAGCATCAGCGACGACGACCAGCAGGTGCCCATCCACATAGAGCCCACGGAGAACAGTGTCGAGGAGATAGCCAACCAGATCATCTTCAGCGACCCCACGACGGGCAAGGTGGCCCGTGTAAGGGATGTCGCCCGTGTGGTACGTGAATATGACACCAACGCCAGCCGCATCGAACAGGACGGGCACCCCTGTATGTTGCTGTCGATGGAGATGACGGCTGGCAACAATGTGGTCATCTATGGCAAGGAAGTGGACAAGGTGCTGCAGCAGTTCCGTGAGGACGAGCTGCCCGACGACGTCACCATCACCCGTATCGCCGACAAGCCCAAGGTGGTGGCCATGAGCGTCAGTTCGTTCCTGCGCGACCTGCTCATCTCGATGGCTGTCATCATCCTCATCATGATGGTTCTGTTTCCTATCCGCTCCGCCATCGTGGCAGCCATCACCATCCCGCTGAGCACGTTTGTCTCTGTGGCCGTCATGTATATGGCAGGCATCGAGCTGAACATCGTCACGCTGGCGGCACTGATCGTCGTGTTGGGAATGATTGTGGATAACTCCATCGTGGTCATCGACGGCTACCTGGAGTATCTCGGCAAGGGCTATGAGCCCAACGAGGCCGCCATGGAGAGTGTCCGCCAGTACTTCATGCCGATGATGCTGGCCACGGTGTGCATCTGTGCCATCTTCTATCCCTTCCTGCTCACCTTCAAGGGCATGTTTCTCGATGCCCTGCAGGATTTCCCGTGGACCATTACCATCAACCTGATGGTGTCGCTCCTGCTGGCAGTCACCATCATCCCCTTCCTCGAAGTGCGCATCATCAAGCCCGGCAAGGTGAGCACAGGAGGAAATGCCATCACCAAGTGGGTGCAGCGCACCTACGAGCGAGTGCTCGACTGGACGTTCCAGCACCCGTGGCTGACCATCGGTGGGGGCATCGGCGTCATTCTGCTCTCGCTGCTCATCGTGCCTACGCTGAAGATACGCCTGTTCCCCTTTGCCGACCGCGACCAGTTTGCAGTAGAGATATTCCTGCCCGACGGCAAGGGGCTTGCCGAGACGGAGGCCGTAGCCGACTCTGTGTATAAGGTGCTCCGTCCCGACGAGCGCATTACGGGCATAACGAGTTTCATTGGCTGTTCATCACCCCGCTTCATGGATGCATACGCCCCTCAGATGGCTGGCAAGAATTTTGCACAGTTCATCGTCAACACCACGTCGGACAAGGCAACCCTGGAGTTGCTCGCCGAATATCAGCCGCGTCTGAGCGAGGTGTTCCCCAATGCCTACGTCAAGTTCAAGCGGCTCGACTATATGTCGGTGCCCGAACTGGAATACCGCTTCTATGGCGAAAACCTCGACTCACTGCACGTGGCGGCAGAACGGTTGATGGAGCGGATGCGCCAGATGCCCGAACTGGAGTGGGTGCATACCGACTTCATGCAGCCTTATCCCATTATTAATGTGACGCTCGACCCTGTCGCGTCGGCACAACTGGGCATCACCCGTACCACGGCGGCCCTGGCTCTCAGCGCCACATCGAGCGACCTGCGCATCGGCCAGATCTGGGAGAACGACTATGAACTGCCCATCGTGGTGAAGGACAATAGCGACATGACCTACTCCGACATTCAGAACCTGGGACTGGCCACTCCCCTGAGCATGCTGTCGGGCGGACTCCACACCACCAACAGCACCGTGCCGCTACGCCAGGTGGCCAGCGTCAGTCCGAAATGGTCGGAGAGCCGCATCATGCACCGTGCCGGCGAGCGTTGCATCACCGTGACGGCACAGTTCGCACAAGGAGTCTATACCAGTCCTGTGGAGCAACGTATCGCCGAGATCATGACCGACGAGATAGAGTTACCCGAGGGCGTGCGCTGCGAGGTGGGTGGCGAGATAGAGTACGGCAACGAGGCCCTGCCACAGATCTTTGCCGGCATCATCATCGCCATGATCATCGTGTTCTTCTTCCTGCTGTTCAACTTCAAGAAGTATGGTGTCACCACCGTCTGCATGGCGGCCCTCGGCCTGATGATTCCCGGTGCCCTCGTCGGGTTAGGACTGATGAACCGTGCCCTGGGTCTGACCTCCATCTTCGGTCTCATCACGCTGATGGGCATGATCATGCGCAACGAGATTCTCATCTTCGAGCACGCCATCGACCTCATCAAGAAACATGTGGCAGAGCATGGCAACTGGACTGTGGACCGACAGGCCTACAACGAGGCCGTCCGCCAGGCCGCCTACGAGGCCGGCAAGCGCCGCATGGTGCCCATCTTCCTCACCACGGCGACTACGGCTGTTGGCGTGGTGCCGATGATCATCGCCCAGTCGTCGTTCTGGATGCCTGTGGGTGTCACCATCTTCGCCGGCGGCATCGGCTCGCTCATCATGGTGGTCACCATGCTGCCCGTCGTCTATTGGAAAGTAAGCACTAAATGATTAGTGAATAGTGATTAGTGAATAATTTGCTACCGTATCAGTTATGAAGAAGATAATAGCCATCGCCCTCTGTTCTGTATACTGCGGCACTGCCGCAGCCCAAAAGGCATACACCCTGGAACAGATTCTCGACTCCGCCCGCCAGCACAACATCGCCATCCGCCATGCCCGTCAGGGCATCAACGCGGCACGGCAGCAGCGCAAGGAGGCGTTCACCAAGTATTTCCCCAACGTGAGCGGCACCGGCCTGTGGTTCAACGCCAACAAGGGCATGGCCCAGACCACCATCACTCCCTCTGAATTTTTGCCGCAGTCGTTGGGAGAGATGTTTGCTCAGCTAATGCCTCAGCAGGTATTGTTAGACATGTCGGCCCCCGTCAGCATCTCGATGATGAAGAACGGCACCATCGGTAGCCTGATGGCCACACAGCCGGTCTTCGCCGGAGGCCGCATCGTCAACGGCAACCGCCTGGCCAAGGTCGGCGAGGATGTCAGCCGTCTGCAGCTGCAACTGTCTGAGAACGAGGTGGAAAAGACCGCCGAACAGTATTTCTGGCAGATAGTGGCCCTGCAGGAGAAGAAGAAGACCGTGGATGCCGTCGACAGCCTGTTAGCCAGTATAGAGAAGGATGTCGACGTGGCCGTCCGCGCCGGTGTGGCCATGCACAACGACCTGCTGCAGGTGCAGCTGCGCCGCAACGACATCGCCAGCCAGCGGCTGAAGCTACAGAACGGCCTGAGCATCGTCCGTCTGCTGCTGGCGCAGTACTGCGGACTGAAAGACGAGGGATTCGGAGTGAAGTATAGAGCCATGACAGACGAACCGTTGCCTGTGCAAGCCACCGCTTCGCTTGACGCGTTGCCGGAATACCAGCTCCTGGAGAAACAGGTGGAGGCAGCCGGACTGCAGAAGAAGATGGCCATCGGCCAGAACCTGCCGTCGGTAGCCGTGGGGGCGGGCTACAACTACCACAACCTGCTCGACAACAACCACAGTTTCGGCATGGTGTTCGCCACCGTCAGCCTGCCCATCAGCGACTGGTGGGGCGGCTCCCACGCCATCCGCCGTAAGAAGATAGAGCAGCAACAGGCCGAGGAACAGCTGGCCGACAATGCCGAGCTGTTGAAGATCAGGATGCAGAAGGCCGCCAACGACGTAGAGGAGGCCCGCCAACAGCTGCTCATTGCGCACAAAAGCATCGAACAGGCCGAGGAAAACCTCCGTCTGAACCGCAATTACTACCGCGCCGGCACCGCCAGGATGAGCGACCTGCTGGAGGCACAGCTGCTCTACCAGCAGGCCTGCGACAAGCAGACTGAAGCCTACGCTGAACTGCAGAACAGACTGCTGGACTACCGACAGGCCACCGGCCAATAGGCCGAAATCATGGCAAAACGGGCGAAAGACCAAAGAAAAAAAGAGAAATCCTTGGTGTTTCGCCCGTTTTTCAGTACTTTTGTACCCAAAAATTAAATGAAGACATCAATATGGACGAACAATTAAAGCAAATAGGCGAGCGTCTGCGCGGTCTGCGCGACGTGCTTGACATCCCCGTCAGCGAGATGGCCGAGACCATCGGTATCTCGTCGGAAAAGTATGAGAAAATAGAACAGGGCGAGGCCGACATCACCATCTCAAACCTGATGAAGATAGCCAAGAAGTACGGTATCTCGACAGAGGAGCTGATCTTCGCCGAGACGCCCCACATGAAGTCATATTTCGTAGTACGTAAGGGGCAGGGCGTGAGCATCGAGCGCACCAAGGCATATAAATACCAGTCGCTCGTGAGCGGTTTCGTGAACCATAAGGCCGACGTGTTCATCGTCACTGTAGAGCCCAAGCCCGGCGTGCGCACCGTCTATAAGAACACCCACTCAGGCCAGGAGTTCAACCTTGTGCTGGAGGGCAAGATGGAACTCTACATCGGCGGCAAGACCATCGTGCTGGAAGAGGGCGACTCCATCTACTTCGACTCCACGAAGCCCCACGGCATGCTGGCCGTCGGCGACAAGCCCGTCAAGTTCCTCGCCTTTACAATAGAATAATAAAGGCTGCAAAAACATAAAAGCTATGATAGAAAGATTTCTGAAGCAGACAAGCTTCACCTCGGTAGAGGACTATAACAAGAACCTGGAGTTCATCATCCCTGAGAACTTCAATTTCGCCTACGACGTGATGGACGCCTGGGCAGCGGAGGCCCCTGAGAAGCTGGCCATCCTTTGGACTAACGACATGGGCGAGGAGATTCGCACCACCTTCGCCCAGCTGAAGGAGCAGACCGACCAGGCTGCCTCGTATCTGATGTCGCTTGGCATCGGCAAGAACGACCCCGTGATGCTCATCCTGAAGCGCCGCTACGAGTGGTGGGTCGTGATGCTGGCCCTGCACAAGATCGGTGCCATCGTCATCCCGGCAACCCACATGTTGACCAAGAAGGATATCATCTATCGCAACACCCGCGCCTCGGTGAAGGCCATCATCTGTGTGGATGACGCCTACGTGGTGAGCCAGATACAGGCCGCCATGCCCGAGAGTCCGACGGTGAAACAGTATATCACGATTACGGATCACGGGAAGCCCATCCCCGAAGGCTTCCACGACTGGCAGTCGGAATGGAAGCAGACCCCGAAGTTCGTGAAGCCGGCTTTCGTGAACTCCAACGACGACACAATGCTGATGTACTTCACCAGCGGCACCAGCGGCGAGCCCAAGATGGTGGCTCACGACTACCTGTATGCCATGGGCCATCTGTCGACAGGTGTGTTCTGGCACAACCTGCACGAGGGTTCGCTCCACCTGACCGTGGCCGACACCGGCTGGGGCAAGGCCGTGTGGGGCAAGTTCTACGGACAGTGGTTCGCCGGAGCCACGGTGTTCGTGTTCGACCACGAGAAATTCAATGCCGACACACTGTTGCGGCAGATAGAGAAATACCGGGTGACGAGCTTCTGCGCTCCCCCGACGATATACCGTTTCATGATTCGCGAGGACCTGTCAAAGTACGACCTCTCCTCGCTGGAGTACTGCTGCACGGCCGGCGAAGCCCTGAACCCCGCCGTATTCGACAAGTTCTACGAAAAGACAGGCATCAAGATGATGGAGGGCTTCGGACAGACAGAGACCACGATGACCCTGGGCACCTTCCCCTGGATGGAGCCGAAGCCCGGCTCGATGGGCATACC
>DFGG01000025.1 GCA_002371695.1 bacterium UBA3756
TTGAGTTCGCTTATTTGTTTCCTACGGAGGAAGTCGTATATACCACCGAGATGCTCCCTGACGCGTCCACCTCCGAACTCGTAGACCTTAGTGACCAGTCCGTCGAGGAACTCTCGGTCATGGCTCACAATGATCGCAGTACCGTCAAACGCCTTGATGGCTTCCTTGAGCACATCCTTCGAAGGCATGTCGAGGTGGTTGGTGGGCTCGTCGAGTATCAGCAGATTGACAGGCTCCAGCAGCAGACGAATCATCGCCAGGCGACTTCGCTCGCCACCGCTGAGCACCTTCACTTTCTTGTCCGACTCCTCGCCTCCAAACATGAAGGCTCCGAGGATATCATTGATACGCAGCCGGATTTCACCTTTCGCCACGTTATCTATCGTCTGGAATACTGTCAGGCTCTCATCAAGCAGCTGTGCCTGATTCTGGGCAAAATAGCCTATCTGGATATTGTGCCCTATCTTCAATTCGCCTGTAAAGGGAATCTCACCCATGATACACTTGACGAGTGTCGACTTTCCCTCTCCGTTCTTGCCAACGAAAGCCACCTTCTCGCCACGTTTGATGGTCAGCGAAACATGGTCGAATACCGTGTGGGAGCCGTAATCTTTGCGTACCTCGTCACAGATGACGGGATAGTCGCCACTACGCAAACAAGGAGGGAACTTCAGGTGCATCGCCGAGTTGTCTACCTCATCGATCTCAATGGGTACCACTTTCTCCAGCTGTTTGATTTTCTGCTGCACCTGAACGGCTTTCGTGGCCTGATAACGGAAGCGCTCGATAAAGGCCTTCATATCTGCCACTTCCTTCTGCTGATTCTCATAGGCCCGAAGCTGCTGCTCCCGGCGCTCCTTGCGAAGCACGACATACTCGTTGTACTTCACCTTATAGTCAATCACCCTTCCGCAGGAGATTTCCAGGGTGCGGTTTGACACATTATTAATAAAGGCACGATCGTGGCTCACCAGCACCACGGCGCTCGACGACTGTGCCAGGAACTGTTCCAGCCACTGTATTGACTCAATATCGAGATGGTTGGTGGGCTCGTCGAGCAGCAGCACGTCAGGCTTCTGCAACAGAATCTTTGCCAGTTCGATACGCATACGCCAGCCACCTGAGAATTCAGATGTCGGACGATCGAAATCAGTACGCAGGAACCCCAGGCCCATCAGCGTACGCTCTATCTCGGCCTCATAGTTCTCAGCACCCATCATCATATAGCGCTCGTGCTCTGTGGTGTATTTCTCTATTAACGCCAGATAGCTCTCGCTCTCATAATCCGTACGCTCTGCCAACTGCTGGTTCATCTGATCCAGGCGTTCCCTCATACGGGTGATGTCAGAAAAGGCTTTCTGAGCCTCCTCCCGCACAGTGGTATCGTCCTGTAAGATCATCACCTGAGGCAGGTAGCCGATACGGCAGTCGTTGGGAATACTCACCGTGCCTGCCGTTGCCTTCTGCTGACCACAGAGTATTTTCAGCATCGTCGACTTGCCTGCTCCGTTCTTGCCAACAAGGGCTATGCGGTCGCGGTCGTTGACAACGAAGCTCGCATCCACAAACAAGGGCTTTACGCCAAACTCCACTTTCAATCCTTCTACCGATATCATCGCTTGTCAATATACTTATAGTCCTGGTACTTCTCCACAGGGAAGCGGAGCATCTCGTCGGTAATGCCTCCCGACTGGAACTCGGAAATCTTGATGGTGGTCCAGATAAAGGCTATCTTGATACGCACTCTGATAGGCTCGTAGGTCTGTCGCTTCAGCAGGGCCTGTACCTCCTTGATACCCTTCGTGCCCTTCTTGGCTTTCAGTGTCACCATCAGGCCCTCATCATCATTTGCAATGCTATAGTCGAAATTTTCAGGAACAAACTTGAACTTGCCTGAGTACTTGTCCGACTTGTTTTTCTTGGCATTATGTATCTCCACCTCTTTCTTCTTCCGCTTGCTTTTGCTTTTCTTGACGGTATATACTGTCTCGCCGTCACTCCACGAAGTCATCTTATTGTCGACGAACTTGCGCTTCTTGCCTCTAAACCATATCTGGCCGTTTGTCTTGTAGATGCCAGTAATGTTGACATCGTAACGCAGCGTCGCACCTTGTTCGCCAAACACCTGCTGGTAGGCATCATTGAAGATACGTCGGGCCTGACGGGAGTTGGCCGTCTCTTGAGCCACTGACACCTGAGAGAGCGCCATCAGAAGCGAGAAGACCAATAAAACTAACTTATTTCTCATTAATAATCGCATTTGGGGTGCAAAATTACACATTTCTCACCGAATTTTTGTATTTTTGCACAGAAATTATTCATTTAAGTATGGAAAAGAACATATTTGCCAACCTGATAGCCACCCGGCTCAACCTACAAGAGCGTGCAGTGGCCAACACCATTGCCCTGATAGACGAAGGCTGTACCATCCCCTTTATCTCCCGATACCGCAAGGAAAGGACGGGAGGACTCGACGAAGTGCAGATAACAGCGATCAGCGACCAGTACGACCGCCTGAAAGAAATCCAGAAGCGCAAGGAGACGGTCGTCAAGACTATCACAGACCTCGGAAAAATGACGCCTGAACTGCAAAAACGCATCGACGACTGCTGGGAGGGCACCGAACTGGAGGATATCTATCTGCCCTATAAGCCTAAGCGCCGTACAAGAGCCCAAGTGGCCCGCGAGCTAGGCCTGGAGCCTCTTGCCAAGCTGCTGCTGCTCCAGCGTGAACGCGACCCTGAAGCTGCTGCTGCCAGATTTACCTCCCCGCGTCCAGAAAACGGCGGCAGTCGCGTCGTCCTCTCTGTGGAAGAAGCTCTTAAAGGAGCCCAGGACATTATCGCCGAAACAATAAGCGAAGACGAGCGCAGCCGTCAGCAACTCCGCGGTGCCTTCCGTCGTCAGGCCATCATCACCTCAAAGGTCATAAAGGCAAAGGCTGATACTGACGAGGCAGCAAAATATTCCGACTATTTCGACTGGCAGGAACCCCTCCGCAGATGCTCATCCCACCGTCTGCTCGCCATGCGACGGGGAGAGAGTGAAGGCATCCTTCGCATCAGCATCTCGCCCGACGATGAAGAGTGCATTGACCGTTTGAAGCGCCACTATGTGTATGGTAACACGCCCTGTGGCCGACTGGTGGCAGAAGCTGTAGAGGATGGCTATAAACGTCTGCTCAAGCCATCGATCGAAACAGAATTCGCTGCTCTCAGTAAGGAGCAGGCCGATGAAGAGGCCATCCGGGTCTTTGCCGAAAACCTGCGCCAGCTGCTGCTCGGAGCCCCCTTAGGACAGAAACGTGTGATGGGTGTCGACCCAGGTTTCCGTACGGGTTGCAAGGTGGTCTGCCTCGATGCACAGGGAAACCTGCTTCACCATGAGGCCATCTTCCCTCACCCTCCTCTCAACAAGCGCATGGAAACTGCCATTGCCGTTGAGAAAATGATCAAGAAGTATCAGATAGAAGCCATCTCCATCGGTAACGGAACTGCCAGTCGCGAGACTGTCGATTTCATTCGCGATGTGCTTGCCGGACGCTATGCCGTACCCACCTCATCCAAGACCTCTGGTACAGTTCAGTCGACCGCAGCTGTCGTTCCTCAAGTATTTACCGTTTCTGAAGATGGAGCCTCCGTCTACTCTGCCTCCAAGATTGCCCGCGATGAATTTCCTTCCGAAGACGTCACAGTACGCGGAGCCGTTTCCATTGGCCGGCGCCTGATGGACCCTCTTGCCGAACTTGTCAAGATTGACCCTAAGAGCATCGGCGTGGGCCAGTACCAGCACGACGTAGACCAAACAAAGCTAAAGCGCTCCCTCGACCAGACCGTAGAGAGCTGTGTCAACCTCGTGGGCGTCAATCTCAACACAGCCTCACAGCACCTCCTGATGTACGTCAGCGGTCTTGGCCCCACTCTTGCCAAGAACATCGTTGACTATAGAAAAGAAAACGGCGCCTTCACCTCCCGTGCCCAACTCAAGAAGGTACCGCGTCTCGGACCGGCAGCCTTCCAACAGTGTGCAGGTTTCCTCCGCATCCCTCATGCTAAGAATCCGCTCGACAATTCTGCCGTTCATCCAGAAAGTTATGCCATCGTTGAGCAAATGGCCAAGGATCAGGGATGCTCTGTCAATGATCTCATTGAGAATAAGGAGAAACGCGATGCTATCGATATCAAGCGCTACGTCACAAAAGAAGTGGGCATTCCCACCCTCACCGACATCATCAAGGAACTGGAGAAACCAGGACGTGACCCTCGCCAACAGATTGAGGAATTTCAGTTCGACTCGAGAGTCAACACCGTCGATGACCTCATTGAGGGCATGGAACTACCGGGTATTGTCACCAACATCACCAACTTCGGTGCTTTCGTCGACATTGGTGTTCATCAAGACGGACTGGTACACATCTCGCAGATGGCTAACCGTCGCATCAACCATCCGCTCGACGTAGTAAAACTGCATCAGCATATCCGCGTCCGCATCATCGAAGTAGACCGCAGACGCAATCGTATTTCACTCAGCATGAAGGGAGTCCAGCAATGACTGGACTACCCTTGACGCTTACTCTTGAAAATAAACACACCTATTACCACAAGTGCCACTACAGCAATAATATGCAACAAGTCCATAATCTTTTTATTTAAATTCTACAATCTCTCTTACTTGCATTTGTCAAGCCATTCTTTCAGGGCATATCTGGGAATACCGCGACGGATGGCAGCAGTGAGTTCCTTACGGGCATC
>DFGG01000057.1:0-16270 GCA_002371695.1 bacterium UBA3756
CTATCTGTTGATTCGGATAATTCGGATACCCGTATGCGACGGGTGCTTGGAGAGATACTCTCCGAGGGTCATGGGCTCCTCTACCACTCGCTTGTGCAGCTGAGAGGCGTTGAGCAGGTGGAGTCCGTCGTTTCGCCAGACGGCAAACCCCAGGTGAGCGATGTCAAGGCCAGGCTTCTGACAGGTGATTGCGATGATATCACCATCTTGGATGGTCTCACGCAACAGAGAGGTATTGGTCACATCCGACTTGGGGATATAGCGGAACTGTTGGCCGCTGACGCGCTGTTCCATCTGACGTATCTCGCTGACGAACTCGGGATGAAGGCGCAGAGCCTTGTACGACTGAGGATGTTTGCTCATATAGTCGACTTTTACCATCTGCAAGGCCGTGAAAGGCGGGTTCGGCTGCTGAATCTCGGTAACGATGCCAGCACGTGAATTTTCGGTTATCCACTCCGTAAAATAATGAATACGCGAAGGATAGCCATCAATGATGCCCCCGCGATAACGCATGCTGACGAGAGCATTCTGGTAATCGCGATAGGTGTAGAGATTGCGGTAAGCACAGAGTGTCAGGGCCGTGACATTCTCTACAAGCGTGGTGCAGTCGAGTTGACGGGTATTCACCACAAGCGTTTCCGGGTCGGACACTTCGAGAGTGTATGCCACATATGGCCTGCCTATAAACTGGCGGGCAAAATAGAGCGGGAAACAAATGTTGCGATCCTGATGGCGCGCCTCAGCGAGCATCTTTGTGACCGTGATACTGTCAGCCGACTGCGCCTGGGATGGAGAAGCCAGCATGAGCATTAGAAACACTATGAATATATACCTTATCATTTTTTTCTATATCGTTCTTTCAGATGAAAATTAAAACCTATGTAGGCATTGAATGAGCCGAAGATATTATTGGCCGTGAAACGCGAGGTATGGTAATTATTGGTGTGCAGTATGGCACTTGCACCAGCATACCATTTGGTGTTGTTGTATACCAATCCGAAGCGACCGATGAGGTCGGGATTCACCTTCTTGAAGTCGAAGCCTTTCTTCTCGTCGGCCGTATTGCCGTAACTCGTCTTGTAGGCCAATGACAACAGTCCGCTGGCGCAAAAGAGCCAGTTCTTGGCAAACACCCAGTTGTAAGCGTAGCCTCCGGAGAGGCTGAAGTCACTATACTTAATGTTGCTGAACATCATACCGCTGTCGAGTTCCACCTTCTGGCCGTCCGTGATGCGGCTGTTGAGTGTCTTCTGAAGCTCCTCGAAGTCGAGGTCGAGGGTATTGAGGGTGTATCCAGCTCCTGCCATCCACGAGCCACAACTCACCTTCTGGCATGTCGACTGACTGAATGCTGCCGGATAGGAGAAGCGCCCGTGATTGAAGATGTAATAGGCATTGACACCTGTTATTCCCACGTTGACACCTGCGAAGGGTAACCCTTCCAGGATATCGCCGTCGATGCCGAAGCCCAACTTGGCATTTCGTATCTTGTAGTCACTACCCGTTCGGCGGTAGAACAGGTCGACACCTATCTGTGAGGAGTAGATGCACAGATCGAACTCCTTGCGCAGCCCGTTGCTGTTGAAGCCAAGGTTCTTGATGTCGAAGGTATATCCGAAGAAGAACCATCGCCATCCGAAATAGGGCCCCACCTTCGTCTGTCCGTCGGGAGCCAGCGTCAGAGTCTGCCCGTTGCTGCCGATGCTGAAGCTCTCGTATGTCCGTGTAATCTGCATCATCGCCGTAAACTCATAGTGCTGAGGCTCAATATAGTCATCCTCCAGACGGTCAAACCCTCTGATGGTGCGGCGCACGATTCCCAGCTGATGAGGTTTGTCGACGGCTGCTGTATCGATGACAAGCGAATCACCCACATCAATATCGTCGGCCATGATAACATCAGTCATCATCAATAGCACCACTAATATGAGAATCAGCCTCAGGTCCATCCCTTAAAATTTACCCAAAATACGATCCATCACCCAGTTGACAGGGGTGGCAGAAATGCTGGTGCAGGTGCATACGGCGAGCCCCTGCAGGTGTTCTATTACAGTTTTAATAATGGGGTATTGCACGTACGGCGGATTGGGCACCGTGATATTTTCTTCGCCCTTGCTGGTCTGCAGACGGATGGGTTTGTAGTCGAACACGGAGAAACTGACAAGGCCCTCCGTACCGATAATCTCAATGCAGTCTTCACGGGCACTCTCATGAGCCACATAGCACCACGAGCCACTTCCCGGCAGTCCGTTTTCGAATCGGAAGCATGCGCTCACGGAGTCTTCTGCCTCATAGAATCCTCCTCGGTTGGCACAGATACCACGGGCTTCCAGTATCACGCCGAACATATTCTGGAGCAGGTCGAGCTGATGGGGAGCCATATCGTAGAAATAGCCGCCGCCGGCTATCTCCGGCTGCAACCGCCACGAAAGCTGATGATTCGAGAGCATCTCCTCATCAGTTTTGCGCATAGGCTCGGTATAGCGGATCTGAACGTTCAGTATCCTTCCGATGCTGCCGCTCTCCACGATTTCCTTCACTCGCTTGAAATAAGGCAGATATCGGCGATAGTAGGCAACGAAGCAGGGCACTCCCGTCTGTTCTGAAATGCGGTTGATGCGAGCACAGTCTTCATAGGAAGCAGCCAGGGGCTTCTCTACATAGACTGGTTTGCCAGCCTTCATCGCCATAATGGCATAGGTAGCGTGGCTGGATGGAGGCGTGGCGATATAGACGGCATTGACGTCGGGATCGTCTATCAGCTCCTGAGCATCAGTATACCATCTGCTGATGCCGTGCTTGACAGCGTAAGTACGTGCTCTCTGCTCCGTACGGCTCATCACGGCAACCACGCCCGAGCCCTCTACTTCGCTGAACGCAGGGCCGCTTTTTGTCTCCACGACTTCACCGCATCCGATGAATCCCCACTTTAATATCTTCATAAAATCTATTAATTTCTTCTAACAATGGTGCAAAGTTACAAAAAAAGTCAGTACCTTTGCAATAATTATCGCGAAATAAACAAATTTTATGGAAAATCAGAAAGATGACATACTGATGAAACCGAGAAGCAGCAGAGCTTGTATCGGTGCCGGATACCGCCTGTATACCGGCAATTTCAAACGTATCTTCCGTTACTCCTGGGTGGCTGCACTCGTCTATGCTATGGTCTGTAGTGCAGGTGGCACGCTGATGATTCTGCGTCCTCAGGCAGTTTTAATTACCATCGGAATCATTTTGGTGGCCGAGGCTCTTTTTGTTTCTTACGGCTTTGCCGTACTGAAGCAGCACCAGACGTCGGGCAGTATCAGCCTTAGTACGAAATGGTTCAACATCGACACCCACATCTTCACCCGGACTCTGAAGGCCTGGCTCTGCATAGCAGCCATCCTGCTGGTGGTGGGTATCGTTGTGGGTGGCATCGGCTTAGGGGCTGTCAAGATGCTCAGTCCCTATACCGCACTCGGATGCATCGGTGTCGCCAGCATCATAGCTGCCTGTCTGCTCTTGCCGATGATGTATGTCGTACCGCGCTACATACTCAACGACGGCGTCAGCTTCTGGAGTCAGCTGAAGGTGGGCTATCCAGTAGGCTTGCGACGCTGGGGATTCATCTTTACAGTAATCTTTGTAGTCACGCTGGTGCTGATGGGGCTGCAACTGATCACCTCGCTGCCTGCCTCCATCCTCACACTGGCCAATATGAGCTCCGCCCGGAGTATGATGATGGGCGACCCCAGCGGTATGCCCTCCTATATCGGCTGGCTCGCTGCAGCCACGTTCCTGCTCATTGGATTTATTCAGGCCTACGTGCAGTTGTCTGCACTTTTCCCCACATATTACATGTATGGCTCTATTGACGTACAAGAGCAGGAAAGAAAGGAATTCAATCAAAACAAACTGACAACAATATGAAACGTATCCTCTTTATCGACCGCGACGGCACCCTCATCGAAGAGCCTGCCGACGAGCAGATAGACTCCTTTGGCAAGCTGAAATTCGTCAGGGGCGTATTTCGCAACCTGCACTTCATCCGCGAGCATACCGACTTCGAGTTCGTAATGGTCTCCAACCAAGACGGACTGGGGACTGAGGCTTTCCCGGAGGACACTTTCAGGCCTGTCCACAACTTCATCCTGCAGACACTCGAGGGAGAGGGTATCACGTTCGACGAGATACTTATCGACCCCCACTTCCCCGAGGATAACGCTCCGACAAGGAAGCCTAACACAGGACTGGTGGAGAAATACATGAAGAATCCTGACTACGACATAGCGAACAGCTACGTGATAGGCGACCGCGAGACCGATCGCCAATTTGCCAAGAACATCGGTTGCCAGTCGCTCATTCTGTCGGATGAAGGCATCACATGGGACAAAATAGCCGAACTGCTCTTTGCCGGAGAGCGCACAGCAGAGGTGAAGCGTACCACCAAGGAGACCGACATATATATTAAGGTGGGACTCGACGGCACGGGCCGCTGCGACATATCGACAGGGCTCGGATTCTTCGACCACATGCTCGAACAGATTGGCAAGCACGGTAGCATCGATCTGACAATCCATACGAAGGGCGACCTCGAGGTAGACGAACATCATACCATCGAGGATACGGCCCTGGCCCTGGGAGAGTGCATCCTGAAAGCTCTCGGCGATAAGCGCGGCATAGAGCGATACGGCTACTCTCTGCCCATGGACGACTGTCTGTGCAGCGTGGCCCTCGACTTCGGAGGCCGCCCCTGGCTGGTGTGGGATGCAGAATTCCATCGCGAGAAGATTGGCGAGATGCCCACGGAGATGTTCCTCCACTTCTTCAAGAGCCTGTCGGATGCTGCCCGGATGAACCTGAACATCAAGGCTGAGGGCGAGAATGAGCACCACAAGATAGAGGGCATCTTCAAGGCCCTGGCACGCAGCCTGAAGATGGCCGTGCGCCGCGACATCTATCACTACGAACTGCCTTCTACAAAGGGCATGCTCTGATGAGCGCGACTTTACCGGTACTAAACCCGGAGTTTAGTCGGAGTAAACTATGAGTTTAGTGCCGGTAAACTATTTGTTTCTCGGTAGGAAACAAACGTTTTACCGTCAGGAAACGGTCACTCAGTAATATCGTACTTGTTCTTCCGCTTGCCAGCTTTGCGAGGTTGGCTGGGGTGGAACCCGAGGTGAGGCGACTTAATACCCATATACCCCTGGTGACGCTGCCTGATTTTAGCCACATAGTCGACGGTCTCAGATCCTCGCATATAGCCATGCTTCACGATAGGATCGTTATAGAATTGCGGTTTGGCCAACTTGAGTACATATTCGGAAACGTCGCGCCACAGATGGGGATTCTTGCCGTCGCGCTTGGCCAATGCCATCGCGTCGCGGATGTGGTGGATACCGCCATTGTAGGCAGCCAGCACGAAATTGGTGCGCTCCACCCTGCCTGGAATATCCGAGAACTTCGATTCGAGCTGCCCCAGATATTTCGCGGCGGCGGCGATGTTCTTTTCCGGATCATACATCTGATCGCGGGGCAGCCCCAGCACGTCGGCCGTTCCTGGCATGATCTGCATCAGTCCCTTAGCCCCGGCAAAGGATACGGCCTTCGGGTCGAACGTCGATTCCTGATAGCATTGGGCAGCCATCAAGCGCCAGTCCCATCGGATGGACTGGGAATGTTGTTGGAAGAGGTGGTCATAATGGGAAATCACGCCACCTTTCTTATCGAGCATCGGCGAGAATACATGACGTTTTACACGACGGGTCGTCAACAGAGTCTTCTCTTCCTGTTCTGCCTCTGCCACTAACTCCGGCTTGTACCAGGCTTTCAATTCCTCTGCCAGCATGGGCTTCTCACCGCTCACATCCAGCTCTCCAGGCGTTGGCCAGGCCACAATGTCGACGACTCCCTCAGCCATCTTCGCACTCAATTCTACCGAGTCGCGACACACCTCGACCCTCAGCCCCACACCCAGTTTATCTGCCAACTGCGACACCAACAGATACTGCGTGCCGAGCGAACGTCCATGATAGTCGTAGTAAGTCTGGGGACCTGTGACGGTAGCCATAATCAGCTCGCCATACTGCTGGATCTCGTGCAAGTCGAAGTTGTCCGACACCTCCACCGAGTCGAGCACTTGTCCCCATGGCGTGACCACTCGCTCCTGTTTCTTCTCAAAGCAGGAGGATAGCAGCAAGGCTGCAAATAGGAGTAGATATGGACAGTGATTCCTTGTCATCAGTTGCTAAAACGGTGCAAAGGTACAAAATAATTGGGAATTGTGCATTGTGAATTGTGAATTATTTCGTAACTTTGCAGCCGAATTACAAGATATTATAGACTTAAACGTATGTTAAGAATCGCAGTTCAGTCTAAAGGACGACTTTTTGAAGATACGATGAATCTGCTCTCTGAGGCAGATATCAAGGTGAGTGCCTCCAAGCGCACATTGCTGGTTCAGTCCTCCAATTTCCCGTTGGAGGTGCTTTATCTGCGCGACGACGATATCCCCCAGAGTGTAGCCTCTGGTGTGGCCGACATAGGTGTGGTAGGCGAGAACGAATTCGTGGAGCGCGGCGAAGATGCCGACATTATCTCACGTCTGGGATTCTCACGCTGCCGCCTCTCACTGGCTATCCCCAAGGAGATTGACTATCAGGGCATCGAATGGTTCGACGGAAAGAAGATAGCCACCTCCTACCCCGCCATCCTGCGCCAATTCCTCGACAAGCATGGCATCAAGGCAGAGATTCACGTCATCACAGGCTCTGTAGAAATCAGCCCAGGCATCGGTCTGGCTGACGCTATCTTCGACATCGTCAGCAGCGGTTCCACTCTGGTGAGCAACAATCTGCGCGAGGTGGAAGTAGTGATGCAGAGCGAAGCCTTGCTTATCGGCTACAAGCAGCTCTCGGAGGAGAAGCGCCAGATACTGGAGCAGATGCTTTTCCGTTTCAAGGCCGTCAAGGATGCCGAGGATAAGAAATATGTACGCATGAACGCTCCCAAGGCCCGGCTGCAGGAAATTATCAACGTACTGCCAGGTCTGAAGAGTCCCACCATCATACCATTGGCCGACGAGGAATGGTGCTCCGTTCACACCGTGCTCGACCAGAAACAGTTCTGGGAGATTATCGGCAAGCTGAAGGAAATGGGAGCTCAGGGCATTCTCGTGACGCCAATCGAAAAAATGATATTATGAAGATAATCAGATATCCAGAGAAAAGCGAGTGGACAGAGATCGTCAAGCGTCCACACCTTGACGTATCGACACTCAACGAGACGGTGGCCTCGGTACTTTCCGACGTGCGCCAGCGTGGCGATGAAGCCGTAAAGGGCTACGAACTCAAGTTCGACCATGTAGACCTGCCCTCGCTCGAGGTAACGAGAGAGGAAATCAACGAAGCCGAAAGCCTTGTCAGCGACCAGCTCAAGGAGGCCATCAAGCTGGCTCATCAGAATATCAAGACCTTCCACGAGGCCCAGCGGTTCCGTTCGAAGAAAGTGGAGACACAGCCTGGCGTGACCTGCTGGCAGAAGAGTGTTGCCATAGAGAAAGTCGGACTGTATATCCCTGGCGGCACGGCTCCCCTTTTCTCCACCGTACTGATGCTCGCCACGCCTGCAAAGATTGCCGGGTGCCAGGAGATCGTGCTCTGCACACCCCCTGACCGCCAAGGCAAGGTGAACCCAGCCATTCTTGTGGCTGCCCGCATAGCCGGTGTCAGCAAAATATTCAAGGCGGGTGGCGTACAGGCTATCGGAGCCATGGCCTATGGTACTGAATCCGTACCAAAGGTCTACAAGATTTTCGGTCCCGGCAACCAATACGTCATGGCAGCCAAACAGCAGGTGAGCCTGCACGATGTGGCCATCGACATGCCAGCCGGCCCATCTGAGGTGTGCGTCATCGCCGATGAAACAGCCAATGCGGAATTCGTGGCTGCCGACTTGCTTTCTCAGGCAGAGCATGGCATCGACTCGCAGGTGTTCCTTATCACCACCTCCAACAAGCTCATCGACGAAGTTCAGAAAGAGGTGAGCCGTCAACTCAACGTCCTGCCACGCAAGGAGATCGCTCAGCAGGCCCTCCTCAACAGCGTACTGGTACTCGTTTGCGACATCCGAGAGGCTATCGAGCTATCCAACACATACGCTCCCGAGCATCTGGTCATCCAGACAGAAGACTACGAGAAGGTTGCCTCAAGAATAGTCAATGCCGGCAGCGTGTTCCTCGGCAAATATGCCTGTGAGAGTGCAGGCGACTATGCAAGCGGCACCAACCATACGCTTCCCACCCATGGCTATGCAACTGCATACAATGGTGTCAATCTCGATAGTTACTGCCGGAAGATAACCTTCCAGCACCTTACAGAAGAAGGTATCCGCAATATCGGCCACGCCGTGGAACTGATGGCAGAAGCAGAACAGCTCGATGCTCACAAAAATGCAATGACGGTAAGAATCAATAGTCTGAAATGAAGTCGCTACAAGAACTGACAAGACCTAACATCTGGTCGCTGGCACCCTATAGTAGTGCCCGTAATGAATATGCAGGACGAGAGGCACGCGTGTTTCTCGATGCTAACGAGAATCCCTACAACGCACCATTCAACCGCTACCCAGACCCTCTGCAACTAGAGCTGAAAGCGGCTATTTCGAATGTTAAGGGAGTAGCCGTGGAGAGCATCTTCCTCGGAAACGGCAGCGATGAACCCATCGACCTCGTGTACCGCTGCTTCTGTCAGCCTGGTGTTGACAATGTTGTTGCTATCGAGCCTACCTACGGCATGTACAAGGTTTGTGCCGACATCAACGATGTTGAGTACCGGCCAGTTCTTTTGGATGAGCACTATCAGATAACTGCCGACAAGCTCCTCAAGGCTACAGACAGTCACACAAAACTTATCTGGATCTGTTCGCCAAACAATCCTACGGGCAACAATATCAACCGCGAAGAGATTGTCAAGACCATCGAAGGCTTTGAAGGGCTTGTTATGGTCGACGAAGCGTACAGCGATTTCTCTGCCCAGAAGACACTTCGTTCCGAACTTTCAAGGTATCCCAACCTGATTGTGCTCAACACGATGTCGAAGGCATGGGGATGTGCAGCCATACGTCTAGGTATGGCTTTCGCTTCAAAGGAGATTATCGAGATATTCAACAAGGTGAAATACCCATACAACGTCAATCTGCTCACTCAGCAGCAGGCTCTCGAAGCGATGAAAGATCCCTTCGAAGTAGACAAATGGGTGAAGCTGCTTCTTGAAGAGCGCAAGCGGATGATAGATTCCTTCAAGCTGTTGCCTATCTGTCAGGAGGTATATCCTACGGATGCTAATTTCTTCTTGGCCAAGATGACTGACGCCAAGCAAATCTACGACTATCTGGTAGATCGGGGCATCATCGTAAGGAATCGCAATCGCGTGCAACTCTGTCAGAACTGTCTGCGCATCACCATCGGCACCAAGACAGAAAACGGAGAACTGATTGCAGCTCTCCGTCAATATTAATACCCTTAGCTTTTTCCGGAAGAATTCACTTCTTATCGCGAAGTTCGGAAAGATGACGACGATAGGCCTTACGCAATTTGCGTACGGCCTTATCTCGTATTTGACGAACACGCTCACGCTTCAAGTCCATATCCTCTGCTATCTCTGCCATGGTTTCGTGTTCCTGACCGATGCCGAAGAAAGCATTCACCACCCTACTCTCACGTTCATCGAGGACACCAAGTGCAAACTCTATGGCATCCTCGATAGCTTCAGAGTGAATACGCTCATCGGCAAGTGGAGCGTCATGATTGACGAGGACGGAAAGCAGACTCATGTTAGCCTTATGGCCCAAGGGGGCGTCAACACTAAGAGGCTGACTCTGCAACAGGGCAGCACGATCAGTAACATCGCGGGGTACCTGATAGAGACCAGTCTGCTGGGCAATAGCTTTCTCGATATGCTGACGGATGTGTACCACAGCATAATTTACAAAGCGTGTTCCTTTCGAGGGGTCGAAGTTGGAGGCAGCTTTCATAAGACCGATGTTGCCTTCGCTCACAAGGTCGTCCATAGCAAGCCCTTTGCCCTTATATTGGGCAGCTATTGTAACAACAAAACGGAGGTTAGCCTCCACCAGCCGGTTTAAGGCACGCGTATTTCCGCTACGGATCTTCTCAGCTAACTGACGTTCCTCATCAGCCGAGAGCAGGTCGGTGCGACCTATTTCGTCCAGATATCTGTTAAGTGCGCTATCTTCCATAAATACTTATTTTTTCTTCGGGTCACGCCCTTCTCGCGGGAAAGGCGGTACATATTTCATCTCTCGCTCTATCCGAGCCTGCCGCTTAAGCATATAGGCAGAGGGATTCTTGCTGGAGAACCGTCGAGGGTTCGGCAGCGTGACGGCAATAAGGGCGCATTGGCTGCGTGTGAGGTTTAAAGCGTCTGTGTGGAAATGCTCCATAGCCACGGCATCTGCTCCGTAAATGCCATCGCCCATCTCGATACTATTAAGGTATACCTCCATGATGCGCTGCTTCGACCAAAGGAGTTCGATAAGGGTGGTGAAATAGACTTCGAATCCCTTACGTACCCATGACCGACCTGGCCAGAGGAACACGTTCTTTGCTGTTTGCTGCGAGATGGTCGACGCACCTAACTTACGCTTCTCAGGGTGCTTACGATTACGCTCGGCAGCATGCTCGATGGCTTTATAATCGAAGCCGTGATGACGTAGGAAATTGGCATCCTCGCTGGCTATGACTGCAACAGGCAATGAGGGGGATATCTTATCCAGCGGTACCCAATGATGTACCATTCTCAAATCCTTGCCTTCAGACACCTGCTGACAACAACGGATAACCATCAGCGGAGTAACCCATACTGGTATAAATCGAAGCACCACCACCGCAAGGATGGTGGTGCCGAAAAAGAGTGCAAGCACCCAATAGAGTATACGCTTGAGAACTTTCAATCTCTGAATCTGTCATTTAGTTAGCCTGAGCCTCTGCAGCTTTGATCATCTCCTGCGAAGCATAGAGATAAACCTCGACACGACGATTCTGAGCCTTACCAGCAGCAGTAGAGTTGTCGGCAACAGGGTTGGCCTCACCAAAACCGGTAGTGCTGCGAATCTGATTAGCACTTACGCCCTGAGAAAGCAGATAGGTCGTCACGCTCTGAGCACGATCCTGAGAGAGCTGGAGGTTCTTCTGCTGACTCTGCTCGGCTGTAGAGTTCTTCCAAGGATCGTTGTCGGTATAGCCCTGAACAGCAACATCGCAGTCAGCATTACCCTTCAACACATTGGCGAACTGGAAGAGAGATGTCTTTGCGGTTGAACTGAGAACGGAACTACCCGAATTGAAGAGAATACCAGAATCGAAGGTAACCTTAACAGCCTGCAAACCGTTGGAATCGGTAACAGACTCCACCTGAGCATTCTGCACGGCTTCAGCCTCCTTCTTTGCCTTATCCATCTTCTTACCAATGATAACACCAGCACCTGTACCCACAGCGGTACCGATAGCTGCACCGATGGCTGTATTACCAGCCATATGACCGATCAGAGCCCCCAAAGCAGCACCACCTCCTGCGCCTATCAGGCCACCTTTAGCGGTGTTACTCATTCCACAACCTGCAAGCACGAGAGCTGCGCAAAGAGCTACAGCAATTGACTTTAAACTTTTCATCTTTTCTACTATTTTTATTGTTAAACGCTTAATTTATCAAAACATCGGTGCAAAGTTACAAATTAATTCATAATTCATCGTGAATAATTGATATTTTTTATGTAATTTTGCACTCAAAATCAATCAAACGACAAAAAACAATGGCAAAAGAATTAAAAGATTTGACGAAAAGGGCCGACAACTATAGCCAGTGGTACAACGATCTGGTGGTGAAGGCTGATATGGCAGAACAGTCTGCTGTACGTGGATGTATGGTCATCAAGCCCTATGGCTATGCCATCTGGGAAAAGATGCAACAGCAACTCGACAAGATGTTCAAGGAGACGGGGGCACAGAACGCCTATTTCCCCTTGTTGATTCCTAAATCGTTTCTTAGTCGTGAGGCAGAACACGTGGAAGGCTTCGCCAAAGAGTGCGCCGTAGTGACTCACTACCGCCTGAAGGCTACCGAGGATAAAAGCGGCGTGACTGTTGACCCCGCAGCAAAACTGGAAGAAGAACTCATTATCCGTCCTACTTCTGAGACCATCATCTGGAACACCTACAAGAACTGGATTCACTCCTGGCGTGACCTGCCTCTGATGTGCAACCAATGGTGTAACGTGATGAGATGGGAGATGCGTACTCGTCCATTCTTGCGTACATCTGAGTTCTTGTGGCAGGAGGGGCATACGGCTCATGCCACTCGCGAAGAGGCTGAACAGGAAGCACAGAAGATGCTGAAGGTATACGCCAAGTTTGCTGAAGAGTGGATGGCTGTTCCTGTCATTCAAGGCGTGAAGAGCGAGACTGAGCGTTTCGCAGGAGCTCTCGACACCTACACCATCGAGGCTATGATGCAGGACGGTAAGGCCCTTCAGAGCGGAACCAGCCACTTCCTCGGACAGAATTTCGCGAAGGCCTTCGAGGTCACCTATCTTAATAAGGAGAACAAGCCCGAATACGTATGGGCCACCTCATGGGGAGTTTCTACGCGACTCATCGGTGCGCTCATTATGACCCACTCTGATGACAATGGACTCGTACTTCCACCGCGTCTGGCTCCTATTCAGGTAGTCATCATTCCCATCGCTACCAAGCCCGAACAGATGGAACTTGTCAACAAGGAGGTTATGCCCATCATAGATGAACTGCGCTCAAAGGGTATAACCGTGAAATTCGACGATGCTGACAACAAGCGCCCCGGATTCAAATTTGCCGACTACGAGCTGAAGGGCGTTCCGGTGCGACTGGTACTTGGTGCACGTGACTTGGAGAACGGCACTATCGAAGTGATGCGCCGCGATACCTTGGAGAAAGAAACACGCCCCATTGAAGGTATCGCCCAATATGTAGAACAACTCTTGGAAGACATTCAGAATAACATCTTCGAGAAGGCTAAAGCCTATCGCGACGCCCGTATCTACGAGTGCGACAACTACGAGGAATTCAAGGAGCGCATCAAGGACGGTGGTTTCTTCCTCTGCCATTGGGATGGCACAGCAGAGACCGAGGCCAAGATCAAGGAAGAAACGCAAGCTACTATCCGATGTGTTCCATTCGGAGTAGAACAAACTGCCGGTATAGATATGGTAAGCGGTAAGCCTTCGAAAGCCCGAGTGATTATCGCAAGAAGTTATTAAGCAAAGAAAAGGGAACTTTCACAAGCTCCCTTTTCAAATCCAACAATAAAATTCTGTTAGATTGTGAAAGTCGGTTGTCATCTCGATAACCGTCTTTCTTTTTAACCTTAATAATCTAATACCATGAAAAACACTTTGCAAATGTACAAATTATCTATTAAATGTTCTAATTTGTCGAATGCTTTCTGTGGGTATTTAATTGTTTTTTAGAATTTCCCTCCTCCAATTAAGAATTGTTTGCACTTTTACCCTCTCTATACGCTGCTTGTCGGATGGCGACAACTGGGGGGGAGTAATCATGTGCTGCCAACTAAGGGTGTAGTAATCAACAGTACTTTCCAGACTAAGAGAATCGATACCGAAAGTCTGAACCATACACACCACAAGGCTACTATCACCTGTCACGGCTTGAGAATGCAGAAGGAACATGTCAATCTTGAGAGCAGGACTCATGCGGATGCTTAAACTATCGTCAGCAAGTGATGTCATCTCGCTGGTGCCTCCCAATATATTCTTCACTTCTGCCTTCATATTGGAATCAATGAAATCGATGAAGTCAAGGCGATTATTCTGAGAAAGGTAAGGCATAAGCGAATCGGGCATAGAACGGAACACGTCTCTGATACGGATGTCTTCCGCCCTACCCGATACTGCTAATATCAGTCCAATCACAAGAAGCAACTGGCGCATATTACTTATTATTTCTAAGGTCATGCACACGAACAGCCTTTCCCTCACTCTGGGGGAGAGTACCTTTCTGGACAAGTTTCACCTTCGGCGTAAGCAGAATTTCGTCCTTTAAGGCACGCTGAATGTCCTTGGTCATCTTTTCTATTTCGGGGAAGATATCCGACTCAAGGCCTTCGAGCTCCACTTCAACCGTCATGACATCATTGTCGTCAATAGTCTCAAGCGTGATAAGATAGTTGCTACCGAGACCAGGATACTGCACGAGGATCTTCTCGACCTGCATGGGGAATACATTAACACCCTTAATGATGAACATATCATCTGTACGCCCCTTGATACGGTCGATGCGACGATGGGTACGTCCACACTTACATGGTTCAGCGATGATACGTGTAAGGTCTCGCGTGCGATATCTTAATATCGGCATCATCGTACGATCGAGTGTGGTAAGCACCATCTCACCAATCTCTCCGTCAGGCACAGGCTCTAAAGTGTCAGGATCGACAATTTCGAGGATATAGTTGTCTTCCCAAAGATGCATACCTTCCTGATATTTGCACTCGAAAGCAACGCCGGGGCCGTTCATCTCTGTCATACCAAATGAATTGTATGCCTTCACGCCCAGCATGCGTTCGATACGACGACGCTGCTCTTCTGTGTGAGGTTCGGCACCAATACAGAGGGTACGTAACTTGGTGGAAGCAGGATCAACACCTTCCTCCTTGAACACCTCGGCCAAACGAATGGCATACGAAGGAATGGCGTGCAGACATGTTGTTCCGAAATCCTTGATAAACTTAATCTGGCGCTTGGAGTTACCAGCTGCAGCAGGAACAGTCATTGCCCCCAGCCACTCAGCACCATACTGGAAACCGAGACCGCCAGTAAACATACCATAACCGCTAGAGTTCTGGAACACATCACTCTTGCGACATCCCACCATGTATAGGTTACGGGCAATCATGTTAGCCCAAGAGCAGATGTCATGCTCAGAATAGACCACAACACAAGGGTTGCCGGTAGTACCACTTGTGGAGTGAATACGTACGGCATCATCCATATTGGCACCTACAAGGCCAAAAGGATAGTTGTCACGAAGGTCCTGCTTGGTGGTAAAAGGTATTTTGCGCAAGTCGTCTAGAGAGTTAATGGAGTCAGCTGTGATGCCCAGATCTCCCAGGCGCTTCTTATAGAAGGGCGAGTTCAAGCACACATTTATAGTGTCCTTGAGTTTCTTCACCTGCAGTTTTTCCAACTGCTCACGCGGCATTTTCTCGATTTCCGGCTGCCAGCATTCACCGTCAGGCTTAATGGTCGCCTTGATTGCTTCGTCTGTCATATCTGTAATCCTTATTTAGTTTTGCTTTATTTCTTGGATAATTGGGCCATCATTACTGCTGCCAGTCCTGCTGTCTCAGTACGTAGACGACTCTCCCCCAAGTGTACCGATACATAACCGGCATCGAGTGCCATCTGTACCTCTTCGAGTGAGAAGTCCCCCTCTGGTCCTATAAGTACGGTTACTGTTTCATCGGCATCACTCTTGGCGGGCTTTGCACGCAGTTCATCGAAAAGATAAGTGCGTGGTATCTCATCATAACAATGGGCAATGAATTTACGTCCTCCAACAGGCTCCTCGATAAAGCGCTTGAAGGTGACTAGTTCGTTAACTACTGGTTTCCAAGCCTTGCGACTCTGCTTCATCGCAGCGATAACAATCTTGTCGAGACGCACACTCTTCAAGATACGCCGCTCAGAGAATTTGCAGTTGAGAAATGACACCTCATCGATACCTATCTCGGTAGCCTTCTCCAGCAGCCACTCAATACGGTCAAGCATCTTTGTAGGTGCTATGGCCAGATGAATGCGACATGGCCACTGACGCTGCTGGGGCATTGACTCAAGAATCTCGTAGTAGCAATGGTGGGTGGCAGCAATAGTAATGCGAGCACGGAAATATGTGCCTTCTCCATCCATGAGGAATATTTCATCATCTGCCTTCAGACGTAGTACGCGTAGTGCATGCATCGCCTCATCGGAGGGCAGCTCTGATTGGGAGGCCGCCTCTGGAACATAAAAAAATCTTGCTTCCTTCATATCATGTCCTCCCGTTTCAGACAGTCTTTTTTTCTGGGTGGAACACAAGGGCAAAGGCAACCCCTACCGCGAGAGCGAATGCTGCAAAGATAAACCAGCACGACGTCCAGTCGCCCACAAGGAATCCACCTTCCCAAGTACAATAGTGATTAACCACCTCGCCTGCTGCCAGCGTTCCGAC
>DFGG01000057.1:16379-16770 GCA_002371695.1 bacterium UBA3756
TTGATAGAGGGCTCACACTCCTGATCGACGAAAATGCCTCCGGAAACGTTAAAGAAGTCGAAAGCCACGCCATAGACGATGCAGGAGAGCACAAACAAGAGCACACCCGGCATAGCAGGACTGCCCACTCCAAAGAATCCAAAGCGGAACACCCAGGCAAACATCGACATGAGCATGACAATCTTAATACCATAGCGTTTAAGGAAGAAGGGAATCATCAATATACACAGAGCTTCGCTAATCTGAGAGACTGATGTCAGCAACGTGGCATTGTTGGCTGCAAAGGTATCAGCAAACTCTGGTGTACCTTTGAAACTGGTTATAAAGGGGCCGGCAAAGCCGTTGGTCACTTGCAGACACATACCCAGCAATGACGAGAAGACGAAGAACA
>DFGG01000092.1:0-1011 GCA_002371695.1 bacterium UBA3756
GGTTCTTTTGTTATCGAAGTGACGTGATAACAAAAGAACCGTCCCGCTGTTAGCACGGAAGTATCTACAGATAGTACGGAAGTAATTTCCATTACTGCGGAAGAAGCGATCAGGGGAACAGGTTGCCCTCCCCATGATTCGCCCCAAGCCAGAAAAAAAAATAGGAAGCCGCTCCGACTCCCGCTTTACTTTTCCCCTCTTTTCAAAAAAGATCAAAGACCTGTCCCCCTGATCTTTTGATTTTTAATTTATTCTTTAATTTTATTGTATTCATTTATGTATATTTTCCCAATTTCACTTGGATTTTTTCATACTAAATTTAATAGTTTTATATATGACTTTATTCGCTCTTGAATTGTTTGAGATTCTTTTATTATTCATGCGTCTATTATGTATTCTTTGAATTTTTTCATATTTTTTTCATTATAATCAAAGATGTCGTTAATATTTCTTTCATTAACTCATGTGTTAACTATTTTAGTGATTCTTTTTGCATCAATTTCAAATTCATTTAAGCTTTTTATTAATCAGTCATATTCTCGTTTTATTCATTTTAATATTCATGTTGCAGCTTCGATCCTTGTATTTTCTGATCAATCTGGATTTTTATGGTTTATTTTAGAATCTTTTATAAATTTTGAATCTCATTCAAGATAATCAAATACAATTAAAGCCGTTGCAATTTTATCCTTGTCAGAAGTGAGCTCTCAATATTTTCAGTACGTTTTTAAATCTCTATTTATTCGTTTATTTATTAAGTATTTTTCCGCTGTTCCATAATCATTAAATTTACTTAATACATTTCTAAAATAATTAGAGTATTCAGGAAAATATTTATTAACCGAAGGCATTATGTTTTTAATGTAGTTGTAGTAATTGTTTGATTGTGTAACTTCTTCTATTTCATAATTAACAGTATTAGTTTGCTCTACAACTTCTATGTTATTTGTATTAAAATTATTTACTGGAGCTGGTTCTTTAGCTTCTCAGCTTAATGCTGCAAGTACTGCA
>DFGG01000092.1:1057-9888 GCA_002371695.1 bacterium UBA3756
CTGTGGCAATAGCTCTTTTAAAGAAAAGTGCTCTTGCTACAGAAGTTTCCTGTAAGTAAGCTTTCTGATTCTTCAAATCCTCTCAGTACAACATCATTTCTATTCTGCTCTGTGAGTTGCCCTGCCCGCTATTGGCGTATTTCCGAAGATGAGGAGTGTGACCCCTTGCGGAGCGGCGTTTCTTTACCATGTGCCTATCATCGGACGGCAGCCGTGCTAACTTGCCTCCATATCCCTATGCAGCTTAATATAGCATACTTTCCATTCCCCGTCCTTGCACCGTCGCTCCCGGCCCATCCTTTGCTGCCGGACAGGGCTGTGAACGCAGATAAACGCTACCCCCTGCCGTGACTTCTTCCATGCGTCAGCGAGTCAAAGAACTCTGTTAATACTATTATTACAGAGGGCAAAGATAGGGAAAGTTTGTGAAGAATGCAAATTTTCAGGAGGATTTCTTTCTTATTTAACGAATATTGTATAAATTTGCAGCCAGAAACATAATTAGCAGAGAAATAAGCAACTGATTTATGAGCCCAGTATTCCGTCGCGACAGCGAATATACATTCAAGATTTACAGCAATGAAGAGGAACGTATGCACATTCATGTTCTTTGCGATGGACATGAGGCCAAATACTGGCTGGAGCCACAGGTAGAACTGGCCAAGAATACGGGAATACCCAATCACAAATTAAATGAAATCGGAAAAATAGTTGAGAAATATGCAGACGAATTTAAAAAACAATACCGAGAACACATCGGTAAGCGTATTGATGATTAATGCGCAGGGCATTATGATCTCCGTACAGGGATATGACTATTTCTTGTCATACAACCGCGTTCCCTGGATGCAGGATGCACCCATCCGCAGCGTACTCAATGTCCAGATGTCCGGTCCTGAAGCCATTGAGTGGCCAGACCTTGATGTAGACCTTGAAATCGACAGTCTCCGCCATCCTGAGCGCTACCCTCTTGTCATAAAGAGAAACCCACTGGATTATGTTGGAGCCTGAAAAAATTCTGCCCGTGCCAATTATACACATTGTCACGCTTTGAAAATGGAAGCATCCATGCGGGTGTAGTGTAATGGCAGCACGCAAGACTTCAGATCTTGATCGGCGTACCTCCAGTGCGCAGGCGCGGGTTCGATTCCCGTCACCCGCTCTACATTATTTAATAATGCGGGCATAGTGTAACGGCAGCACACAGGTTTTCGGGGCCTGAATGTCAGCTTCCAATCTGACAGAGGTGGTTCGACTCCGCCTGCCCGTGCCAATGAGACAGCAACAACCGCGTCCGAAGGACAGTTTCAAGGACTGGGAGGATCCGTTGTACAACGATCTTCGCAGGATTTTCTCGCGTGCCAAACTGCGCGAGGTGCTGACGCACAGTTCTTTCTGTGAGAAGGAGGGTAAGGGCAACGGACGGAGCAGCGAGAGCCGCCAAGCTCGCTTGGATGGCCGAGTCGTGAGGGACGAAGGCAAAGCCAACAGCCGCTATGTGTTTGCGGGGATGTTCGTGTTTAAAGGAATGGTGGCGCAGGTGCTCTACCGTTATTATATTGGCGAGGGCACAAGGCTACAGCATGTGCTGGGCAATCTGTTCTGCAATGAACGGCTGGAGCGGATGTTCGACGAACTGAAACTGCGCCAGTTCGTCCGCGCTGGCGAGAAGTTCGACATCAAGGCGCACAAGCATGTCTTCGTCTATGCCATCTTCGGTTATGTCACTACCCTCGACGAGGACATCCGCAACTGGTTCATCGCCAAATATATCCTGAATGAAAAGAGCGAGCACCTGTTCCTGCACAAGAAGCGTAACGCCAACCTGCTGGCGCAGGCTGATGCAATGGTGCGCAAGACGGATGGCAGACGCCTTACGTTAGAGATGGAAGAGACCGCAGAGGGACTGCATCGTGCCAAAGCGGTACTCTCGGACGGTACTGTGCTATGCGAGGCCGTGAGCAAGAGCTGGCGATATGCTCGTACAAAAGCTACGAAGCTGGCCCTGAACATGCTCGCTACGCCCTTCCGCAAGGAGATGCTGTCGAATCCTGAGTATCAGTCGCGTGTGCTGGCCCGTGAGGAGGAGAAGGTTGCCAAGCGGAAGGCGGAGATAGAGGCTCGCGATGCTGCCAAAGAGGCCATTCGCGAGGAAAAGAAGGCGAAGCGCAAGGAGATTGCCCGAGCCCGTGACCGTAAGCGTCGCGCCAGTCAGGCTGCGGCGAAGATACGTAAGGCGGAGAATGCCGCCCGTGCCGCTGCGAAGGCCGCCAAGGAGGCAAGACCCATGAGTGCCAAGAAACGCCGCTATCTGGAGGATAAGAAGAAATGAGCATCCTGATTGTCGTCATCGCCTATTTCGTGGTGCTTCTCGGCATCAGTCACCTGACGAGCCGCAAAGCCAATAACAAGATGTTCTATCGTGCCAACCGCAGGGCACCGTGGTACATGGTGGCCTTCGGCATGGTGGGGGCCAGCATCTCCGGCGTGACGTTCGTCAGCGTGCCGGGCATGGTGCTCACGTCGCAGATGACCTATCTGCAGATGTGCCTGGGCTTCATCGTGGGCTATCTGGTGATTGCCTTCGTGCTGCTGCCGCTCTACTATCGCCTGAACCTGACCACCATCTACAGTTATCTGGGGCAGCGCTTAGGCGAGCGCAGTTATCTGACGGGCGCCTCGTTCTTCCTGCTGTCGAAGATGACAGGCGCCGCCGTGAGGTTCTACGTCGTCTGCATCATCCTGCAGCAGTTCGTGTTCGAGCCCGCCGGCATACCATTTATTGTTAATGTGGTGCTGATGGTGCTGCTCATCTGGCTCTACACCCGCCGAGGCGGCATTGGCACACTGGTGTTCACCGACTCCTTCCAGACGCTCTGCCTGTTTACGGCCCTCATCCTGATTATCCTTTCCGTGACCAGTGAGTTGCACCTCTCCGTGGGCGGTGCCATCGACGCCATCGCAGCCAGCGGGATGAGCCGTGTGTTCGTGTTCGACGACTGGGTGTCACCCCAGAACTTCTGGAAACAGTTCTTCAGCGGAGCCTTCATCGCCATCGTAATGACGGGCCTCGACCAGGACATGATGCAGAAGAACCTGACCTGCAAGAGCCTCAAGGACGCACAGAAGGACATGTGTACCTACGGCGTGGCCTTTGTGCCGGCCAACCTGCTCTTCCTCTCCCTTGGCGTGCTGCTGGCCATGTACTTCGGCGATGAAACTGCCACGATGAAGGGTGACACGCTGCTGCCCACCTTCATCCAGGCTACTTCTCACCTCTTACCTCTCACCCCTTACCTCTTTATCATCGGCATCGTGGCAGCCTCGTTCTCCAGTGCCGACTCGGCGCTGACCTCGCTCACCACCAGTTTCTGCGTGGACATCCGCCACAGGCCCGACGACGAGCGGCTGCGCAAGCGGACACACATCGCGATGTGTCTCTTCTTCGTGATGTTCATCCTGCTCTTCCGTGCCGTCAACTCCACCTCGCTCATCGATGCCATCTACACGATAGCCAGTTATACCTACGGCCCGCTGCTGGGACTCTTCACCTTCGGGCTGTTTACGAAGCGCAGGCCTAAGGACGCTTGTGTGCCTTATATCTGTGTTGTCTCGCCTTTGCTCTGCTATGCCCTCGACGCCGCCGCCCAGCACCTCTGGGGCTATCGCTTCGGCTACGAGCTGCTGATGCTCAACGGGCTGCTCACCTTCGGCGGCCTATGGCTGTGCAGCCGACATAAATGTGGCGTGGCGATGCAAGATTCCGGGATTTTGCCGTTATAACAGGAAAAGGAACAAAGGAAATGAAGAAGATAACCCAGATATGAGCGCTTCACCTCAGCCCGACGGGCTATTCCGACGACAACAACTATTTCGCCATCGAGAACACACACTACGAGCAGTTCGTCAGCGTGGGCGGACAGCGGCCTGCAGATAGGCCTGCGCCTGAACCTGGGTTCCGACCGGACGGAGTGACCAACAGTCGGCCACGGCCAAATGCAAATATTTCATAATATGTTTGGCAGGTTGGCAGAAAAGTAGTATCTTTGCCACATAACTAAATAAAGAGTAGGAATGAAATATCCGATAGGCATACAGAACTTTGGTGAGATCAGGCGTGGGGGATATGCCTACGTCGACAAGACGGCGTTGATGTATAAACTGGTGTCGGAAGGTAAGTACTACTTCCTGTCGCGTCCGCGCCGCTTTGGCAAGTCGCTCCTGCTCTCAACCTTGGAAGCCTACTTCGAGGGAAAGAAAGAACTCTTCGAGGGCCTGGCCGTGAGCAGTCTGGAGAAGGAGTGGAAGGCATACCCCATACTCCACCTCGACCTCAACACCCGTGAGTACAAGGACGAGTCGTCGCTCCACGCAGAACTGAACCGCCACCTGGAGGGCTGGGAGAAACAGTATGGCGACACCTATAAAGACCGGGCGACGGAAGAGCGGTTCATCCACGTTATCAACAATGTGTATGAGCAGACGGGCAAACAGGTGGTCATCCTCGTCGACGAATACGACAAGCCCCTGTTGCAGGCCATCGGCAACGAGCCGTTGCAATCGGCCTACCGCAGCAAGCTGAAGGCCTTCTACTCCGTGGTCAAGACGCTCGACGCCAAGATCCGCTTCGCCTTCTTCACCGGCGTGACGAAGTTCGGCAAGGTGAGCGTGTTCAGCGACCTGAACAGCCTGGAGGACTTGTCATTCCTGCCTCAGTTCACCACTATCTGCGGCATCAGCGAAGACGAACTCCACGACCTGTTCGACGAGGGGGTAAAGACACTGGCAGATGCCTACGGAATCAGCAAGGAAACTTGTTACGAACAGTTGAAGAGTAATTTCGACGGATACCACTTCTGTCTGCCAAGTCCTGGCATCTACAATCCGTTCAGTCTGCTTAACACACTGAAAAACAAGACATTTCGCGACTACTGGTTTGAGACCGGAACCCCGTCGTTCCTTGTCTACCAGTTGAAAAAGACCAACTACCCGCTGGCCGCCATGACAGAAGAAGAACTGACTACCGACACGCTCAACAGCATCGACATCATGGACGACAACCCGTTGCCGCTGCTCTATCAAAGCGGCTACCTGACGCTGAAGCACTACGACAAGCGCTTCGACACCTATCAGCTCGACTTCCCCAACCGCGAGGTGGAGCAGGGCTTCTACAAGTATCTGCTGCCGTTCTACATGCCTAAGACGCAGGAGAAGAGCCGCTTCTCGGTCATGCAGTTCGTCAGGGATGTGGAACAGGGCAAGGCAGAAGGCTTCATGCAGCGTCTGGAGGAATTCTTCGCCACTGGCGACTACCAAGTGACGGGCCGCGCCGAGAAGTATTTCCAGAACACGCTCTTCGTGTTCTTCCGCCTGATGGGTTTCTACGTGGAAGTGGAGCATCGCACGGCCAACGGACGGATGGACGTGCTGATACAGACGCCTCAGTATGTCTACATCATGGAACTGAAAACCGACAGTACGGCAGAAGCGGCCCTCGAGCAGATTGAAGAGAGAGAGTACGGCAAGCCATTCGTCGGCGACTCCCGCCAGCTGTTTAAGATTGGCATCAACTTCTCAACAGAGAAGAAACTCATCGACGACTGGAGAATTAAATAGTAGAACTGCATGGCAGGAAGAATTGTTAAAGGTGCTTAAATATTAGGCACCTTTCATTGTCAATTCAAAAATAGTTCATATCTTTGCGATATCAAATTGATATCACTTTAAACATTAATCGTTATGGAGAATAAGGAGTATACATTCAAGGGAACAGTGTTGAACGGCTTTCTGATGTTGTTTGTCAACTTCGCCGTTCTGGTATTGTCAATCGTAGGCATCGTCTATGCCATCATCCAGCTCGACGGCAGCGACGGTGCCCAGGGCGGCTGGCTGCTTGGAGGCTGCATCCTGCTGCTGATAGCTAATATAATAATGTGGTGCGGACTGAACCAGCTGGAGCCCAACGAGGCCAAGGTGATGAACTGGTTCGGTAAGTATGCCGGCACCTACACCGAGACAGGATTCTTCTGGATCAATCCCTTCTATGGCACGAAGAAGGTATCGCTGCGAGCCCGTAACCTCGATGCCGAGCCTATCAAGGTGAACGACAAGACGGGTAACCCCGTGATGATCGGACTGGTGCTGGTATGGAAGCTGAAGGATACGTATAAGGCCCTCTTCGAAGTGGACACTCAGACGATGGCTGCCAATCCCAACACCGTGGGCAGCGACACCAAGGGGCTGATGAACGCCCTGGAGAACTTCGTCCGTGTACAGAGCGACGCTGCCCTGCGCCAAGTGGCCGGGCAATATGCCTACGACGACGAGGACAACAGCGGCGACGAACTGACCCTGCGCTCAAGTGCCGACGAGATCAACCAGCAGCTGGAAGAGAAGCTCGATGAGCGACTGGCCCTGGCAGGCATCGNNGCATCAACTATCTGGCCTACGCCCCGGAGATCGCTGCCGTGATGCTGCGCCGTCAGCAGGCCACGGCCATCATCTCGGCTCGCGAGAAGATCGTGGAGGGTGCCGTCTCGATGGTGAAGATGGCCCTCGACAAGCTCTCCAACGAGGACATCGTGGAGCTCGACGACGACAAGAAAGCTGCCATGGTCAGCAACCTGCTCGTGGTGCTCTGCGGCGACGACTCCGCACAGCCCGTGGTGAACACCGGTACGCTGAACCACTAATCTTATACGCCCCGGATTTAACGGATTAAAGGGATTCTAATGGCAGAGAAGAAGACTACCAAGAGTTTTATCCTGCGTGTCGACTCGGATACGATGGACGCTATAGAGGCCTGGGCTGCGGACGAGTTCCGCAGCACCAACGGCCAGTTGCAGTGGATCATCACCGAGGCGCTGCGCAAGGCCAAGCGTCTGCCAAAGAAGAAAAAAACATCGAACTCTGAAAACAAGGAAGAATCATGAACAGAAAGAAAGCCCTCCTATTCATCGCGCTACTCGAAGCGATGTTCTTTGCCATCTTCACCATGCTCTTTATGCAGGGTGCCATCAAACTGGCAACCTTCATCGCCGTCATCCTCACGTTCAGTGTCATTGCCAACGTCCTATTGGTGGTGGCCATCCGAAAACTTCCAAATGACTGATTATGAACAAGAATAATATCAACTTCCAGGTTCATCGCACGACGGAGGGCACTATTTGCGAGGCCGTCAGTGGGCTACTGATACTGCTGTCGCTCATCTTCAGCATTATCATCATGTACCATTCCAAAGAGGCTGGTTCTGCCATGCTCATACAGACGGGCGTCATCGCCTTAAGCGTCGTACTGATACTCGTCCTTGCCTACGCCCCCGGCACCTTCAACATCCCCGACGACTCACCCGCAGAACTCTTCGTCGCCACCGTGCGGTTCGTCCGCTATACGGCTGTGTTCATATCGATGCTCTCGCTGGCCATCACCCTCAGCGCCTTCCTCGGTTTCCCCGGAGAAATCGTGCCTTCACTCTTCGGCATCTGCTTCGTGCCCCTGATGTGCTGGTACTTCTACGTATATTTCAAGGCAAGGCGACATCATGGATAGCATCAAGCGACAAATTACGTTAATTCTTCGAAAAGGGTGCGAATTATCAGCCTTTTTATGTAACTTTGGCTTCGCCGAACTTACTGGGCACTCGGAAATGAAAAGAAAAGCGAGCTTTCCTTTTGCATTTCTCTCGTTTTTTCGTATCTTTGGAAGATTTCTCGGTTTTTCTTTGTATAAAGGCAGTCTGGGGAATTGAAAGAAAATGGGGTTACGATTTGGCAACCGTACTCAGTTCCACATTCTGCTATAAATTGCATCCGCTCGAGCTATGCTCGCTTGCTACCAACGGGACGCAAGAAAGAACACCCGATGATGTGCCACCAGCCGTACTATGGCTCATCATCGGGTGCAAAGTTACGAATAAGTGAGCAAAATACCAAATTTATTTGAGTATTTTCGAACGTGAGTAACTTCGAGACATCGTCTCAAAGGTAATCATTCTTTTTGAATGAACCAAATCCAGACTCATCTTTTTCTTCTGAGCTTGCTCGTCGCTCTTGAACTGATTGCAGCATCTTTTGTGGCACCAGCCAGAAAAGTACGTATTAGGCTACGTCCTTCCACCGTAATGATATGTTACACATAGGAATCTTATTCACCTTCAAAAGGCAACTCACCCAAATACTTGTCAAAGTCACTCTGGAACAAACGATCCTGTACGATACGATACTTCTCAAATTCAGTCTCGGCATGTTCTTTGGCTTCTTCAGCTGTTACCGAACCTGCCGTTTGCAGTACTTCATTACCACCAGCCGCCAAGATGGTGTCAATCTGTTTGGTCCAATCCTCCATTGTCATAGGGATATGGCGCTTAGCCATACGTTCTGCCAATTCCAGTACACCATTCACCAATTGCCCCATATCTGCCAGTTCCATCTCTTTTAGATAGTTCTTGGCTATCGATACATCCGTCTTGACAATCTTTCCGTCTGGTGCATTCTCCCAGGTCGTCAACCCCATGTGCTCCTGTTCAGCATCAGCACGCTCCACTATTAACTCTGCGGCTGTGCGTCCATGTACGGCATAGTGCATCTTGTTTTGCATCATTTTAAAGAAGAGTCTTGTCGTTGGCGCATCACGATTATAATCAATTGCTGTCGCATAGATGTCCGTCAGTTTCTGATAGAACCGTCGCTCAGACAGTCGGATCTCACGAATCTCTGCCAACAGGTGTTCAAAGTAGTCCTCATCCAAAAACGTTCCGTTCTCCATACGTTTTCTGTCCAGCACATAGCCACGAATGGCATATTCACGCAGTACACTTGTTGCCCACTGGCGGA
>DFGG01000027.1 GCA_002371695.1 bacterium UBA3756
TGGAGCAGAAAGAAGCCTCTTTACGGCTACCATGAAAATGCCGCTTGGCAGCAACTACAGAGGGGCGAACTGCGTTCGCTCGGCCTGAAAGGACGCTTTGCCAGCAAAGAATCTTCCAAAATCGCTTTCGTATGTCAGCTTTATTTTGTAATTTTGCAGCGAACTAACCCCAAAAGTACAACATGAGACTAAGAAACATTTTAAGTATGATACTTCTGTTGGCAGCAGCAACAGTATCGTCAGCAGAGGAGAAGACGCCCGCCTTCCCCGGTGCCGAAGGCTTCGGCATGTACACAACAGGCGGCCGCGGAGGCAAGGTATACCACGTGACAACCCTCGAAGATGGCACCCAGGAAGGCACCTTCCGCTGGGCCTGCAACCAGAGCGGAGCAAGAACCATCGTGTTCGACGTCAGCGGCACCATCTTCCTCAAGTCGGAACTGAAGATCAAGAACGGCAACGTCACCATCGCCGGGCAGACGGCCCCTGGCGACGGCATCTGCATCGCCGACTATCCCTTCGTCATCGCCTGCAAGAATATCATCATCAGGTATATGCGTTTCCGACTGGGCAACCGCGAGGTGGCTCACCACGAGGGCGACGGCTTGGGCGGCATGGACTCGGAGAACATCATCATCGACCACTGCTCCGTCAGTTGGAGCGTGGATGAGTGCCTCTCCGTCTATGGTTCAAAGAATCTCACCGTACAGTGGTGCATCGTCAGCCAAAGCCTCAACAACGCAGGCCACTCCAAAGGCTCCCACGGCTACGGCGGCAACTGGGGCGGCAGCGGTGCCTCGTATCACCACAACCTGATGGCCCACCACATCTCGCGAACGCCACGACTCGGCCCACGCCCCAGCACCCAGACCGACGAAAGGATGGACATGCGCAACAACGTTGTCTACAACTGGATAGACAACGGCTGCTATGGCGGTGAGGGCATGAATGTGAACATCGTGAACAACTACTACAAGCCGGGGCCCGACACCAAATCCGGTGCCAAAGGCATGCGCATCGCATCGCCAGGCATCCGCACCACAAGCTATACCCACCACGACACAGAAAAGCCCAATCAATGGGACGTGATGTGGCACGTATGGGGAAAATACTATGTCAGCGGCAATGTGAATACAAAATATAGCCAGGTGACCGATGACAACTGGACCTACGGCATCTACAACCAGATAGACAACTCGAAGGTGGACAACACCTTCACCGACGTGACAAAGGACACGATGCGCATCGACACCCCCATAGCCTATGAAACCGTGACCACGCACAGTGCCGAAGTAGCCTTCGAGCAAGTACTAGCCTGTGCCGGTGCCTCGCTCCATCGCGATGCACTGGACGAGACCATCATCATGGATGCCCTCAACGGCGAGACCACCTACACCGGCAAGGGCTGCAGCCGAGGCATCATCAACTCGCAGGACGACCTGAGACCTGAAGGAGCCGCTGACGACTGGAGTGCCTGGCCGGAACTGAAGAGCGAAGCGGCACCAGCTGATACCGATGGCGACGGCATGCCCGACGAATGGGAAACGGCCCGCGGCCTGAACCCCAACGATGCGGCCGACGGCAACCAGCTACTACAGGCCGACGGCGGCACGGAGCGATACACGGCTCTCGAAGTCTATCTGGCAGAACTCGTCTCCAAGATTACCGCTGTACAGAATATGCGCGGCATCCAGATGAGCGGTCAGCAGACCACGGCCATACGCATCCCCTTCCGGGCACAGGCAGACGACAAGATATATACCCTCAGCGGCACTCAGGTTGAGGGGGAGCCCGCCAGAGGTATATACATCAAGAACGGTCAGAAGGTCATCGTCAACTGACTATACCTCCTCGAACCCGTCGGGATGGCGCTTCAGCTGTTCGATGAAATCGCTGATCTTATGCAACTCGCGGGTGATGCGGATGCTCTGCGGACAATGGGGCTCACACTGGTGGCAGCCGATGCAGTGGTCTGGCTGCCGCTCCCGTGGGACGACACGGTCGAGGCCCACAAGATACTGCCTGCGGTGCTTGCGATACTCCGGGTCGCCTACGGTATAAGGCAGTGACCCTTCATTCTTGCACTTATTATAATGTATGAAGATGGCGGGAATATCGATGCCATAGGGACAAGGCATGCAGTACTTACAATCATTGCAAGGAATATTCTCCAGCCCGAAGATCTTCCGGGCGATATCCTCATGCAGATATTCCTGCTCATCCTCTGTCAGAGGCTTCAGCGGACAGTAGGACAGCAGATTATCCTTCAGATGCTCCATATAGGTCATGCCACTGAGCACGGTGAGCACACCCTCAGGCGTACCAGCATAGCGGAAGGCCCACGAAGCGACCGACTTCTCAGGGGCATGGCTCTTCAGTTCTGCCACGAGATACTGCGGCAGGTTAGCCAGGCGTCCCCCCAGAAGGGGCTCCATGATGACAGCAGGAATGCCCCGCTTGTGGAGTTCATCGTAGAGATAGTGCGCATCGACGTTGCGGTTGCTGATCTCGTTGGCGAAGTCCCAGTCGAGGTAGTTCAGCTCTATCTGGCAGAAGTCCCAGTGATACTTCTCATGCGTGGCGAGCACCTGGTCGAACACGTCCTTCAGACCATGGAAGGAGAATCCGAGGTTGCGGATACGTCCAGCCTCACGCTCCTTCATCAGGAAGTCCATCATGCCGTTGTCGACATAACGCTTCACAAATTCGTCCCAGTTTCCACCGACACTATGGAGCAGGTAGTAGTCGATATAGTCCACCTGCAGCTCCTTCATCGAATTGTGGTACATCTCAATCGCCTTCTCCCGCTTATGGTAGTCGGGATTGAAGTTGGAGAGTTTCGTAGCCACGAAATACTTATCGCGGGGATGGCGGTGCAGGGCGATGCCCGTGCAGTGCTCCGACTTACCCTGACAATAGACGGGTGACGTATCGAAGTAGTTCAGGCCGTGCTCAATGGCATAGTCCACCTGCTTGTTGATCATCTCCTGGTCGTACTCCTCAGAGTCAACCTTTGTCGGCAGTCGCATCATGCCGTAGCCGAGGAGCGACACCTTCTCCTTCGTCTTGGGATTCTCACGATAGGTCATCTTGCCCACAGGGGGCTCCACCTGATTCTGATATTCATCGGCAGCCTGCAGCTCGGCCTTGTCGGGTTGCTTGCAGCCAGCCAGCGTGGCAGCGGCAGTCACTGTTCCTGCCCCAAAGAGCTTCAGGAACCCACGTCGGGAAATATTTTTGTCGTTAGAAGTATTCATCTGTAAAAGGTAAGCTATAAACAATAAACTAAATCATCTTGTGTACCTCATGCCCCTCGACATAGATAGCCGAGAAGGGACGTGACGGACAGACATACTCACAGGCACCGCAGCCGATGCAGGCGTTCTCATTGACGGCAGGCACCTGGGGCGAGTTCTCGTCCTCGGGGTCAGACGGCACCATCTCGATGGCTCCGGCAGGGCAGTGGCGGGCACAGTTGCCGCACTCCACTTCGTCGGTGAGCACCACGCAGTTCTTCTTGATCCATACGGCATGGCCAATCTGAACAGACGACTTCTCGATATTGTCGAGCGGCTTGATGGCACCGGCAGGACAGACATCGGAGCAGCGCGTACACTCCGGACGGCAGTAGCCACGCTCATACGACATGACAGGCTGCATCAGGTGCATCAGGTCGGTAGAAGGTCGGAGCACGTTGTTGGGGCACTCGGAGACACAGAGCTGACATCCCGTACAGTGTTTCGACAGGTTCGATATTGAGAGCGAGCCCGGCGGGGTCAGCGGCGTCTGCCGTGCCGGAGCCACCTTGTCTTCTATCTCGGCGAGGCCGCCATCCATCAACTTCTCTTTCTTCTGGGCCATGGCAGCGGTGGATACAAGGGCCGAAGCCAGGAGGAAGGAGCGCTTGGAGGCGTCGGGGGGAGTGGAGGGGGCGGAGGGGGCGGATTTTCCGGATTGGCCGGAGTTTCCGGAATTTCCGGATTGGGCGGGATTCCCGGATTTTGCGGGATAGCCGGAATAGGATAGCGCGCCGAACTTGCAGCTGTCGATACAATTGCCGCAGACCACGCAGCGGCTATAGTCGACGGTATGTGTCTTGTAGTCGATACAGGAAGCCTTACAATTCTTCGAGCACATCGAACAGTTCTTACACTTGTCAGCATCGAAGCGTACCTTCAGCCACGAAAAGCGTGCCAGGAAGGACAGCGTCGTACCCACCGGACAGATGGTGTTGCAATAGGTGCGACCGCCTCGCCAAGCCAGGATGAAGAGCACCACCAGCGTGACAGCAGCGATGATGAACACAGGCAGCGAGCGCATCCAGACGTCGACACTGTAGAAGGCATAACTGTCAGACCGTTCTGCCAGGGTGGCCAACACGTTATTGCCAAGCATCCACAAAGGCTGGAACAGCATCGTCGCGATGCGTCCGAAGGCGCTGTAGGGAGCCAACAGCTGTACGATGGAGCCGATGCCGGCCACCAAGGCCACCACCATCAAGGCCAGCATCGCATAACGCAGCCAGGCAATCTGCTTGGAATAAGAATACTTGTTCGATTTACGCCGCAGTCGGGCCATCACATCCTGAAGTACACCCAGTGGACAGATCACCGAGCAATAGATACGCCCGAAGATGAGCGTCAGCACAACGAGCACCACGATGACCACCACGTTGAGGGCCATCACTGCCGGCAGAAACTGAATCTTGCTGAGCCAGCCGAGCCACGTGTGGAGTGTCCCCGTGAAGTCGAGGAAAAGCAGTGTTATCGGGACGAAGAACACCGCTGCAAGTGTGGTTCTGATTTTACGTAACATATCTGAAAGAGTATTTGTTTAATTAGTCAATTTTACTATCCAGATGCTCAGCTCGTAGAGCAGCCATATCGGCAGAGCCACTACGAAGAGCGTGAAGGCATCGGTGGTGGGCGTGATGATGGCCGAAACCACCAGTATCGCCACGACGGCATGCTTGCGCCATGTCTGCATCAGCGGAGCACTGATGAGCCCCATCTTGCCCAATATCCAGCTGACCACTGGCAGCTCGAAGACGATACCCATCACGAGCGTCATCGTCAGCAGCGTATCCACATACGACTGCAGGGTCAGCATATTCGCCACATCCTCGCTCACCTGATAGGTTCCCAGAAACTTCACCGTCAGGGGGAAGATCAGGAAATAGTTGAGCAGTGCGCCAAGCAGAAACATCGTGTATCCGCTCGAAACAAGTAGGGTGGCATAGTGTCGTTCGTTGTCGTAGAGTGCCGGAGACACAAAACGGAACAGTTGATATATAATATAAGGTGAGACCAGTAGCAGTCCTGCGCACATCGCCGTCTTGACGTGGATCATAAACTGCTCCGTCAGCCCCGTGTTCATCAGGTGAATGGAGAAAGGCTCAACGCCCATCAGCCTATAAGTAATGAAATCGCCCGTCCGGGGAGCCAGCACCACGCTGAAGAGTTGCTCTTTCAGGCAGAAGGCCGCCACGGCACCCAGCATCGTGACCACGAGGATGCGGATGATGACCTTCCGGAGCTCGTCGAGATGGTCCCAGAAGGTCATGCCGGAACCGGAGTCACTCATCCTTCTTCTCGTCCTTCGTGATGTCCGTCACCTCATTCATCCCTTCCTTGAAACTCTTCACGCCCTTGCCCAGGCCTTTCATCAGTTCAGGGATCTTCTTGCCGCCGAACAGCAGCAGAACAATCAGGGCGATAATCAGTATTTCCTGCAATCCTAGTCCAAACATCTTATCAAGCGTTAAATTAATGTGCAAATTTACTAAATAAATCCCGAAACCTCATCATTTTCTATGATTTATTAACAAATTAGTACTCTACATAGGGGAGTAGCCGATCGATGACCTCCTGCGGGAAATCTTTCGAGAGCCGAAGATCGTACAGGCTCTTGATGGGGCCGTGGAGGCGTCGATAGTCTGTAATGGCCTTAGCACGATAGAAATTGATATAGGGATGCCGACGCAATTCATTCAGCGAAAGCTGGTTGATGTTCAGCTTGCGTAACTGTTCGTCATCAGGGATAATGAAAAAGTGGAGCGCTGACTCGGGAAAGTTTTCTATCTCCATTAGCTGATGAATGCTATAAAAACCACCAAGCCGCTTTCGATAATCCACTATCTTTGATGCAAAATATGAGCCTATTCCAGGAACTTTTCGAAGTTGAAACGTGTCTGACTTATTTAGCGAAATGCGCTCTAACGGCTGCAACTTTATCGGATACCTGACAGTGTCGCGATTTTCTATAGGTTCATAAGCATATAGCTGATTATCGTTGGCTGGCAAATAGTCTGGAGATATTCTGATGAAAGGCTTCAATTCCTGATACTGTTTACGTGAGAGGCCATACAACCGTGCAAAATCTTCCGGTCTGGTATAAACACCTCCAGCAGCGCGATATTTATAGATATTCCTAACTTGCCAAGGCTGCAGGCCTAGCCGAAGCAGCTGAGAACTGTCAGCGATATTTGGGTCAAAATTAAAACGTTCTACTTTCCTAGGCTTGACATAATAGCCTATATTTTCACGCACCCGATAATCATTAGATTCCAAAGTAAGAGAGTCTACCGCAGTCAACGGATTGGTCTGCTGTTCGTTGCCTGAGAGGAAGATGACCAGCAGCGCCACCAGGATGACACAAAGTAACGTCAGTATCACCTTGCGGTCTGACTTCCTCAGATAAAAGAACTCACGGAAGAAACTCATATCACCCCGAACTGATGCATCAGGATAAGGAAAATACTGACGGGCACAATGAAACGGACACAGAACAGATACAGATCGAACAAAGACTTGACGGAAGAGGTCTCGAAGTTGGTGAATTCCTCTCGAACCAAAGCCTTTGAAGCACACCAGCCCACGAGGACACTCGTCAGGAAGGCACCCACGGGCAGCATGATCTGTGCGGTCAGGAAATCACAGAAGTCCATCAGCGAGCGCCCCATCACCTGCAGATCAGGCTGTCCCACCGACAGCGAACAGAAGATGGCTATCAAGCTACAGACAATGGTCAGTATCCATGCAGCACTGCTACGCCTCAGTTTCAGCTCCTCGGAAAAGAAGGCCGTACCTATCTCGTGCATCGAGATGGTAGACGTCAGGGCCGCGAACACCAGCAGGGCATAGAACATGATAGAGACGACATAGCCCAACACGGGCATAAACGCAAAGGCCTGCTGGAACACGTTGGGCAGGGTGATGAAGATGAGCGACGGTCCGCTGTCGGGCAACACCCCCACCGAGAAGGCGGCAGGGAAAATCATCAGGCCCGAGAGGACTGCAATCAGGAAGTCGACCAGTGCTATCTGGCTCGCGGCCTGCAGCAAGTGGGTGCTACGGGCAAAGTAGCTGGCGTAGGTACACAGACAAGCCGTACCAAGACTGAGCGAGAAGAAAGCCTGTCCCAGGGCTTCAAGGAACACACTGCTGCTGAGTTTGGAGAAATCAGGCTTGAACAGGAACTCGACACCCTTGCCAGCCCCGGGGAGAGAACAGGAGGCCGCCACGATGATGAGCAACAGGACGAACAACAGCGGCATCAGCAACTTCGACACCCGCTCGATGCCGTTCCTCACGCCACGCACGACGATGAAATGGGTGACGAGGACAAACGCCACACCCAATACGGCCGGCTTCAGAGGATCAGTGGAAAAGCGCTGGAAATAGTCGAGCACAAAGGTACTGTCGCCCTTCAGGTGGCCAAGCACGGAGGCCCCCAGGTACTGAAGACACCAGCCAGCCACCACAGCATAGAAACCCAGGATGATGGTAGACGTCAGCACGCCCAGGACTCCTATGAATCCCCAAGCCTTGTGCCCATTGAACTGGGCATACGCCCTGGCAGCATTAGCCTGGGAGCGACGCCCCACGATAAACTCACTGACCATCCCCGGAATACCCAGCAGCAGGATGCAACCAAGATAGATGATGATGAAGGCAGCACCGCCATTCTGACCTGTCATGAATGGGAAGCGCCACACATTGCCCAGGCCGACGGCCGAACCTGCCGTTGCCAGCACTACGCCGAGCCTATCGCTGAAATTCCCTCTGTCAGTCACTACGTTAACTCATTAAATCAGTCCAAGTTGATGCAGGAATATCCAAAGGATGCACAACGGGCATATATATTTCACCAGGAACAGATACAAGTGGAAGAAATGAATGTTATGCAGCGTACCACAGTTGGTAAACTCATCGCGCACCAGTTTGTGGGGCACGAACCACCCAATCAGTATACAGGTCAGGAAGCCCACCATGGGCAGGA
>DFGG01000089.1 GCA_002371695.1 bacterium UBA3756
CTTCGTGAGCCTTGACGGGTTTTGATGCTCTGCTTTACGACTGATCAGAAGCCGTAGCACTTGGTCAGGAAATAGGTTCGCTCCCAGTCCACAATCTTTCTCTGCGACTCCTTCTCAGGATGGATGTTGAACTCGTCGAATACCATCACCTGCTTGTCCTTCAGGTCGTAGAGCGGCCACTCCTTGGCTTTTCCGTCGGGAGAGAGGTCTGCAGAGATGGACGGGTTGCCAGTCTTGGCAAACTGTACCCACATCTTGCGCATGGTCTTCGAGAATGTCTCGTCGAATGGCCGGCCCGTGTCGCCGTCCAGCTCTGGATGCTTGAACAGAGGCGCGAGTGCCATGCCGTGGCCGCACTTCATCAGCGGCAGCGCCGACTCCACGGTGAAGTAGTAGGTGAAGGATTTGCCGCCAGCCTTGGTCTGCTCCTCCGACAGGCGGATACATGGCGCATTGAACATCAACTGGCTTAACAACTTGCAGTATGGCTCGTAATCCTCACCTTCAACATCCTTGCAGAAACTCTCCGCGAGGGCTTTCTCCTCGTCTGTCAACGGGCCCAGTTTCATCTTCTTGCGGTCGGCAGCCCACTCGATGAAAGGCTCCGGACCGCCCATTCCCACGAGGAAGAAGTTCATCTCGTCCTTGTTGACGCCATGCAGGTAGGTGATGTCCTTCACCGCCCCGCCGGCAACGGCCTCCCACGGATCCAGTGGCAGGAGACGACCGTCTCTTTCCGGAGCAATGCGCAGGGGGAGTACTTCTGTCGCTGTGCTCACGAGCGTCTGGGCATCGATCTTCTGTAGGTCGGCTACGGTCTTGCAGTCCAGTGCTTCCATCAACTCATTGGTACACGCGATAGCTGCTTCTGTGGATCTCGACAATCCTGGGTTACCGCTCAGGGCAATCACCTTGTTGAAATACTGATGTGAACCCTCTATCAGCGAGAGACTCGTCACGCTGCCGCCGCCGGCCGACTCGCCCATGATGGTCACGTTGGCGGGATCGCCGCCGAAGGCCGCTATGTTCTCATGCACCCACTTCAGAGCCTGCAACTGGTCCATGAGTCCTAAGTTCTGCGCGTCGGGATAGTCCTTGCCGTCGGGCAGGTGCGACAGATGCAGGAAGCCAAGCACGCCGAGCCTGTAGGCGACACTGACGATGATGACATCGGGGTTCTCCTCCACGAAGTTGTGGAAGTCATAGAGCGGGTCCACCGTTCCGCCGTAGGCGTAGGCACCGCCGTGAATCCACACGATAACGGGCTTCTTCTCCTCAGCGTTCCTCACCGGTTTGCCCTTCGGGCCAGCCTGCTCACGCTCGGCAGAGTCCAAGCGAGCTTGACTCTGCTCTCGCTCAGTCGCAGCCTTCCAAACATTCAGATACAGGCAGTTTTCGTCCTGATAGTAGAGTGAAGACACTTCTACCTCCGGCTGGCAGGCACTTTTCGCATTATAATAGGCCTCATAGATGCTGTCACAGGGCACTACGTCCACCGGTGCCTTCCAGCGCAGTTCGCCTACAGGCTGCTTGCCTACGTATGGAATGCCTCTGAAGACAATGGTGCTATCCACCAGTTTGCCGACGAAGGTGCCGTTGACACACTTCACGGCCAACGACTTGTCATAACTGTCGTCGGTGATGGTTTTGTTCTCGCCGTACCATGACCTGACGATCTTCTTGTGTTCTGCTGCCTTGTCACTTGCTTCTTTCTCAGACTGTTTGCCGCCTTTACATGCCGTCATGATGATTCCTGCGACGCATACCAGGATGCCGGCAAATAGCCATAGTTTGTTCTTTTTCATACGTTACATTATTTACTATTCACTATTCACTATTCACTTCTATAGACTTTCTTTCCTTCAAAGTAGGTGGCGGCTGGCTTGGCCGTATGATACTTTAGAAAGCCTCCAGGGTGAGTCCTGCCACAAAATGCAAGTCCCGACTGACGGGATTGGCGACGAGCTGGACAAAGAGCGGCAGCGAGAAAGAGTTGGTAATCTTGATGCCCTTGGTAGCGCGTAGTGAGAGATTAGTTACACTAAAGCCGCTGGTGGAATAATAGTCGGAAGCCCAAGGCACCAGCCCAACCTCAGCCTCCCAGTCGCAAGTAACCAACTGGAATGGAGCCACAATCGAGAAATAGGAGCTGAAGGCGCGCTTGCCGTCAGCCTCCTGATAGTCGTTGCCTGCAAAGAAAGTCTGCCACGACACGCTCACGGGGCCGAAGTCATAACAGGCGAAGCCCTCGAATGCATGGCCCTTTCCATCCTTTTTAAAATAGAAGAAAGGCTCGTCGTACTCATCGTTCCAGTAATCTATGATGCCAAATGAGAGTCCGCCGGTCAGGTACGAGAGTGTCAGGTTTATCTCGTTGTTGTCTTCCTTGTGTCCGTTCAGTGCCACGTTACCCCATACCGCGAGGCTTAGTCCTTTCCATCCCACCGAGAGTTCCGGCTGCAGCGACACATGACCAAGATCCTGTCCTCGCCAGATATAGCTACTAACGAAGTCGGCCCTCAGGCTGGTTTCTATATTACTTTGGGCTTGTAAGCGGCCCGTAATGCCAATCACCAGTATTACCGTCCAAAATAGTCTTGTCATCATCATACAATGTTTTAGGTTATATCACCACGCCACGCATCCACTCCGTTGCTGTCATTCCCATAGCCTGCTTGAAGGCGCTATTAATACCTGTTGTTCGTAGGGCATGATGAAAACACATTCGTTGTTAATGTTCTATGCAAGGACATTTATTATTCTTGCAAAGTTAGTCAATTCTATTTGATTTAGCAATAGTCAAAGCCAATATCCTGCAATATTTTACTATTCCAAAGCAAATTTAACAATTAGCACTGTTTTGATAAGACACTATTTTCAAAAAACATAGCCGACCGCGCCGATATACTCGTATATAGCTGTATATCAGCGACTTTCGGACGGCTATGTTTTCGAAAACTATGCCGTTACCGTGCCGATACTATGCCGTCACTTGCGCAGGCGGAGGTAGAATCCACGGTCGGTTCTAGACTTCACCCGCTGCCACCTTAGTTTCTTGATGGCCTTGCCGAGGTTCGTCAGGTTGGGGACGTCACTGGCCTTCAGGTGCTTGCCAAGTTCCTGCTGGATGGCTGTCGCTGTCCAGAAATTCTCCTTCTTGTGCTCCGAGGCGGGCTCGAAGAGCTCCGACAGAATGGTCTCGGGTGCCGACTCCTGCTGATACAGGCTGTTGTGCCGCTGAATCTCGCGCTCGTCGTCGCTGGTGAACCAGTAGATGCAGTCCGGCTCGCTCAGTTCGGCAACGGCCTGGGCGTACATCTGCTTGTAGGGTATCTGCCCCGACATGTCGACGCGAGCCGTCACCTCGATGCAGAGGTATCGGCGCGTGCCGTCGC
>DFGG01000068.1 GCA_002371695.1 bacterium UBA3756
CGTCTCTCAGCCGCTCCAGCAAATGGCTGCGCTGACGAAGGAAGGAAAGGCGCACACGGTCCAGCCGGGACAGCCGCGCCAACGACACCTGAGCCTTCTTCCAATTCCTGCTACTGACGTATGTGGAGCCCGTAAAACCATGAATCTCAAGATATCGGCGATAGTCAAACGTGCCGATACGCCACTCCCGATTGGCTTGGATGACCGACATCGCCTTCAGTCCATCGCCGATATGCAACGCCCTACTGCGCCGGTCCTTGGCCATATAGCCCTTGATACGCTGCCCATTCCCGGTCAGCAAGAGGTCTACGGCCATTGTCCTGGGCTTTTCCACAGGGTCGCTCACCACCACAGCCTCATAAGCCACCATTCCCCCTGGCCACTCCACGTGCAGACGCTCTTTCTGCCACTGCATCAGCAACATGCCAAGCACCACGACGCCCACGGAAATCATGACCGACTGCCACTGGGGCCAGCGCCACAGCAACAGACAAGCTGCCACCACCGCCGTAAACACTGGCAGTAAAGGCACCGACAGCATCAGGTACTGGCCAGCAATGATGCCCGCCATCAGACAGACGGCCAACTTCACCAACGGAGCCTCAACGATCTGGTTGTCTTTCATCTTATCACAGATTAACGCCACAAAGATAGCAAGAATATCCGATACTCACAAGCCTGAAGGCAATAAAACGTGAAAAAATGTTCACAAATGCATGCATTTTATTCAAAATGATGTAACTTTGCACCGATTTTTTCAGATAATAACAAGTAATGGGAACAGAAATCATACCCTTTTGGGGATGGATACTATTCTATGTGTTAGTATTAGTCATGCTGTTCATCGACCTGAAGTCATTTGGGAAGAACGGACAGCACGAGGTGAACGTGAGTGAAGCACTGAAGATGACAGCCGTATGGATAGGCGTGTCATTGCTATTCTGCCTGGGCATCTATCTTTACTATCCGGGCGACTCCCACGAGATGGCAACAGAATTCCTTGCAGGCTATCTGATAGAGAAGTCGCTGTCGATGGACAATCTGTTCGTGTTCCTGATGCTCTTCTCGTTCTTCGGTATCGAACGAAAGTACCAGCACGAGGTACTCTTCTGGGGCATCTTCGGCGCCCTGGTACTCCGAAGCGTCTTCATCTTCGCAGGCACGGCCCTCATCATGCGCTTCGAATGGATCCTGGCCGTCTTTGGCATCTTCCTGATCTATACCGGCATCAAGATGTTTGGGAATCACGAGGACGGGGATGTGGACCCCTCAAAGAATATCTTTGTGAAAGTGTTCAAGAAGTTCTTCCCGGTTACAGACCAGATGCACGGAGGTGATTTCTTTGTGAAGGGAGGTAACGGTAAATGGATGGCCACGCCGCTGTTTATCGCCCTGATTGTGATTGAGACGACTGACGTCGCCTTCGCCGTAGACTCGATACCTGCCGTGTTCAGTGTCAGCCGTGATCCGTTTATCGTACTCACGTCGAACATCTTCGCCATCCTCGGATTGCGCGCCCTCTATTTTGCGCTGGCAGCCATCGCACAGTACTTCACGTATCTGAAATATGGTCTGGGCATCATCCTGAGCTTTGTAGGTGTCAAGATGCTGCTCGACGTGTTCTGGCACATCGAGGTACCCACGGTGTGGTCGCTGGTCATCATCTTTAGCATACTACTGCTGTCAATGGGTCTGTCGGTGGTTATTTCGCGACGTAAGTCCTGAACACCACGTAAATACCGTCGCCTCCGAGGGTGAACTTCTCCGAAGTAGCCTCGTTGAGCGTACCCTGCCATAACTGTCGGTAGGGGTATACCTGCCACTTCAGTCCCTCAGAGCGGAGAACCGTGCTGCTGATATTGAAGATACTCACCTGCTGGCCTGCGAACGACTCGAATACGGCATCGCCCTGCGCCACCACAAACCAGCCGTGGTCGGTAGCCATCAGCGGATGCACCCCCATCTCAGCGGCATAGCGCACCATCAGTGAGATATTACCGAGGGTGTGATCCTCACGGCCCCCCGTGGCACCCAGATAGACAATGTGATGATGCCCCTGGGCAAGACAGTAGCGAGTAGCCTTCGTCAAGTCGTTGTCGTCCTGCTCATCCACCTGCACCAGTCGGCTACGAAGCGCATCGGGCACCGAGTCACCATCACCCACCACGACATCAGCCTCAGGATAAAGCCTCACGGCCCCGTCGCAGGCACAGACGAACGGTGCCTCGCGGAGCAGCCTCAGCGGCTGGGGAGCACTGGGGAAATCGCCATCGGCCAGAACAACGGCATCGTAAGCTCTAAAATCCCCTATCAACGGAAAACAATCACTCATAAACAGCCCAAACTATTCACTATTCACTCTTCACTATTCACTCTTCACTATTCACTCTTACTCTCCTTCATCATCTGCCGCCACTTGAAATAACCTGCGATGGCTATCACCACATAGAGGCCGTAGAGTCCGGCCTTGAAGGGGATGCCCTTCTGTACATAGAGCACCGTGCAGACGGCATCGACGACAATCCAGAAGAACCACTGCTCGATATACTTGCGGGCCAATGCCCAAAGACCTACGAAGGAAAGGGCGTTGGTGAAGGAGTCGAGCACAGGCACAGTGGAGTTGGTCCACCTTATTAATATATAATAGGTGATGCCCCAGGCCGCAAAGAAAAAGATAGCGATAGGCAGGTAGAGACGGGCCGGCGTGTGCGTGATGGGCAGAATCATGGGGACAGGTCCTTGATCCGGGCTTTGCCCGGCATCAAGCGACCTGTCCCCATGATTCTGCCCGGCATCAAGCGACCTGTCCCCATGATTCTTGCGTCCGAACTTCCACACGGCATAGCCATAGATGGCCGCCAGGGTATAGTAGACCGCCATGCCCGCATCGCCATAGAGTCCGTGGCTCCAATAGAGATAGATGTCGAGGGCTGGCATGATGATGCCCACCACCCAGAGTGCGATAGAAGCACGGTACTCGAGCCAGATGTAAATCAGGCCGAGTACCGTGGTCAATATGTCGAGCCAATGCTCACTGATGTATGCTGCCATTTATTAGAAATTGAGAGAGAGATGAGCCATCACGTTGAACGGTGCCGAAGGGGCGAAGCCTGCCTCATACTGGTCGTGAGTATCCCAGCCCGTAGCGACGACCTGTCCGTTCTGCATTTCGAAGGCCGGTGCTGCCCAGCCGTTGTTGTCGTACTTGGCCGAGAAGATGTTGTAGAGCGTCACGCCGATGCTGGCATCCTTCAGTCCGAACTTAGGCAGACGGAAATTGTACGAGAGATCGATATTGGTGGTGAAGTGGCCGTCGAGCATCATGCTGACATCCACGGG
>DFGG01000048.1:0-1406 GCA_002371695.1 bacterium UBA3756
ACTACCTCGGGACTGACAAGATGAGACCCAGCGACGTGAAGCAGAAGTTCTACGAACTGGCCTGCAGTTTCTCTGCCATCGTATGGGACGACGTGCTCAACATCAGCCTGAGCGGCCTTCAGGAGAATATGCAGCCTGCCCTGTCGTTGCTGGAGGAAGTGCTGAACCATGCACAGGTGGACAGAGAAGCCTACGACGCCCTGGTCAAGAAGATCATGAAGGGGCGTGAGGATGCCAAGAAGAACCAGCGCTACAACTACGCTGCGCTCTGTTCATACGGTATCTACGGCCCCCGAAATGCAGAGCGCGACATCCTCAGCGAGCAGCAACTGAAGGATACTGATCCCCAGGTGTTCATCGACCTTGTGAAGAAACTCAGCAACTATGAGCACAGCGTGAACTACTACGGTCCGATGAGCCTGCAGGAGGTCGCTGCCGTCATCGACAAGACCCACCAGACGGCCAAGAAACGCCTGCCGGTGCCTCAGAACAACTATTATGTGAAGCAGGAAGCCAACCAGAATGAGGTATGGATTGCCCCATACGATGCCAAGAACATCTATATGCGTGCCTACCACAACGAGCAGCGCGACTGGCATATCGAAGAGGCTGCCGTCCAGGCCGTGTTCAACGAGTACTTCGGCGGCGGCATGAACGGCATCGTGTTCCAGGAGATGCGCGAGGCACGCGGCCTGGCCTACAATGCCTCTGCCTACTACAGCCGTGCCGGCAGGAAGGGAGAGAAGGAGAGCTTCTTCACCCACATCATCACGCAGAACGACAAGATGGCTGACTGTATCAGCCACTTCCAGGAGATCACCAACGAGTTGCCTGCCAGTGAGAACGCCTTCGGCATCGCCAAGGAGGGTCTCGCCAAGCAACTTGCCAGCCAGCGAGTCACCAAGATGGGTATCATCAGCAGATGGCATGCCATGCAGCAGTTGGGACTCGACTATGACCTCAATCAGAAGATCTACGCCGACCTGCCGAAGGTCACCCTGCAGGACATCGTCAACTTCGAGAAGGCGAACATGGCCAACAAGCCCCTCCGCTACCTCATCCTGGGTGACGAGAAAGAACTGAACATAGAGACTCTGGAGAAGATAGGCCCCATCCGCCGACTGACGACAGAGGAAGTGTTCGGATACTAATACACAGATTTCTTCGACAAGCGAAGCGGCAAGCCGATTACACAGATATTTTCACAGATTACCAAACAAATACAATTATGGCAACAAAACCAGTAGAATTCAAGTACGCCCCGATGTTTCAGATGGGCGAAGACAAGACAGAGTATCGCCTTTTGACAAAAGACGGTGTCAGCACCGCAGAGTTTGAAGGAAAACAGATTGTGAAGGTCTCCAAGGAGGCTTTAACCTTGCTGGCCCAGCAGGCCTTCCACGATG
>DFGG01000048.1:1475-1664 GCA_002371695.1 bacterium UBA3756
TCATGCTGCGCCGCGAGCATAACCTGCAGGTGGCTGCCATCCTCAACGACCCGGAGGCCTCGGAGAACGATAAGTATGTGGCCCTGCAGTTCCTCCGCAATGCCGAGGTGGCTGCTCGTGGCATCCTGCCCTTCTGTCAGGATACAGGCACGGCGATCATCCATGGCGAGAAGGGCCAGCAGGTGTGGA
>DFGG01000048.1:1722-1940 GCA_002371695.1 bacterium UBA3756
CAGCAGGTGTGGACCGGCTTCGAGGACGAAGAGGCTCTCTCACTGGGTGTGTTCAATACCTTCACTCAGGACAACCTGCGTTACTCGCAGAATGCCCCGCTGACCATGTACGACGAGGTGAACACCCGTTGCAACCTGCCTGCACAGATTGATATCGAGGCCACCGAGGGTGCTGAGTACCGTTTCGTGATGGTGGCCAAGGGTGGCGGCTCGGCCAA
>DFGG01000048.1:2030-6005 GCA_002371695.1 bacterium UBA3756
GCCACCATCCAGAACGAGGGCACCCTCATCCCCTTCCTCGTGGAGAAGATGAAGAGCCTTGGCACCGCTGCCTGTCCGCCCTACCACATCGCCTTCGTCATCGGTGGCACATCGGCAGAGAAGAATCTGCTCACCGTGAAGCTCGCCTCCATCAAGTACTACGACTCGCTGCCTACTACAGGCGATGAGACAGGCCGTGCCTTCCGTGACATCGACCTGGAGCAGAAACTGCTCGACGAAGCCCATAGGATCGGTCTCGGTGCACAGTTCGGCGGTAAGTACCTGGCCCACGACATCCGTGTCATTCGCCTGCCGCGCCACGGTGCCTCTTGTCCTATTGGCATGGGCGTGAGTTGCTCTGCCGACCGTAACATCAAGGCCAAGATTAATGCCGACGGTATCTGGCTCGAGAAGATGGACTCTAACCCCTCAGAACTGATCCCTGCTGAATATGCCAAGGCTGGTGAGGGACAGAATACCATCGAGATCGACCTCAATGAGGGTATCGATGCCGTGCGCAAGGAACTGTCTAAGTATTCCGTCTCCACCCGTGTCAACCTGAAGGGCACCATCATCGTGGCCCGCGACATTGCCCACGCCAAGCTGAAGGCCCGCATCGATGCCGGTGAGCCGATGCCCGAGTACTTCAAGAAGTACCCCGTGCTTTATGCCGGACCCGCCAAGACGCCAGAGGGCTATCCCTGCGGTTCGATGGGTCCCACTACGGCCAACCGTATGGATCCCTACGTCGACGAGTTCCAGTCGCTCGGTGCATCACTGGTGATGATTGCTAAGGGCAACCGTTCGCAGGTGGTCACTGATGCTTGCCAGAAATATGGTGGTTTTTACCTGGGTAGCATAGGCGGTGTGGCAGCAGTTCTGTCACAGAGTTCTATCAAGTCGATCGAGTGCGTGGAGTATCCCGAGCTCGGTATGGAGGCCATCTGGAAGATTGACGTGGAGGACTTCCCCGCCTTCATCCTCGTCGACGACAAGGGCAATGACTTCTTCAAGACCCTCAAGCCGTGGGCACCGTGTGGGAAGAATTGAAGAATTGAAAAATTGAAGAATTGAAGAGTTTTGTAACCATTTGTCTGCTCTCTGCGCTGGCCGTCCTTTCGGTCAGCGCTCAGAGCAGGCGCTTACTTCCTCCAGGTGGTTGTTTCACCGCCGATGGTGATGCAGCACGCACCCGTGCCGTTGCCACTCGTGCATCCTCTCCTGCCATAGGCGATATCTGCATCCCTATCATTCTTGCAGCATATAGCGATGTGTCTTTCACAGTGCCAAATGTGCAGCAGGTATGGAATGATATCGCCAACCAGCCCGGCTACTCCGAACATGGAGCGCATGGCTCTATGCGAGACTATTTCCTCGAACAGAGTCGGGGACAGTTCCGCGTCACCTTCGATGTGTTGGGCCCTGTCACCCTGCCTGAAAAGCGCGAGTTTTATGGAGCGAATACTAAATACGCTTCCGACAATAGGGCCACCACGATGATCAAGGACGCCTGTCAGAAGGCCATTGAGCAGGGGGCCGACTTCTCCCGCTACGACTGGAATGGCGACGGCTCCATCGAGTCGGTGCTGGTGGTCTATGCTGGTCCCGGCGAGAATGTCGTGGGGGCTCCCGCAGAATATGTGTGGCCCAAGTCGGGCTATGCTCCCTATACCGTTGGTGGCAAGTTCCGTCTGAGCCTCTATGCCTGCACCAACGAGCTGGTGTGGCCCGACATGCGCCAGGACGGCTTCGGCACCCTGCTACATGAATTCTCCCACTGCCTTGGTCTGCCAGACCTCTATAATGTCGACGAAAATGTCGATGACTATATCGTGTTCGACGAGTGGGACCTGATGGACGGTGGCTGCTATTCTGGCGGTGGCTGGCAGCCTGTGGGCTATTCCGCCTATGAGCGTTATCTTTGTGGCTGGCTGGAGCCTGAGGAACTCTTGCAGCCTACAGCCATCGACGACCTGCGGCCACTGACGGATGGTGGCAGTGCCTATCTTGTGCGCAACGATGCCAAGTCCGACGAGTGCTTCATGCTCGAGAACCGCCAGTGGCAGTCGTTCGACTATGCCCTGCCCGGCCATGGCCTGCTCGTGACCCACATCTCCGAATATGGCTCTTCCTCATTGTTCCCCAACAGTGGGGAAAACGTCATCGTCTATCCCGTCCTGGCCGATAGCCGGTCGTTTGTAGACTGTCTGCGCGACTATGTTCAGGAATACTACCATGCGACGCTGCCCAACGATGTATTCTCCGTGCCCAGAGAGTACCGCGACTCCCTTGACGATGCCTTCGGGCGCACCCGTTTGATGACACAAACGGCCTATCCATACGTCGTGGACGGCACTATCCTCAACGATTGTCTCACCGACGACAGCACCCCTGCAGCCGTCACGCTCTCCCCCAATGCTGCGGGACGAAAGCTGCTTTCGCGCCCTATCACCGATATCCGCGAAAATGACGGCCTCATTTCCTTCCGCTTCATCAGCTCCGCCGACGCCATCCATGAGGCTACAACGTGGGAGAGGTTAGGCCGCTCCGTCGCCTATTATGACCTGCAGGGGCGTCGCCTTACTAATCCCGCTCCCGGCACCCTTTGCGTTGCCCGATACCCCGACGGGACTATTAAAAAGATAGTCAGGTAAATGTATTTGTGAGGAGGTGAGGAGGTGTCCCCATGACTAGTTTCAAAAAGAGAGCCTGCAGGCATTCTGCAGGCTCTCATTTTGGATATCAATATTCGAAACTTACTTGTCTGTGAATGGAGGTCTCTTACCACCCGTAATGTTCTCTAACTCTTCCTGTGACAGAACCTTAGTGTCCTTTTTTTCATCTTTCTGCTTCATAATTCTTACAGTTTTAAATTGTTAAACATATTGTCGCTCAGACGTTGTTTGTTCTAATAGACATTGCAAAGATACAACGAATCGGGCAATATTCCAAATATTTCCTCCAAAATTTCTTCGATTTGTTGCGACAGGGCTGGCTATTTGCGACAAAACGCGACCTGTCCCTCTGATCTCTGATTTTTTAATAATATATAAAAGGCAAGTGGAAATACGGTTACTTTCATAATTATTTTGTATTTTTGCAATCAAGAATCATTAAACGATAACGATATGGCAACAGCAATTTCCAAACCTGCACAGATGATTATTACGCTGGAAGACAATGCGCTCATAGCCGACATCAAAAAGGCTTTGAAGCTGATTCGTGGTGTGGCATCGGTACGCGTAGCCACCATTAGCGATGACAAGACCATCACGCCAGCCATGCGCCGCTCTATCAATAAGGCCCGTCGCGAATATGCTAATGGCGAAACCATCTCATGTAGTACTCCAGAAGAGATGCAGAACTATTTCGACAGCCTATGAAATACACGATTGAGTATTCCAAGGAGGCTGACAAGACTCTGCGCAAGTGGAAGAAGTCTAATCCGAATCTCTTCAAGAAGGCAACGAAGATTCTAATGGATATCATGCAGCATCCTCGTACAGGATTGGGACATCCTGAGGCTTTGATCGGCGGCAATGATATTACCTATTCCCGCCACATTACTGCCCACGACCGTATAATCTATGACATATACGACAATCGAGTAACAGTGCTAATAGTCCAAGCCGAGGAACACTATAACGATAAATAGGAGTGAGTCAAAGCGACTAGCCAGGTGACCCTACGACTAACACAAGACGAAAAGAAAACGGAAGCCCTGGCTGACTTCCGTTTCCTATTCTCATCTTTGGGGAACAGATCAATGAACCCTGAGTTCACCCCAGGTGCCCATGACTACGACAAATAGGTTAAAAAGCGAGCCAGCCATAGTAACTATGACTATCGCATTTTCATGGCAGCCGTAAAGAGGCTTCTTTCTGCTCCATGGAAGCTCCTGGCAATTGCCAGGAGCTTCCGTAGACTTGCCAGGAACTTCCGTAGACTTGCCAGGAACCTCCATGCTGTGGCGGG
>DFGG01000021.1:0-7723 GCA_002371695.1 bacterium UBA3756
AGGATCAAACTCTTCACTGTATAATCTGTATCTTGCATTGCCAGCCCATAAAAGGACGGCATACGCTTGCTTTGTCTCAGAACGACTATCCTTAAAGTATCAAGTAAAACAAATCTTGTTTTGACGGTTCGTTTCTTCATACCCAAATGCCTCAAAGAGGCATTCGCTTCTTGTACTACTTCTGTCTATGTAAATCTTTCAAAGAACTCTTTCTATTGTGCCTCGCCATCGTTTTTGAGCGAAAGCGGATGCAAAGGTACGCACTTTTTCGATACCATCCAAATTTTTAGCCAATTATTTTTCAAAATCAGTGAAAGTTTTCGAGATTATTGACAATTAGAAGGCCTATACCTTATATATAATATATAGAGTATAGGCCTATTGAGATAAATTTCTCTTGAAATCATTCCCTTTTCCCAAGAATGCGGAGCAGGTAAATAAAGAGATTAATAAAGTCAAGATAAAGCGATAGAGCTCCAAGCAATGCAAGTTTCTGAGAAGATTCCCCTGCATCTGGTGCCATCATCAACATTTGCTTGATTTTCTGCGAATCATAAGCCGTCAGGCCGACGAAGATCAGCACTCCGACATAACTGATGATTAAATCAAAGCCTGTACTCTTTAGGAAAAACACATTGACTAGCGAAGCTATAATCAAACCTATCAGGGCCATCAATAAGATTTTCCCCAAAGAGGTAAGGTCGGCTTTAGTTGTATAACCAAAAAATGCCATCACAGCGAAAGTACCAGCAGTAATAAAGAACACGCTAGCTATAGAAGATGTCGTATAGACAAGGAAGATGGAAGAGAGCACCACACCATTGATGGCAGAGTAGAGAACAAAGAGTAGTGTTGCCGTGGCAAGCGACAGGCGGTTGATAGCAGCACTGATACCAATGACCAGAGCCAGTTCGGCAATAATCAGTCCCCACATGACTGCAGAGTTGGAGTAGATGGCATTAATCACACCTGGACTATTGGCTACACCATAGGCTGTCACCCCCGTAATAATCAGAGCCAATGTCATCCATACATAAACCTTCCGCATGAGTGCAGGGAAAGCCTGAGACATGGACAACTCGCGGTCGCGAGTCATCGTTGTGTCGAAATTCAATTCGTTGTTGTAATTCATATTCTTCTTAATTTAGTTACACACTGATAATGCTACAAAAATTGTGCCACAAAGGTACACAATTACATTTAATAAAGCATAAAAAGACAGTCAGAAACACATATTAATTAGTATTTTTGGATTTTTTTCACTAAATTTGTAGCCTGTAATGACTAAAAATATTAAGTAACTATACACTAACGAACAATGAAAATCGGTCTATTTATCCCCTGCTATGTAGACGTGGTATACCCTGAGGTAGGCTTAGCCACCTACAAGCTATTAAAACATCTAGGCCTTGACGTAACCTATCCGCTGAACCAGACCTGTTGCGGACAGCCGATGGCGAACGCTGGCTTTGAAAAGCAAGCCATTCCCTTGGCAGAAAAGTTTGAGGAGAAATTCAAGGAGTTTGATTATGTAGTGGCCCCATCAGTCAGTTGTGTGGCCTTTGTGAAATTGAATTACCCCCGCTTGCTGAAAGGCAAACACGAGTGCGTAACTTCTGGTAAAATTATGGATGTGGTGGAGTTCCTTCACGACGTAGTAAAGGTGAACCATCCGCTTGGCACTTTCCCCCACAAGGTAAGCCTGCACAACAGCTGCCATGGTGTCAGAGAACTGGGACTGAGTTCGCCCAGCGAGGAGAATATCCCTAAGTTCAACAAGATCAAAGACTTGCTGAATTTAGTAGAGGGTATTCAGGTGTTGGAGCCTGAGCGACCCGACGAATGCTGCGGCTTCGGCGGTATGTTTGCCGTGGAGGAGACAGCGGTGAGCGCCCAGATGGGTATTGACAAAGTGCAACGCCATATTAAGACAGGTGCCCGCTACGTGACTGGTCCCGACTGTTCGTGCCTGATGCACATGGCAGGTATTGCCAAGAAACAAGGCCTCGACGTAGAGTTCAAGCATGTGGTGGAAATCCTTGCCGCAGGATTATAAACAGCAAATAATAAATCCGTAAATCATAAATAATTAAAATGAGTACAGGACATAGTATAGCAGCAAAAGAGTTCTTAAAGAACCAGACATACGCCAAGTGGCATGATGCCACTTTCTGGTCAGTACGTACCAAACGTGACAATATGGCATACGGTCTTGAAGAGTGGGAACAGCTACGAGAGAAAGCTTCTCAAATCAAGCGTCACACCATCACACATCTCGACGAATATCTCGATCAATTTGCCACAAACGCCGAGAAAAACGGCTGTATTGTGCATTGGGCGAAAGATGCCAAAGAGTTCAACGAAATTGTCTACGGTATTCTGAAGAACCATAATGTAAAGAAGATTGTGAAGTCAAAGTCGATGCTGACCGAGGAATGCGAAATGAACCCCTATCTTGAAGAGCACGGCATCGAAGTGGTGGAGACCGACCTCGGCGAGCGCATCATCCAGTTGAAGGGGCAGAAGCCGAGCCATATCGTAATGCCAGCCATTCACCTGAACCACGACGACGTGGGCGAGCTGTTCGAGGAGAAGCTGGGCAGCGAGAAGGGTAATCACGATCCCACATACCTAACATACGTAGCACGTCTGAGCCTCCGCAATGAGTTCCTGACCGCTGATGCGGGCATGACAGGCGGCAACTTCGGCATCGCTGAGACGGGTGACATCGTGGTATGCACCAACGAGGGCAATGCGGACATGTCGACGTCATGCCCTAAGCTGCACATCGCTGCCATCGGGTTAGAGAAGATTATCCCCAACTACGACTGTCTGGCCGTTTTCCAGCGCATGCTCTGCCGCGCCGGCACCGGCCAGCCGACGACGACCTTCACCTCACACTTCCGCAAGGCGCGTCCGACGGCCCAGCCTATGCACATTGTTCTGGTGGACAACGGTCGGAGTGAATGGATCGGCAACCCTGAGCACTGGGAGGCCCTCAAGTGCATCCGTTGCGGATCATGTATGAACACCTGTCCTGTGTATCGCCGCAGCGGAGGATACTCATATAGCTATTTCATCCCCGGCCCCATCGGCATCAACCTCGGCATGCTGCGCGACCCGCAGAAGCACTCGGGTAACGTCAGCGCATGTACACTCTGCAACAGTTGCCAGACACTCTGTCCAGCGAAAGTAAACCTGGGCGATCAGATCTATCTGTGGCGCCAGCAACTCGATGACTTCGGCACGGCCAACCCACAGAAGAAACTGATGTGCAAGGGCATGAGCACGCTCTATGGCAACAGCGGCATCTACAACTTTGCCACCGGGCTTGCCCACTGGGCCAACATCATCCCCTCACCCCTGATAAACTGCGGGCTGAACCCCTGGGCCGAAGGCCACAAGATGATGGAATTCCCCAAGAAGCCGTTCCACGAACTGATTAAAGAATTGAAGGATTGAAAGATTGAAGAATTGAAATTATGGCAAGCAAAGAAGATATACTGAAGAGATACCGGGCGAACGTCAGAGAGAAATTCGACATGCCCGACCTGAGCGACATCAAGGCCATCACCTACCCCGACCCGTTGGTGCAGTTTATCAAGATGACGGAGAGCGTAGGCGGTCACGTGATAGAGGTGAAGGAAGGCCAGGACATCAATGAGATTGTCAGGGAGTTGTATCCAGAGGCAAAGGAGATTGCCTCGAACCTGCCAGAGGTAACTATCGCCACGAGGAACCCCGACACCGTTGGCAGGGCCCGCGACCTGAACGGCACCGATGTTGGCATCATCCGCGGGCAGTTCGGCGTGGCTGAGAATGCCTGTGTATGGATTACTCAGACGATGAAGGAAAAGGCTGTGTGCTTCATCTCCGAGAATCTGGTGATACTGCTGCCGAAGAGCCAGATAGTGAACAATATGCACGAGGCTTACAGGCGGATAGAGTTCGACAAGACGTACGACGGGTACGGGACGTTTATCAGCGGGCCGAGCAAGACGGCGGATATTGCGCAGGTGCTCGTGATGGGAGCGCAGGCGGCGAGGAGCGCCACGGTGCTGCTGCTGCCGGAGTGACGTGACGAGGGAGAACTGCGGCAATGCCGCAGTATACGGAACGAAGGGAACGGATGCTGCGCTATGGGCGGAAATCATTGAGGAGGTTGGCAATGGTGCCGGCCTCTTCTGTTGTCATGGCCTGATGGCAGGGGAGGCTGAGTTCCTGAGCGCTGATGAGTTCAGTGACAGGCAGGGTGAGCGAGGGCCAGGCCTGCCGATAGCACTGCTGGCGATGGGGCGGGATGGGATAGTGAACCTGAGTCTGCACGCCGTTGTCGAGCAGATAACGCTGGAGCGTGTCGCGCTGAGGGCAGAGTATGGGGAAGACGTGCCAGACGCTATCACGGTCAGGATTCGGAATGCTGAGGAGAGAATTCTCCACCTTATTTATATATATATAAGCAATCTCCTTGCGCCGCTGATTCTCTGCATCGAGGTAACGGAGTTTCACGTCGAGCATGACAGCCTGCAACTCATCAATGCGACTATTGCGGCCCTGATAAAGATGGACGTACTTCTCACGACTTCCGTAATTGGCGATGGCACGGATGACCTCTGCCAGATTATCATCATCGGTAGTGACAGCCCCGGCATCACCGAGGGCACCGAGGTTCTTGCCGGGGTAGAAACTGTGACCAGCGGCATCACCGAGGGAACCGGTGCGACGGGGCTGAGACGGAGACTCAGCATACATGAAACGGCAGCCATGAGCTTGCGCATTATCCTCGATGAGCTTCAGATGATGGCGGCGGCAGATGTCGCCGATGAGAGGAGTATAGGCACAGCGGCCATAGAGATGGACTATCATCAGGGCACGGGTGCGCCCGGTGATGGCAGCTTCGATGAGGGAGTCGTCAATCTGGAGGGTGTCGGGTGAGGCATCCACAAGGACAGGACGCAAACCGCAGTCGGTGATGGCGAGAATGGAGGCGATAAAGGTGGTAGCGGGCACGATGACCTCATCGCCCGGAGCCATCACACCCAGTTCGATATAGCCTCGAAGGATGAGCGTGAGTGCATCGAGGCCGTTGCCGCAGCCGATGCAGTGACGGGTGCCGATGTATTCGGCATAGTGCTGCTCGAAGAGGCGTGTGGCCTCTCCCTTTAGATACCAGCCAATATCGAACACGCGACCGACAGCCTGACGCAACTCGGCATCGTGCATATCATTAATCCGTTTCAAATCAAGGTATTTAATCATAGCATCCATTCGTAAGTATCATAACAGACAGCACGGCCCCCAAAACCTTCCTTCTGAAAGATGAGCTGATAATTCAGTCGAGCACTGTCGCTCACCGTCGACTTTCCAAAATCGATATACGGATAATCTTGATATACGTCGTTGATAAGGGTATCGAAGAGCAGGTCGATTGCTCCACATGCCTTGCCTTCCGGGTTGGCGGATATATACTGAGTGTGAAGCACCTGAGGCGTGAGGAAGAGCAAAGTTCCTCCAACAAGCCGACCATCGTTACTGACTATCCATAACTTGATCTGATCGGGGAAACGATTCTTTAATAACAGCAATTCAGCAACATTATGAACCGGACAGACACCATATTTCGAAGCCAGGTTTTCTCGGAGAATCTGCCAGAAGCCTTCGATATCATTACTTTCTTCCACCAATAGTCCCCGTCGTAGCGCCTTACGCAATCCCGAGCGTCTCGACTCAGTGAACTTCAAGCGATGACGCCCCATAATAGCAGACGAGATATCACGGATAACCAACTGAGCCTGGCAGACATCCGTCAGCGCATAGAGGTCCTCTTCCGAGGGCAGCTGATGATATATCCATGGTATCGCCTTATATACAACCTTATGGAACCCCTCACGGCGCAAAGAGTCATTCAGAGTCCTAAACACTTCCAGAATACCTGCAGCGGAGCACTCTTTGCCCATCACCAACCCGCCATAAGTCAAGCCACCGTGGGACACCAAGGTCTGGCCATCAGCATTAGCTGGCAAAAGAGCATAAAGCCTTCCCTTAAGATAAACCATGAGGGAATAGTCGGAGAATCTATCACTATGATAATCCATGAAGCGGCGATCGAAGAGGAACGTGCCGTTCTTCGACGCTGCCACGAAGCGGTTCCACTCGTCGGCCCTCTGTGCAGTATATCTGACTATCTCGAACATCCGACGAAACTTAGGAATTCCTCGTAATCATAGATGTAGTCACTCTCGTCATAATGCTCGGAGGCCAGCACCAGGCACACGGCTCCCGAGGAGAAGTCGTCGAGCGTGCGCCAGGTGTTGACATCGATGAGCAGGCCCTGCCAGGGATGGTTCAGCAGGACAGTCTTACGCTCATGACCATTGTCGAGAGTGACATGGAAGGAGCCGCTCAGGGCTACGACGAACTGCTGGAGCCGCTTGTGGGCATGACCTCCCCTACTCTCCCCTCCCGGCACGTCGTAGACCCAATAGGCCCGTTTGATGTCGAAAGGCACTATCTGTTGAGCCTCTGCAAAGGTCAGATTCCCCCGAGGGTCAGTGATCTTAGGCAAATCGATGAGTTTAATCTCTAAGTTTTGCATAAGGATCAGTTCCTAAGACGGTCTTTGCCAGCCGCTTGGCCTTGTCGCGGAGGGCATCCACGTCGTCGCCCACTTCGCCGTAGCAGAGCACGACGCCCATGCGACGGCCCTTGTGAGCCTCGGGCTTGCCAAAGATACGGATGCGGGTGCGGTCTTCCTTCAAGGCCTCCTCGAGGTTGTAGGGCAGCAACGAACGGTCTACTGGTGTAGAAGCCTCGACGGGAGAGAGGATGACGGCCGATGCTCCGGCATGCTCCAGATGGATACCCGCGATAGGCAGGCCGAGGACAGCACGCAGATGAAGTTCGAACTCGGAGAGATTGGTGGTGTGGCCGAGGGTCACCATGCCAGTATCATGGGGACGCGGCGAGAGTTCAGAGAAGATGACCTCGCCCTGCTTGGTGAGGAAGAACTCCACGCCCCAGATGCCGGCACCCGTGAGGGCCTTCGTCACCTTGTCGGCCATCATCTGGGCCTGTTTGAGGGCTTCGTCGGAAATCTTGTAGGGCTGCCACGACTCACGATAGTCGCCCGACTTCTGCACATGGCCGATGGGCGGACAGAAGAGCGTAGGCCAGCCGTGCTGCTGGGTGACAGTGAGGAGGGTGAACTCAGACTGGAAGTCGATGAACTCCTCGATGATGACCTCCTTCACGTCGCCGCGCGAACCCTCCATGGCCTCGCGGAAGGCCGTCTCCAGTTCGTCGTCGTTATGCACATAGCTCTGACCGTGGCCGGAGGACGACATCAAGGGCTTGACGACACAGGGGAAACCAATCTCGTCGGCGGCCTTCTTGAACTCTTCAAAGGTCTTGGCATAGAAATACTTCGCCGTGCGCAAGCCCAGTTCCTTGGCGGCCAAGTCGCGGATGGCACGGCGATTCATAGTGTAGTTGACGGCACGGGCTGAGGGGACTACCTGGATGCCCTGCTCCTCGAACTTAAAGAGGCGCTCGGTGCGGATGGCCTCGATCTCAGGCACGATGATGTCGGGCTTGTGCTTGTTGACCACGGCCTCGAGGGCATCGCCATCGAGCATAGAGAATACCTCGCGCTCGTCGGCCACCTGCATGGCAGGGGCATTGTCGTAGCGATCACAAGCGATGACATACTGGCCGGCACGCATGG
>DFGG01000021.1:7777-8169 GCA_002371695.1 bacterium UBA3756
CATACTGGCCGGCACGCATGGCGGCGATGACGAACTCCTTGCCCAGTTCTCCTGAGCCTAATAGCAATATTTTCTTCATAGGCGGGGCTGCGGAATTACCGCAGTATACTAAACTATTAACGGTTTTGATACATATTTTCGTAATACTTCTGGTAGTCGCCGGAGGTGACGTTGTCGAGCCACTCCTGGTTGTCGAGATACCAGCGGACGGTCTTCTCGATGCCCTCCTCGAACTGGAGCGAGGGCTCCCAGCCGAGTTCGCGTTGCAGTTTCGACGAGTCGATGGCGTAGCGGAGGTCGTGGCCGGCACGGTCGGTAACGTAGGTGATAAGGTCCATGTCCTCACCCTCCTTGCGGCCGAGGAGATGGTCGACGGTGTTGATGAGCACCTT
>DFGG01000182.1:0-7103 GCA_002371695.1 bacterium UBA3756
ATGATACTTGCAATCGAAAGTGTTCGTAAAAAGTGAAGGAGCATAATAGTCTGGAGCAGCGGAAGTATATTATTGGGGCAGTGGCTATTCTGATAGTAACTGTCTATATTATCCGGCTATTTACGTTACAGATTACAAGCGATGACTACAAGAAGAGCGCCGACTCAAATGCCTTCCTCAAGAAAGTTGAGTTTCCTTCACGTGGTGTTATCACAGATCGTAACGGCAAACTGATGGTCTATAACCAGCCGTCGTATGATATTATGGTGGTTATGAATGAGGCTGTGGGCCATCTGGACACCTTGGAGTTTTGTAAGGCCTTAAGTATCACTAAGGAGGAGTTTGACCGCAGGATGGAGACTATCAAGGATCGCAATCGCAATCCTGGTTACTCCCGTTTTACTCAGCAGCTTTTCCTGAGTCAGTTGACCGACAAGGATTTCAGCATTTTCCGTGAAAAGATGTTCCGATTCCCTGGTTTCTATGTGCAGAAGCGTAGTGTTCGCTGTTATCAGAGTGGAATGGCTGCCCATGTGCTGGGTGATGTCGCAGAGGTGTCGCCTGCTGATATTGAGGAAGACGACTACTATCAGCCTGGTGACTATATTGGTAAGCAAGGGGTTGAGCGTAGTTACGAGAAGCAGTTGCGCGGCGAAAAGGGTATACAGATATTGCTGCGCGATGCTCATGGTCGCATCCAGGGTCGTTATCAGAATGGTGCCTTGGACCGTAAACCCAAGCCAGGCAAGAATCTGACGCTGAGTATCGACTACGAGTTGCAGGCGCTTGGCGAACGATTGATGGAGGGGAAGATAGGTAGCATCGTCGCTATTGAGCCTTCTACAGGGGAAATACTATGCATGGTCTCCTCCCCGTCTTATGATGCCCGTATGATGGTGGGACGTGAGCGTAGCAAGAACCATCGTCTGCTCAGTATGGATCCGTGGCGCCCGCTGCTCAATCGAAGCATTATGGGACTCTACCCTCCAGGGTCTACCTTTAAGACATCGCAAGGGCTTACATTCATGACTGAGGGCATTATCGATGAAAAGACACCTTATCCCTGTGGTCATGGCTTCAATTTCCGAGGACTGCATGTGGGATGTCACGGTCATGCTTCTCCCTTGCCTCTGGTACCAGCCCTCTCGACATCTTGTAACGGATTCTTTTGCTGGGGACTCTATCATATGCTCAATACGAACATATCCAAATATGGCAGTGTTCAGAATGCGATGAATACTTGGCGTGACTATATGGTTTCTATGGGCTTCGGCTATAAGCTCGGCGTTGACTTGCCTGGCGAGAAGCGGGGCCTGATACCTAATGCCGACTTCTACGACCGTGCTTATAAGGGCTCTTGGAATGGTCTGACAATTATATCTATCTCTATTGGCCAGGGTGAGGTGCTGCTTACACCATTGCAGATAGCCAATCTGGGGGCCACTATTGCCAACCGAGGTTACTATTACGTGCCCCATGTGGTACGTAAGGTCCAGGGTGAACCTCTAGACACTGCCTTCACTCGTCGCCATTTTACTAAAGCTAATGCCAGAGCTTACGATTTCGTCGTACAGGGTATGCGCTCTTCGGCATTGGGAGGTACTTGTCATGCGCTAGCGCATTACGATTTCCAAGCCTGTGGCAAGACGGGTACTGCCCAGAACCGCGGTCACGACCACTCTGTATTTATGGGTTTTGCTCCTATGGACAAACCGAAGATAGCGGTGGCAGTGTATGTAGAAAACGGTGGATGGGGAGCTACATACGGTGTTCCCATTGGTGGACTTATTATGGAACAGTATATTCACGGAAAACTCTCTGAGGCCTCTATGAAGAAAGCAGAGTCATTCCAAAACCGACATATAGCGTATGGCACCGAGGACAGATAAAAAACCGAGTGTACTGCGAAGCATCGACTGGTGGACTATTTTGATCTACCTCGCATTACTCTCTTTTGGATGGGTGAGTGTCTGTGGTGCCAGTTACACTTATGGTGAGACGGATATCTTCAGTCTGGACAGCCGTTCTGGCATGCAGATTGTATGGATAGGTTCTTCTATTGTGTTGGGACTCTTCCTCCTTCTACTTGATGATCGTTTCTATGATACTTTTGCTTACGCCATCTTTGCTGTTCTGCTGCTACTGCTGATAGCCACCATTTTCAATCCCCATACAATTAAAGGTTCCAGGTCGTGGCTCGTGCTTGGGCCCCTTCGTGTCCAGCCGGCAGAGTTCGCAAAATTCGCTACAGCCTTGGCTTTGGCGAAATTCATGAGTACTTATGGCTATGACATCTATAAATGGAAGGATTTCGCTATCACGCTGGCTTTCATTTTCTTACCGATGGTGTGTATTGTGCTGCAGCGCGAAACGGGGTCAGCCCTGGTCTATCTCGCTTTCTTCCTGATGCTTTATCGCGAAGGCATGTCGGGTAGCTTGTTGTTTACCGGGGTTGCAATGGTCATCTATTTCGTAGTCGGAATTCGTTTTGCCGATACAATGTTGCTCTACACTCCCACTTCGGTGGGCAAGTTCGTTGTGCTTTTCCTGATCCAGTTGTTCTCTGGCTTGATGGTTCTTAGCTATTGCCGTGACAGGCGTGAGGCATGGTATATCTTGATAGCCTGCTTTGGGCTGACGGCAGTCTTTTTAGCCTTTTCGCTCTATGTCATTCCGTTCGACATTGTCTATGTACAGTTGGTGATGACGGCCTTGCTGATAGGTTACCTGTTATGGCAGGCGGTGGCCACACGTTTTCGCAATTATCTTTGGATAGCTCTCTTCGCACTGGGCTCGGTGGTATTCTTCAACCTGGCCGACTATGTGCTTAACAACGTGATGGAGCCCCACCAGCGTGTACGTATTAATGTGTTGCTTGGGTTGGAGGAGGATCTGAAAGGTGCGGGATATAACGTGCATCAGAGTCAGATAGCCATCGGTTCTGGTGGCATTGAAGGAAAGGGATTCCTTAACGGCACTCAGACCAAGCTGAAGTATGTTCCAGAGCAGGATACCGACTTCATATTCTGTACGGTAGGTGAAGAGGAGGGATTTATCGGCTCGGCATCCGTCCTGTTGTTGTTCCTGTTTCTCATTTTGCGCTTAATTCACTTGGCAGAACGTCAGCCTTACCGCTTTGGGCGAGTCTATGGCTATTCCGTGCTGAGCATCTTCCTGTTCCATGTGTTTATCAATGTGGGCATGGTGCTTGGCCTGACGCCTGTCATTGGCATCCCACTGCCGTTCTTTAGTTATGGCGGTTCGTCATTGTGGGGATTCACCATCCTCTTGTTTATCTTCCTGCGTATTGATGCAGGTAGAAATCTCGCGCGTACCTAATTTATATATATAGGGTCATCTCTTCTCGATCTGCATGCCGACATCTGTAATGCCCGGCATGATTTCCCGTTTCATGTTATGCTTTATCTGTATGAGTAGTGAATCGCCTTCGTTCAGCCGAATGGTATTTACATGAAAGGAGTATTGGTAGTGATTGATTCCTGAACCCTTCATGCGCCCATTCTTGTCGATGAGATTGCAGTTCAGTGTGTCGCTGTGATGGTAGCCAGACGGCAGTATCGTCTGATGGACCACCAAGCAGAGGCCTTGGAAAGGGAATTCGTCACTGATACGCAGACCCAGCTCTTCGTGGTAGTAGCCGGCTTCCTTCACGGGACTGATTTCGTACTTGAGCACATCGTTTTTCTCCCAACCCGCAATAGGGGTATGCTCATAGTGACTATATATTGGCAGCCGGTCGCATGCCAACAGAATGGAGGCTCCGATAGCCAGTATAATACCGATACGCAGTGCTTGGTTACCCTTTTGCATTGTCGCTCGTTTTTTCTGCCTTTACATTCTCACTGGACTTATTGCCACTCGGTTTTTTCTTTTTCTTCTTTTTCTTTGCTTTGTCGAAACGACTGATGTCGCCTCCGGCCAAGTCTACGTGCTCCTTCACTGGCTTTGCATGGCCGTCTTCTTGTAGGGTGAGGGGCTTTTCGCCCTTACGGTTCATTTCAATAATCTCCTTGGCTCGACGGGCACTGATGGTCTCCAGGTTTGCGGCAATGTTCTTGTCGGTAGAGTAGCTGACGAGTCCTGCAAGTATATCGCTCTTGAAGTAATAGTAGTCGGCATCCTGAGTCTGCAGGATGATGTCCTTAGCAGGCAGACTGCGTCCTGCTTCCACATAATCATCGACTTCATAATTCAGGCAACATTTCAGTTTGGCACACATGCCAGCCAGCTTCTGGGGGTTTAAGGAGATGTCTTGGAAACGGGCGGCATTGGTGCTCACGCTGACGAAATTCTTCATCCAGGTGGCACAGCATAGTTCACGGCCGCACGGACCGGTACCGCCGATGCGGCCAGCTTCCTGACGGGCGCCAATCTGTTTCATCTCGATACGCACATGGAAGGCTGCTGCCAAGTCCTTGATCAGTTGACGGAAGTCCACGCGCTCATCGGCGATGTAGTAGAAGATAGCCTTGTTGCCGTCGCCTTGATATTCCACGTCACCAATCTTCATGTCCAGTCCAAGCCCTTTGGCAATCATGCGGCTCTCTATCATGGTGGAGTGCTCGCGAGCTTTTGCTTCCTGGAACTTCTGCATGTCGGCTTCACGGGCGATACGATAGATTCGCTTGATGTCGTCTGCCGATTTCAGATTGGCCTTCTTGATCTGGAGTTTTACCAGTCGGCCTGTCAGTGTCACCACCCCGATGTCGTGGCCGGGACTTGCTTCTACGGCCACGATATCACCTTTCTTCAGGGGCAGGTTGTTTACATTGTGGTAGTACCCTTTGCGGGTATGCTTAAACTGTACCTCCACCAAGTCGGTGTCTTCTGAATTACTTGGTACGTCAGCAAGCCAGTCGTAGGTGTTTAGTTGACGGTCTTGCCGGCCTACAGCCTGACGGCACAAGCCTCTGTCACAGCCTACTCGTATCGGATATTCTTTTGTTTTCTCTGTCATATCGTTATATATTTATTTCTGAAGCAATAATACTATCATTTGTAGCGCAAAGTCGAAGAAGACAATCTTCGCATTGGCATTCTGCCCGATGTCGCGAATGGCTCGATTGGCCAGGTCGCAGATTGGCAGTATATTGTTCTCATTGATGAACCGGGCAAAGTTGCGGGCGAAGTTTTCTTCCTCCTGCGTCATATAGTTCAGCTCTTCCTGCCTGAAGTTGTACATGAAGTTCTCACGGGCCATCTTGAGGAAATAGCTGAGCCATCGTTTCTGTTTCTCACGTCCGAAGGCAGCCATCACCTCGCTCCACTTCCGCAGGTCCTTGATCTTTCGCTGGTATGCCAGTCGCATCAGTGAGATATACAGGTCGAGGAATTGCTCGTTCTCAGAGCCCACTTGCAGTTCGTCGAGTGCTTTTTGCCAGTCGCCGTTCGCCAGTCTGGCTATGCGATGCGCTGCCTCCTGACTGATCCCTCGCCGTTCTATGAGTGCTTGTTCCACGCTCTCGTTGTCTATCTTCTTCACATCGATGCGCTGCACTCGGCTACGAATGGTCTCCAAGAGTTTGTCAGGCTCCTCGCAGACCATGATGAATACCGTCTGTTGGGGTGGTTCCTCAATGAGTTTGAGCAACTTGTTGGCACATTCTGTATTCATGCGTTCTGGCAGCCATACAATGCTCACTTTGTAGCCTCCCTGACTCGATTTCAACGATAGCTTGCGTACCAGGTCGTCACTCTCGCCTGCAGTGATGATGGCCTGCTGGTTCTCACCGCCCATAGCCTGCATCCACTGGTCCATCGTGAAATAGGGGCCTTCCATGATGAGGTTGTGCCATTCCCGGGCGAAGTCATCACTCACGGGCTTGTGGTCTGAACTCATCGACGGCAGCTTGATGGTGGGATACGTAAAGTGCAGGTCGGGATGCTCCAGCTTGTCAAGCATAGCTTTGGCTGCTGCAGTGTGGTTGTCCAGCAGATAACATCCGAATGCCATGGCCAGTGCCATCTTGCCGGCTCCTTGAGGTCCGCAGAGCATCAGCGCATGGGGCAGACGATTTTCGCCGACCATCTGCATCAGACGCTCCTGCACCTCTTTCTGACCTATGACTTCACTCCAACTCATATTATTATAGCAGTCGCTTAGCAATCTCTACTACAGAGTCTACGGCAGATACCGTATAGAAATGTATGTTGTTTACACCATGGGCATAGAGTTCCTTACATTGTTCTGTGGTCCACTCGATGCCCAGTTGGCATGCATCATTGTCGGTCTTGCACTTCACAATCTCCCTGGCGAGTGGTTCAGGGATGTCGCAGTGGAATGTCTTGGGTACCATTGTCAGTTGTGTCAGCTTTGCCAATGGCTTGATGCCTGGTATGATGGGGATGGTGATGCCCATGGCCCGAGCTTTTTCTACGAAGCTGAAATATTTCTGGTTGTCGTAGAATAGTTGGGTTACGGCGTATTGTGCCCCCAGGTCCTGTTTCTCTTTCAGGTATTGCATGTCCATCTCCAAGTTCGGCGCTTCCTCATGCTTCTCCGGATAGCAGGCTACACCGAAGTCGAAACTGCGTCCTGGTTGCTTGATGGTTGTGCCATCGGCAAAGTAGCCTTCATTGAACTGCTGCACTTGCCGGATGAGGTCTGTCGTGTGGGCATGCCCTCCGGGTGTCGGTATGAAGCGGTTGTCCTCCTTGGCCTTGTCGCCGCGGAGCAGCAGCAGATCGTGGATGCCGAGGAACTGAAGGTCGAGAAGTTCATACTCGATGTCTTCTATAGTGGCACCGCTGCAGATGACATGGGGCTGCACAGGGATATTGTACCGCTGCTGGATGGCAGCGGCGATGGCCACAGTGCCAGGGCGCCTGCGAATGCGCTGGCGCTCAAACTGCCCGTTCTCCAGCTCGCGGTACACGAATTCGGAGTGGTGCGTCGTGATGTTGATATAGGCGGGGTTGAACTCCCGCAGCTTGTCGATATCGGCAAACAGTTTGGCCGTGCCTGTCCCCTTTAGGGGGGGGAGCACCTCGAATGAGAACCGTTTAGTCGCTGTATCTAAGTTCAATATACTCATATTTCGGCCACAAAATTAATAAAAAAGAAACAAAAATCTTCAAAAATC
>DFGG01000182.1:7187-9646 GCA_002371695.1 bacterium UBA3756
ATGGCAGATTTTTGAAGATTTTTGTCCTTATCAGACTCTAAAAGAATCCAAGTCTATTTGCGTACCTTATATATTCTGAAGGAAGTTGCGGGCAGTTCATCGTTGATGACCGTCGACTTCTTGCCGGCTTCCAGCTTCAGCGTACCGTTCTGCGGAATGATCTTCTCTGGCTGGTCGAGAGTGTTCTCGTCGTCCATACCGTCATGGCAGAGAGTGATGGTGTTTGCCGTACGCTCACCCTTCAGTCCTGTCAGGTTGATGGTGACGGGCTGTTTCTGCTTCGATGTGTTGACCACTTTGATGATTACCTCACCCGTCTGCTTGTCGAATACCGAAGAGGCAAAGAGACCATCCTGTCCCTCTTGTCCGGCCACGGGCTTCTTGTCCATGGTGAGTTGCAGCACGTTGGTACCCTTATTGGTGGCAAACAGTTGCTGTACGTAGTAGCTCACTGATTTGAATGAGCGCAGGTTGTCAAACCAGATGGCATCGGGGCGCCACTGCCAGCCGTCGACGTGGGCGAAGAGTGGGGCGTAGGTAGCCATGTGAACGATGTCGGCATTACGCTCGATACCTGTCATGTGGGCAGCTTCGAGGAGTGATGTGTAGTAGTGGTTCCACTTGTGCTTGTTGCTCCCGTGGCAGGCATATTCGCCGGCGAACACTTTCGGACCCTTGCGGTCGTAGCTGTCGTAGCGCAGGCCGTGGCTGAGGAACCACTCCTCGTTGCGGTAGTAATGCTCGTCGTAGAGATCCACCTTCAGTTCCTTCATGCGCGGCTGGAGCAGGTCGAAGTCCCAACCCTCAGAATTCGGGCCTGTGGTGCCGATGAGCTTCAGCTGCGGGTACTTGGCACGCAGGGCGGCATTGAATTTCTTCAGGCGCTCGGTGAACACAGGGCCGTAGCCGCCGTGGGCATCGTCGTAGTCCCACTGCTCGTTACCCACGCCGAGGAACTTCAGGTTGAAGGGCTCAGGGTGTCCCATCTCGGCACGTACCTTGCCCCACTTGGAGTCAATGGGGCCGTTGGCAAACTCCACCAGGTCGAGAGCATCCTGAATATAGCTGTCGAGATCGTCGAGGGCCGCATGCACACCGGGCTTGGTGGGGTCGGGGTTCTGGAACTGGCAGCTCAGACCGCATGAGATGACGGGCAGGGGCTCACAGCCGAAGTCCTCACAGAGCTGGAAGAACTCGAAGAAACCCAGTCCGTAGGTCTGGAAATAGTCGGGATAGAAACGGTGGGGGAAGGTGTAGTGCCAGCGGTTCTCGTTCAGCGGGCGGTTCTCAACGGGGCCGACGGAATTCTTCCACTGGTAGCGGCTTCCCAGATCGGTACCCTCCACGATGCAACCGCCGGGGAAGCGGAACACACCGGGCTTCATGTCGTAGAGTGCCTGTGCCAGATCCTTGCGCATGCCGTTCTCACGGCCTTTCCAAGTGTCCTTGGGGAAGAGCGAGATATGCTCCACATCGGTGGTTGCGATGGGGTCTTTTCCGCTGGCGAGCAGATAGATGCGGAGAGCAGCCTTGGCTTCGGTGCGGGGTGACTTCAGCTCGGCAGTGTATTTCTTCCACTCCTTGCCGCTCACGTTGATTGTCGTTTTTACGAAGCGCTGGTCCTCTTCCATGGTGTTGTTGTCTACGAAGCTCACCTCCAGTGTCGACTTGCCACCTTCGGGGCAGCGTGCCCATACGGAGAAACGGTAAGTGGCATCCTTCTTCACGGCGATGCCGAAGAAGCCTTCATTCTCCAGACCAGTATACTTGTCTCTGTGGCCGGAGTACTTCAGACGTACAAAGTGCGGGTTGCGCTCGAAGGGACCATCGTCCTCCACCTCAAACTTGCCGAATGCGCGCCAGCCCATCAGGTGCTGAGGAAACTCAAACGAGCGGTTCTTCACCATCTCAGCATACAGGCCACCGTCGGCAGCGTAGTTGATGTCTTCAAAGAAGATTCCGTACATCGTCGACTGTACAGGAGCACCGAGTTTGGCTGTCTTTACCTCCATTACGTGGCTTTGCGCCGACATCGTGAGGGCAGAAGCAAGTGCAAACGCACTGGTTAATGTTCTTAAATTCATTTTTTTGGGTTTATAAGTTACTAGTTAAATGATCTTTTGTGATGCAAAATTAGTTAAAAAATACAGAAAAGCTTGCTTTTTTCAGATAAAAGTAGTAATTTTGTGAATTATTAAGATATGATAGGCCTCGAGCCGTGCTAACTACCCAACGAAAAAAATATAGTATAGACAGTAATATGAAGAAGATTTTAGTAGCAGAAGACAACGACAGCAACTTTATCTTGATGACGTACATTCTTAAGAAATTTTACCAGTTTGAACGTGCCAAGAATGGAAAAGAGGCTGTGGAAATGGTCGAGAAAGGTGGATTCGATATCGTGCTGATGGACATCAAGATGCCTATCATGGACGGTTTGGAGGCTACGAAGGCCATCA
>DFGG01000185.1:0-1761 GCA_002371695.1 bacterium UBA3756
GTGGCAGGGTACGACCTCGAACTTTTCCTCGATCTGGCCTGGGACATCAATTGTACAAGCGGTGAGACACTCGAGAATCACTATCTCAACTGGTTATGCAGGCAGTTTGGTCGGCAGGCAGGCCAAAAGCTCTTGCCTGCTATGCTCGAATTCTATCGGCTCTGTGGTGAGCGGCGTCCAGAATTCATGGGGTGGACTCAAGTTGAGCTTGACAAAAAGAAATATCATCGCGGTCTCTCGCCTGTCGATTCTGTCGGTACAACTATCTATGAGGCAGCAGCCCGCATGGCAGCCTTCGAACGTATCAAGGCTGCCGTGATAGAGATTCGGCCATACGTCCGACAGGAGTTGAAGGATGCCTTTTTTGCAGCCATCGAGTATCCTGTCTTTGCAGCCTCTGCCATGAACCGCAAGATTCTTTCTGATACGGCCGAGAGCCATCGGGCTTATGAGGAGATACTTTCTCTCACATCTCAATATAACAGCATGCTGAATGGTAAATGGCAATACATCATGGATGCTGCTCCCCGCAGATTGCCCGTTTTTGAAGATGTACATGCTCTTCGTTTCGACAGGGCAACGGGAATGGGGGAGGTCGTCCCTGCAGCCAATTTCGCTTCAGCGTCTGATGGTGTCAAGGTCATCCAGATGCTCGGCCACTCGATGCGTGCTGTCTCCCTGCCAAAAGATGGAAGTCTGACTTACAGTTTCAGTGTTGGCACGCCAGGATCCTATACGCTCCTAACTGCTCTTATCCCAACACACGCCGTTGACAGTGGAGATATTCGGTACAGTGTCTCTATTGATGAAGGTGAGCCAACAGTCTTTAGCCTGAAGGAGCCTTTCCGTTCTGAACAATGGAAACAGAACGTGCTGCGTGGACAGACTTTGCGCAACCTTCATGTCACACTTTCAGCAGGTGATCATACACTCACTGTCAGGGCGCTCGATGATCATATTGTGATAGACCAGTGGAAACTAATTAAAGAATAGATAAAATGAAGAAAACGATTCTAACACTTTTGGCTGCCGTTGTCTGCAGTCTAGCGTCTGGTCAGACCAAGTCGGTGTCTATATTGGGCGATTCGTACTCAACTTACGAGGACTTTGTGACACCAAGTACAAATGAATTGTGGTATTATGCCAAGAGTAAGCCGGAGCGGACAGACGTGAAGGATGTGCGTCAGACTTGGTGGTATCAGGTCATTAAAGAGAACGGTTGGCGTCTCTGTGTGAACAACTCCTACAGCGGAGCCACTATCAGTTATACTGGTTACGACGGCAATGACTACCGCGACCGTTCTTTCAATACCCGTATGACCGACTTGGGCAATCCTGACATTATTTTTATCTTCGGTGCAACTAACGACAGTTGGGCAGGAACGCCTATTGGCGAATACAAGTATGAAGGTATCACTTATGGCGACCTCTACCAGTTCCGTCCCGCCCTTGCTCGTATGCTCGACTGGATGACGGCACGCTACGTGAATACGGAGATATATTTTATCCTTAATAATGATCTCCGTGATGAAATCAATATTTCGTCAAAGACCATTTGCGAGCATTACGGTGTCAAGGTAATTGAACTGAAGGCTATCGACAAGATATCCGGTCACCCATCGGTGAAGGGTATGCGTCAGATAGCAGACCAGGTGAATCAATTCTTTAAGAAATAATAATGATGAAGAAATTGTTAGGATTGGCAGTGGCTGTTCTGATGGGCATGCAGTTGCAGGCTCAGGAGTCGATAAGTTTGACGGG
>DFGG01000185.1:1937-9780 GCA_002371695.1 bacterium UBA3756
TCCCTTTATGATTCCAGCTACTATTACAACCCCTATATGAGGAAGTATCAGGTAGAAGGCAATGTCAAGTTCCCTTTCTTCCTGACCCCTGAGAAACATTATGTCGGTGATGCTTGGTACAGGAAAAGTGTCTATGTGCCTGAATCATGGAAGGGACAGCATATCACCCTCTACTTGGAGCGCCCGCACATCGAGACAACAGTCTTTATAAACGGTCAGAATGCAGGTCACCAGATGTCCCTATCCACCCCCCATCAGTATAACGTCACCCCATTGATTGTGCCAGGGCAGCGCAACACCATCGCTATCAAGGTCTACAATGGCATCGAGAATGTCTGTGTGGGGCAAGACTCTCATAGCGTGACTGACCAGACACAAGGAAATTGGAATGGCATCGTAGGTACTATGGAACTGCGTTCCCAGCCAGATGAATTCTATATTAAGAAGGTAAAGGTGACACCCAATATCGCGACTCGTTTGATACGCTTGCATATAGAATTGGGCGGATACCCTAAAACAATGCTTTATAACATTCCTGAAATGTCATTTGCTATAGAACGCGTCGGGCATCCCGAAGAAGCGCAAGTCTACTATTGCGACTTTGACGCCTCAGAATTGACATTCGACATACCCATGTGGCAAGATATGGTTGTCTGGGATGAGTTCCAACCCAATCTCTATCGTCTTGGTGTCTACGTGGGAAAAGATTATTACGAGACAACGTTCGGTATACGCGACATAGCTATCAAGGATCGTCAGTTCTATCTCAATGGCCGCCCTATCTGGCTGCGCGGTACGGTGGAGAATTGCTGTTTCCCGGAAACAGGTTATCCGCCCACAGATGAGGAGTCGTGGCTGAGGATATTCCGGAAGTGCAAGCAGTATGGTCTGAACCACATGCGTTTCCATAGCTATTGCCCTCCTGAGGCCGCCTTTGCTGCAGCAGATAAGGTGGGGTTCTTCTTGCAGCCGGAAGGCCCATCGTGGCCAAACCACGGTGTGAAACTTCGTCGGGGGCAGAAGATTGACGAATACCTGTTGGAGGAATCGAAGCGTATCATCGATGCCTATGGCCATCACCCGTCATTCATCATGATGGCCGCTGGTAATGAACCAGCTGGTGACTGGGTGAACTATTGTAATGACTGGGTGAAGGAGATGAAGAAGTATGATCCTACGAAAGTCTATTGTGGTGCCTCTGTTGGAGGCGGATGGGCATGGGATGACGGTTCTGAGTATCATGTGAAAGGCGGTGCTCGCGGTCTCGACTGGGACAAGCGTGCTCCACATTCCGATGACGACTATTATAGTCAGATAGAATATCCCCGCAACTATAAAGACTCAGTACCCAATAACTCGCCTATCATAGCACATGAACAGGGACAATGGTGCGCCTTTCCCGACTTTAAGGAGATTTCGCAGTACACGGGAGCCTATAAGGCTAGAAATTTCGAGATATTCCGAGATTTACTCCGCGATAATGGTATGGCTGGTCAGGCGGAGAAGTTCCTGATGGCTAGCGGTAAGTTGCAGACACTCTGTTATAAATATGAGATAGAACGCAACCTGCGTACCAAGGACTATGCTGGATTCCAGTTGTTGGCACTCAACGACTACAGTGGACAGGGTACTGCGCTTGAAGGTATACTCAACGTCCATTGGCAGGAAAAGGGATACACCACACCATCAGAATGGCACAGCTTCTGTGCTCCTCTGGTGACGCTTGCCCGATTCCCCAAGTTCGTATATGCTAACAGTGATACACTCCGAGTACCCATCGAGGCATATAACGCTATGTATGGTACCATTGACTCTGTCCGCACCTCTTATTTTATAACTGACGATAGTATGCGGGTGTATGTTGGTGGTGTGCTTTCCAAGAGGGATATTCCCGTAGGCAAGAACCACTCCCTGGGCACTATAGTTTTTCCGCTTGACACAATCAAAGAGGCGAAGAAACTTACACTGACAGTTATTATAGGAAAGACGCTGAAGAATCATTGGGATTTTTGGGTATATCCTCATTCGCTTGCTCCTTCCATGCAGACAGAGCCTGTAGGGGTAACGATTACCGATACCCTCGACACCCACGCTCTCGCCGTGCTCAAGAAGGGCGGTAAAGTGTTGTTGACAGCTGCAGGCAAGGTGCGTCTAGGCAGTGATGTGATACAGCATTACCTGCCCGTGTTTTGGAATACCTCGTGGTTTAAGATGCGCCCCCCGCACACCACAGGTGCCTATATTGACACGCAGCATCCGCTCTTCAAATACGACTTTCCCACTGATGACTGGTCGAACTTGAACTGGTGGGAGTTGCTTAACCGTGCACAGGTGATGAACCTCATGGAGCTGCCTACCGACTACCAGCCGCCTATCCAGCCCATAGATACATGGCACGTTTCGCGCAAGCTTGGCATGCTCATTGAGGCCAATGTGCTGAAAGGCAAGTTGCTAATGACTACGATGGACATCGACTCCGACCTCGACCACCGGCTCGTGGCCCGCCAGATGCGGCAGGCCATCCTCCGCTATATGGAGAGCGACGACTTCCGGCCCACCATCACCCTCCAGCCGCAGACGGTCACCGACTTCTTCACCAAGCAGGGGCCGAAGGTCAACATGTTTACCAAGGAATCTCCCGATGAGCTGAAGCCGAAGCTGATGACGAAACATTGATAATTTACGGCTGCTCTCTTACACTTGGTAGTCTTTTCTGACTATTATTTCAGGAACTTGTTGACCGACTTGTCGGGGCCCAGATAGAAGCCAGGCTCCGAAGGCTGGTTGTAACCTACGTTCTGGGCGGCAGTGGAGAGGCGGTAGGGGATGTCCTCCATCAGGCAGTTGATGCGGTAGTCGGTGGGGATGGGGCTGACGAAGATGCGCAGCTCTGAGCTGTCTTCCGTGCGGGCCAGCACCTCCTCACGCCAGTCGCCCAGGATGTCGGCGCAGAGGGCAGGGTTCGACTTCGAGCCGTTGTTGAACTTGACATCGGGGAACTTGACGAGGTCTATGATTTGACGGTTCTTCCAGTCATACTTCGACACGGTCTCATGGTCGAGCAGTTCACGCAATAGGTCGCCGTCCCACCAGATGCCGAAGTTGATAGATAGGTGGCGGCCGTTCATCATCAGATGCTGTTGGTGCTGCGGGTCGTCAGGATCCTGGGCATCGCTGAGCACCTCACCTTTTATATTACGTATGCCGTGGCTGTCGCTGCTCCACATCTCCAGACCAGGGTTGGTGGGGTCGATGTCTGCGGCCATGGCGCGGCCTACGTCACTCTTCGAGGGTATCTGGAAGATGACTTTGCCCGTACGAGCATCGCGGAAGTCGGAGCCGTCACGCTTGTTCTCGTGGCAGTCCCATACCTGCAGCCGGGTGCTCTTGGGGTCGAAGGCCATCAGATGGATGGCATCTCCATGTCCCATACCAGTGTTATAAAGTCCGCGCCCGTTATTGTCAATAGCCATTGAGCCATAAGTGATTTCGTCGCAACCATCACCGTCGACATCGGCCACGCGCAGGTTATGGTTGCCCTGCCCTGCATAGTTTGCCCACTCGGGGGTATTGGTGTCGAAGGTCCAACGTTCTTTCAGTTCGCTACCGTCCCAGTCCCAGGTGGAGATGACGGTGCGTGTGTAGTAGCCGCGGCAGAAAATAGCAGAAGCATGTACACCATCCAGATAGCCTACTCCAGCCAGCATACGGTCGGATCGGTTGGCGTATGCATCACCCCAGTCATCGGGATTGCCACGCTGTGGAATATAAGGTTTCGAATCCATGGCTTCGCCTGTGAGACCATTGAATACGGTGATATATTCCGGCCCCTCGAGGATGCGGCCTGTCATAGGACGGCGAGAGGTGTTGTAGCGTGACCATTCGCGCTGGCCGTTGAAATTTTCCTTGACTTGCTGCTGTGACTGTTGCAGTTGCTGACGCTGACCGCGTTGGCCTCGAGGCCCCTGTGGGCGGTTGAATTGGGGCTGAGGCTCCAACTCTCCGCGTGCTATTTTTGCAAGAGCTTCCTTGGCGCCTACCCGGTAGTCAGCCAGACTGTCGCCGATCACCTTACCAATCCCGTCACGAGTGCCGTCGGCGGTGCGTGCGATAAATTCTGCGCAACCGTCACCGTCGAGGTCATAGACGATGAATGGTACGTAGTGGGCTCCAGAGCGGATGTTGATTCCCATGTTGATGCGCCAGAGCAGTGTGCCGTCGAGTCGGTAGCAGTCGAAGAGTGTAGGGCCGGTGAAGCCGTCGTGGGCATTGTCATGGGCGTTCGATGGATCCCATTTCAGGATGATTTCATACTGTCCGTCACCGTCGACATCTGCCACTGAAGCATCGTTGGCGGAGTATGAGTAAGTCCAACCATTGGGAGCAATACCGTCGGCTGGCTTTCGTAGCTTCACGGGCAGATAACCTTCTGGTGAGCCCGCTTTCAAAGTGTAGTTGCCGTTCTTCCGCCCACCGCGAACCTCGTAGGTGGCATCCTCTGTGAGAGGCTGTTCGTCGATAAAGAATGTTCCGCCTTTCTTCATCGGACGTTGATTTAGTTTCGTGCCGTTGCGATAGATGTCAAAGGGCTCGCCTGTCTTGTCGCTGGTGAGTGTCCGCCAGCTGACAATGACCTGTCCTCCCTGTCGGATGGCTATGACGCCACGGTCAAGTGTCTCACGCTTTAGTTTCTTGAAATTGTAGTTTGGTTGGGCTACTGCTGTCATTCCTAAGCAGAGGGCAACCATCGCAAGTAGTTTTTTCTTCATTCTTAGTTCGTTTTAGTTATGTATTTGTGTGCAAATATACAAAAAAAATCCTATCTGCTATTATTAAAATCAAAGATTGTGGTATGAAAATCAAAATTCATGGTTCATTTATGGAATATTTTCCTTAACTTTGCCCCTGAAAATAAGCACAAATGATTAGCAGATGAAAAGAACAATCTTTTTCCTATGTGCTTTTGCATTCCTGAATTTAATAGGGGCGCAGGCACAGGTTATTACTGACACCTTACTTAACAAGACAAGTGAGAAACCTTTCTATTTCTCCGTACCTGTACCAGATGGTAATTACCGGGTGACTGTCACCTTGGGGGCGAAGAAGAAGGCTTCAGAGACAGTGGTGAGGGCAGAGTCACGACGGTTGATGGTAGAGAACTGTGCTACGAAGCGTGGTAAATTTGAGACTAGAAGTTTCATTGTCAGTAAACGCTCAGCCGAAATTCCCGGAGGAGGAAAGGTGAGCCTTAAACCCCGTGAACTAGACTATCTGAACTGGGACAATCTGCTTACATTGGAATTTAATGGTCCTGCGCCTGCCGTTAAGTCCATCCGAATAGAACCTGATACAACGGCTACTACCATATTCCTCTGTGGCAACTCCACCGTGGTGGATCAGGAACTGGAGCCTTGGGCTTCGTGGGGGCAGATGATTCCCCGTTGGTTCACGGATAAAGTGGCTATTTCTAACCATGCCGAGAGTGGCCTGACTGTTCGTACCTTCCTTAACGGACATCGCCTCGACAAGGTGCTCTCTATGGCCAAGGCGGGCGACTACGTGGTCTGTGAGTTCGGGCATAATGACCAGAAGGAGAAAGGAGCCGGTGATGGTGCTTGGTATCATTTCGCCCACGGATTGAAAACTTTCATCGACCGCGTGAGGGCAGCAGGAGCCAATATTATTTTTGTTACTCCCACTCAACGTCGCAGCTTCGATGAGGCTACCCATAGCAAGATACAAGAGACTCACCTCGACTACCCTGATGCGATGAGGACTGTGGCTAAGCGTGAGGGTGTGCCCGTCATTGAACTCCACGACATGACCCGTGACTTCTTCGAGACACTTGGCTTTGAGGGCAGCAAACGAGCATTAGTGCATTATGCCGCTAATACTTTTCCTGGACAGACGAAAGCGCTGGCAGACAATACACACTTTAATCCCTATGGGGCCTATGAGGTGGCCAAGATGGTCGTGATGGGCATGAAACAACTACAGTTGCCCTTCATAAAAGAGCTGAAGGCCGACTGGCAGGATTTTGACCCTAAACAGCCCGATGATCCCGACGCCTTCGTCTGGTATCCATCTGTCAAGCAGGATGTTACAAAGCCTGATGGGAACTAAGTAAGCATTATTAACAAACTTCAAATTTCAGAATAATATGAAAAGATTTGCATTCAAGATGTACCTGAAACCAGGTTGTGAGAAAGAGTACGAGAAGCGTCATGCCGCTATCTGGCCTGAGCTCGTGAAAATGATTAAAGATGGTGGCGTGAGCAACTATAGTATCTATTGGGACAAAGATACCAACATATTATTTGGCTATCAAGAGTGTGAGGGCGAAGGCAATTCGCAGGATACAGAGAATGTTGACCCAATCACTCAGAAATGGTGGGATATGATGGCTGACATTATGGAAGTAAACCCTGATAACTCGCCCGTCACAGTACCCATCCAAGAAGTGTTCCATCTCGATTGATCAAGGCCCGTCGACTTGACCTATCTTATTTTAACACGGATTAATCAAAATTCCTTTGGGAAAATGAAGATTAATCCGTTTTCTTTTTGTACCTTTGCAGCCTAATTGGAATATTTATAACGTTATAATATAGAAAAAATGGCAGAAACAAAGAAGATTAAGACCGCTTTGGTATCAGTATTCCACAAGGACGGTCTCGACGAACTTTTGAAGAAGTTGAACGAGGAGGGCGTAAAGTTCTTGTCCACAGGAGGAACGCAGCAGTTTATTGAGTCGCTTGGCTATGAGTGCCAGAAGGTGGAAGATGTGACGACTTATCCTTCTATCCTTGGCGGCCGTGTGAAGACACTCCACCCGAAGGTGTTCGGAGGTATTTTGGGGCGTCGCGATAACGAGGGTGATCAGGCTCAGATGAAACAATATGAGATTCCGGAGATTGATCTGGTCATCGTTGACCTATATCCGTTTGAACAGACTGTAGCCAGTGGCGCTTCAGAAGACGATATTATCGAAAAAATTGATATTGGCGGCATTTCTCTTATTCGTGCAGGAGCAAAGAACTTCAACGATGTGGTGATTGTGCCCAGCAAGGCTGAATACAGTTTGCTTTTAGAGATTCTCAATAAGCAGGGAGCCGAGACAACCAAAGAGCAGCGTAGGGTGTTTGCCACACGTGCCTTCGGTGTGAGTTCTCACTATGATACTGCTATCAATGCTTGGTTCGCTAAGAAGTAGTCAAAAAGTTCAGATTCAAAGATAATTGTTCAAGGAAAGTATGGGATTTTTTAGTTTTGTCCAAGAAATAGCAATGGACTTGGGTACTGCCAACACGATTATTATCAGTGATGACAAGATTGTGGTTGACGAGCCTTCGGTGGTGGCACTCGATCGCCGTACCGATAAGATGATTGCCGTGGGTAACCAGGCAAAAATGATGTACGAGAAGACACATGACAATATCCGTACCATCCGTCCGCTACGCGATGGTGTGATTGCTGACTTCTCTGCTTGCGAGCAGATGATTCGCGGTCTGATAAAGATGGTTCATACAGGTAGTCGCTTGTTTTCCCCGTCTTTGCGTATGGTCATTGGTGTGCCCTCAGGTTCAACTGAAGTGGAGCTTCGTGCTGTGCGCGACTCTGCCGAGCATGCCGATGGTCGTGATGTTTACCTGATTTTTGAACCGATGGCAGCTGCTATCGGTATTGGTATAGATGTGGAGGCCCCGGAAGGCAATATGATCGTCGATATCGGCGGAGGAACCACGGAGATTGCAGTCATCTCATTGGGTGGTATCGTGGCTAACACAAGTATCAAGGTGGCTGGTGACGATTTGAATACCGACATTCAGGAGTATATGTCGCG
>DFGG01000185.1:9816-11448 GCA_002371695.1 bacterium UBA3756
GTATGGCAGAACGTATCAAGATTGCCGTAGGCTCTGCTCTGACAGACCTTGGTGACGATGCGCCTGATGATTTCACCGTTCATGGGCCAAACCGTATCACAGCGCTGCCGATGGAGGTGAACGTTTGTTATCAGGAGATAGCCCACTGTATTGATAAGACTGTGGCCCGAATTGAGAATGCCGTACTCTCTGCACTGGAGAATACTCCACCAGAACTGTACGCCGACATTGTGAAGAATGGTATCTATCTCTCAGGCGGTGGCGCATTGCTTCGCGGACTTGATCGTCGTTTGGAGGAGAAGATTAATATTCCCTTCCATGTACCTGAGGATCCTCTGCACAGTGTTGCGAAGGGTGCCGGCATCGCGCTGAAGAATATTGATAGATTCACATTTCTGATGAGGTAGTGCGCAACCTGCTGGATTTTCTGAAGGATCATTATCACTGGTTTCTCTTTATTCTATTGGAGGCAATCAGTGTAGCCATGCTGTTCAGATACAATAGTTACCAGAACAGTGTATGGCTATCTTCAGCCAATGCAGCAATAGGGAAGGTCTATGAGATGGAAAGTGGCATCACCACTTTCTTCTCCATGACCAGGGCCAATGAGGAACTAACGCTTCGCAACTTTTACCTGGAACGGCAGGTTGATCAGCTCAGACGACTCTACATGGAAGCAACACAGGACACTACTGTGAAAGAGAGGCAAGAGCTTCAGCTGCTAAGTAAGTACAGGCTGATACCCGCCAAGGTCGTATCAAACTCTCTTAACAAGCGGGAGAATCTGATAACCATAGATAAGGGACGGGCTGACGGTGTAGAAGTAGACATGGGTGTCGCATGCGGAAATGGTGTGGTAGGAGTGGTTTATCTGGTGTCCGAGCACTATTCGGTTGTTATACCAGTGCTTAATACCAAGATGTCGCGCATCAGTTGTGCCATTCGTGACCGTAATTATTTCGGTTATCTGAATTGGGATGGACGTGACCCTTCGGTGGCTTTTGTAGAAGATATCCCTCGCCATGCTCATTTCAAGCGCGGCGAATGGGTAGTTACAAGTGGCTATTCGTCTATCTTCCCGTCAGGAGTGATGGTAGGTCGGATTGAGAAGGTTTTTAACTCTGCCGATGGTCTGTCGTATAAGTTGCAGGTGCGTTTGAGTACCGATTTCGGATGTTTGCGTGATGTCTGTGTGATTAGCGACCAGAGCTTTTCTGAGCGTATAAGGCTGCAGGAAGCGGCGCGTGACTCGATGAAGACATATAGTAACTAATTAGGGATAGTGATTAAGGAGTAGTAGGGTGTCGGTAGATTTCTTTATACGTTTAGGCTGGTTTGTTGCCTTGTGCGTGGTTCAGGTATTGTTCTTGAATCATATCCATCTGTTTGGTGTGGCCATACCATTGCTTTACGTCTATTTTCCTATCACCTTCCATCGTGGGATAGCCAAGTGGGAGGCACTTCTGTGGAGCTTCGTACTTGGTCTGGCAATCGATGTGGCTTCGAATACACCCGGATTAGCCTCTGCCTCGTTGACATTGGTCGGTATGCTGCAGACCTATATCTTGGAATTGTTTGTACCGCGTGATGCACCGGAGAAGATGGAGGTGTCCATCACAACGCTGGGCTTAG
>DFGG01000119.1:0-2185 GCA_002371695.1 bacterium UBA3756
CTGAGACGCCCATCGTCGCCAATCCCCAGTAAGCCATTCCACCTAAGACACATGCCATCGCATAAATCTCGCGGTGAAAGATGACAGGTTCGTTGTTGAGCAGCACATCACGTATGACACCACCCGCCGAACCAGTGATACATCCCATGATGATGGCTGCCCAGAAAGGTTGGCCAAACACCAGGCTCTTCTGAATGCCGGCAATGGTGAAGAGGGCCAGTCCCAGGGTGTCGAATACAAACCACGCATTCTTCAGCGGCTCCATCCACTTGCCGAAGAAAGCCACCGTCAGCAGAGCAAAAGCCGTACAGATCAGGTAGAGAGGTGTGGTCATCCAGAAGGGGGTAGTAGAGAGCATCACATCGCGTATGGTACCACCACCAATGGCAACGGCAATACCACATACATAGCCGCCAAACCAGTCGAAATGCTTTGCAGCTGCATGCCGGATGCCAGATATGGCAAAGGCAAACGTACCCAGAAGTTCTATGATTTTATAAATGATATCCTGTTCCACAACGATTCATTTCTTATATCTTTCTCCCCAATAGTTAATCATCCGCTCCACTAACTTTTCCTCTGCAGGCGAGTGCTGCCCATGCCATAGACGCTCACCAACAAGACTGTCAGGGAGATATTGCTGCTCTGTGAAATGACCGGGATAGTCATGAGGATATTTGTAGCCGTCATGATACCCCAAATCCTTCATCAACTGGGTAGGTGCATTACGGATGGGCAGCGGTACTGGCTGGTTCCCCGTATGGCGCACCAGTTCCAGAGCTGCATCGATGCCAAGATAGGCCGAGTTGCTTTTCGGTGAGGTAGCCAGATAGACAGTCGCTTCTGCCAATGGGATACGTCCTTCCGGCCACCCTATCTTGTTGACCGCATCGAAGGCCGCATTGGCCAGCAGCAATGCATTTGGATTGGCCAAACCGATATCCTCTGAGGCAGAGATCACCAGTCGACGAGCAATGAACTTTGGGTCCTCACCGCCCTCTATCATCCGAGCCAGCCAATACAGGGCTGCATCCGGATCGCTGCCACGTATCGACTTGATGAAAGCCGAGATGATATCATAGTGCATCTCGCCATCCTTATCATAGGCCAAAGGATTTTGCTGAAGCCTCAGATTGACGATTTCATCGGTAATGACCGTATCACCACTTTCTACCACAAGCTCCAGTATATTAAGCAGTTTACGCGCATCGCCTCCACTAAACCTTAAAAGTGCTCCCGTTTCTTTCAGTTGTATATTCTTCTCCTTCAGTATAGCGTCCTGCGTAATAGCTCTGTCGAGCAATTTTAGCAAGTCGTCCTTTTCGAGCGACTTGAGGACATAGAGCTGACAACGGCTTAGCAGCGGACGTATCACCTCGAAGGAAGGGTTCTCCGTCGTAGCGCCAATCAGCGTCACAACCCCTTTCTCAACCGCCCCCAAGAGCGAGTCCTGCTGCGACTTGGAGAAACGGTGTATCTCATCGATAAACAGAATGGGGGATGCCTCATTGAAGAAACGGCCCTTCTGTGCCTTCTCTATCACCTCGCGTACCTCCTTCACACCACTGGTCACAGCCGAAAGCGTATAGAAAGGAGTCTCCAGCCTGTGGGCGATAATCTGGGCCAACGTAGTCTTGCCCACTCCTGGAGGTCCCCAGAGGATAAAAGAAGAGATGCGCCCTGCATCAATCATCTTACGCAGGACGGCCCCCTCGCCTACCAGATGCTGCTGCCCGATATAGTCGTCGAGCGTGCGAGGTCGTAGTCTTTCTGCCAGTGGTTGAGCCATATTTTGGGCGCAAAGTTACACTAAAATGCGAAAAGAACAAAAAAAAACGGCAAAAAACTTGTGAGAAATAAATAAAGTAGGTACATTTGCAGAAAAATGTAGTAATATAGAAAATTATGGCAAGGACAAAACAACAGACAGACGACACTATTGTGTCTTCGTTGAAAACACTCACCAAGAGTTCAGTGTGGGACGTGCAGGAAAATGACGTCTTCCGGATGCTCGAATCAGGGCTGAAGGATGCCGATATTCGCGAGAACGTCCGTCATTATGTAGATATTATACGCAACGCCTTCGAAATTGTAGAAGTTAAGGAAGACACTGCCCCCGTTAAGAAAGCTTACGAAAAGAAAGGCTACAAGGTGGGAAGTCTCAAGTTCGACGACCAGAAGAAGA
>DFGG01000119.1:2263-4805 GCA_002371695.1 bacterium UBA3756
AGAAACCAATCCTGCGAGTGACCGACCTGTCGTACGAGAATATCCGCCATATTTCCGCAGCTAAGCTGTTGGAAGTACTCGAACGCAACTTCGGTGGAGGCTGGGACTCGCTCTCACAGTCCATCCAGGACATCATCGTCAGTGGTTTCGACATCTCCACCACCACGCTACCGAAAGACCGTCTTCACAAGAAGGGCGGTATGTATGAGAAGAAGGTGGACGACGGTTTCGAAGTGCTTGAGATACCAAAGGGCAACTGGGTGGAAGCCATCTTCGCCAAGCTGAAGCCAGAGCCTGAGAAGCCGAAGAAGAAAGATGCCGATGACGAGGATATCGACAACGAGGATATGGACGATGAGGACTTCGAAGTACAGGACGACTACAAGAACCACGACGAGGAGGAACAGGAACTGGACGATCCAGACGACGACCTGATTACTGAAGACAACTACTCCACGATGATGGACCTTGGCTCAGGAGATCCCGATGACGAAGCAGCCGAGCTAATAGACTTCGCAGACGAATAAACCACAACCAACAAAAAGAAATAAATCATGACTATTCCCCAAGTATTCTGGCTCGTGCCCGTGGCATCCATCGTGGCATTGGGCATGGCGTACTACTTCTTCACTCAGATGATGAAGGCAGACGAAGGTACGCCCCGTATGAAAGAGATTGCACTCTATGTGCGCAAAGGTGCCATGGCATATCTCGCACAGCAGTACAAGGTGGTATCCATCGTATTCGTCGTACTCTGCGCCCTCTTTGCCTTCATGGCCTATGGACTGCACGTACAGAATCCCTGGGTGCCCTTTGCTTTCCTCACCGGCGGTTTCTTCTCCGGCCTAGCTGGATTCTTCGGTATGAAGACTGCCACATATGCCTCTGCCCGTACTGCCAATGCTGCCCGTGAGAGCCTCGATGCAGGACTGAAGATTGCCTTCCGCTCAGGTGCCGTGATGGGCCTGACGGTGGTAGGGCTGGGATTACTTGATATCGCCATCTGGTTCATCGTACTGAACCAGTTTGATTCCGACGGACTGATTTCAATCACCACCACGATGCTTACCTTCGGAATGGGTGCTTCTACGCAGGCGCTTTTTGCCCGTGTTGGCGGCGGTATCTATACGAAAGCTGCCGACGTGGGTGCCGACATTGTGGGTAAGGTAGAGGCTGATATCCCTGAGGATGACCCCCGCAACCCCGCAACGATTGCTGACAACGTGGGCGACAACGTGGGCGATGTGGCTGGTATGGGTGCCGACCTCTACGAGAGCTATTGCGGCTCAGTGCTCTCTACCGCCGCCCTGGGTGCAGCAGCCTTCGGCGTGGCTGGCCTCGAAATCCAGTTCAAGGCTGTCATTGCTCCCATGCTGATTGCAGCCGTAGGTGTGTTCCTCTCGCTGTTGGGCATTTTCCTCGTTCGCACCAAGGAGGGAGCCACCATGAGAGATTTGCTCCGCTCACTGTCACTGGGAACCAACGTCAGTGCCGTGCTGATAGCCGTGGCAACCTTCGGCATTCTCCGGCTCCTGGAGATGGAGAACTGGGTTGGACTCTCATTCAGCGTTATCAGCGGACTGGCTGCAGGCGTCATCATCGGACAGGCTACAGAATATTACACCTCTCATTCATATAAGCCGACGCAGAAGATTTCTGAAGCAGGACAGACGGGTGCCGCTACCGTTATCATCAAGGGTATCGGCACTGGCATGATTTCTACCTGCATCCCCGTAATCACCATCGGTGTGGCCATCATGCTCAGCTACCTCTGCGCCAATGGCTTCGACCTTTCGATGTCGTCGCAGAGTCTGGCTCACGGTCTCTATGGCATCGGCATCGCTGCTGTAGGTATGCTCTCCACGCTGGGAATCACGCTGGCTACCGACGCCTACGGACCTATTGCCGATAATGCTGGTGGCAATGCTGAGATGTCACAACTGGGAGAGGAGGTGCGCCACCGTACTGATGCCCTCGACGCACTTGGCAACACCACTGCTGCCACAGGTAAGGGCTTTGCCATCGGCTCTGCTGCCCTCACGGCTCTCGCCCTATTAGCATCCTATATCGAGGAAATCAAAATTGCCATGTCACGCGCCGGACAGACGTTGACTAATGTGGCCGGTGAAGTGATTTCTGCTACCGACGCTACCATCCCCGACTTCATGAACTATTTCCAAGTGAACCTGATGAACCCGAAGGTGCTCGTAGGAGCTTTTGTCGGAGCGATGGCAGCCTTCCTTTTCTGCGGAATGACAATGGAGGCCGTGGGCCGTGCTGCCGAGAAGATGGTGCAGGAGGTACGCCGACAGTTCCGCGAGATTGCCGGTATTCTTGAGGGAACAGGTACTCCCGACTATGGCCGCTGCGTGGAGATTTCAACCCGTGCTGCCCAGCACGAGATGATCATCCCCTCGATTCTGGCCATCATCATCCCCATCCTCGTGGGTGTCATCCTCGGTGTGGCAGGCGTACTTGGTCTGCTCGTGGGCGGTCTGGCTGGCGGCTTCACACTCGCAGTGTTTATGGCCAATGCCGGAGG
>DFGG01000124.1 GCA_002371695.1 bacterium UBA3756
TGGAACAACTGACACTCCTGTTGGAGAAGATGGCCCAGAAACCACAGCCTCAGCCAGCCAAGGTTCGCAACTATGCCATGGCCTGCAAGCCTCAGGGCGTGCGTCTGGCTTGGGAGTGCAACTTCAAGCATGCTCTCCATTCCAGTCCTTGCGGTTGTGCCAAGCCTCAGTTGGGTGGCAAATGGATTATACTCGGAAAGAATTCACGTAAAGAAATTAAAGACGATAAATAATGGGTACGCTGAGAACTCCTAACAATACACCGATGGATGAAAATCCCAATGTAGACCATACCATGCCTGCGGATGACTCTACCGAACATACCCTCCGTCCGGCAGGCGGAATGCCGGTGGATGACTCCGTGATGTCTATGGACACTACAATCGTGCCAAACGGTGATATCCCTGAACCAGAAGAGGCGGCAGGGGATTTTTTCATGTTGAAGGGCGTCAAGTACAAGAAGAAAGATGTGCTCAGTGAAAATTCTGGTGAGGCACAGGTCTACTTGGTAGAGCGCGACGGCGAGGAATATGTCTTGAAGATCTATTATCCCTCATTCAATGTCAACAAGAAACTGCTCCAGACCATTTATAATTTTAAGTTCGAGATGATAGTGACGCTTTTCGACTATGGCAAGACCTATGTCGACGGAAAGAGTCGCTTTTACGAACTGATGGAGTATCTGAGGGGTGGTACGATGAGCGACTACAAGCTCAACGGCGACTTCAACAAGTTCCGCAGAATTGCCCTTCAGGCCTCTGCCGCGCTGGCCTATATCCACAGCAACAATATCCTGCATAAGGATATCAAGCCCAGTAATTTCTTCTTCCGCGACAAAGAGCATACAGAAGTAGTCTTGGGCGACTTCGGTATATCGAGCTTGGTGGATGATGACGGAAAGTCGCATCGCACGACACAGGCTCGTACTCCCATCTATGCAGCACCAGAGATGTATACCGACGTGATTGATGGCGTGGTGGAAATCTCTCCCTCGGCCGATTTCTATTCCTTGGGCATCACTCTGATGGCCTTGTGGCTGGGGGGTAATCCGATGAGTAGCAACGAACGCGTGATGATGCGCCAGAAGAATGAGGGGCGTCTGCCTCATCTGAATGAACTGCCTGAGCGGGTGAGGATGATTGTGCAGGGTATGACGGTGGTCAATCCTGCGAATCGCTGGGGATATGATGAGGTGGAGAAATGGTTCGAAGGTGAGAGCCCGAAGGTCGACTTGAGTTCTCCGTTCCTGAGATACAAGAGCTTCATCGTGGATCCGGACAAGAATCTTGTAGCCGACAACATCCACGAACTGGTGCCCCTGCTGCTTGACAACGAGAAGCTGGCCATCGGATATCTCTATAATGGTCGCATTACTTCCTGGCTGGAGCAGTGCGGCAACGAGAAACTTAGCACCATCGTCAAGGATATCGTGGTCAACAAATACCCCGTTGACCAGCATGCCGGTCTGATGGCGTCCGTCTATACGATGGAGCCTACTTACCCCTATAGGAATATCAAGGGTGAACTTTGCGACGACGTGCATAGCATCGCCATCTCTCTGCTGAGTTACATGGAGGAATATGGCATGCTGTTGGCCAACCCCAACGACTCCTTGTTCCTCTATCTGGAGTCGCATACGAAGTGTAATATCAAGCGTCTGCGTTCCTATTTCGCTCCATCCGATCATTTCGATACCCATGTGGCAGTGATGAAGCTGGTCTATGAGATAGACCCCGACATCGCCCTGTTGAGCAAGTATCCATCATCGTCACTTCCTGATATTGTCAGGACATTCGGCAAGGAGAAGCTGACTGACGATGATTGGCACTGCCTGACAGACGGTCGTCTGCTTGCATGGATGTACAGCCACGAGGATCAGATGGCTTGTGAGAGTCTTCGCATACTGACGAAAGATCAGCCCTATTCAGAGGCGTTGGCTTATAAGGTGCTCTACAATCTGGACCGTGACGCTGCCTACGACCTCCGTTATGCCAACACGCCGATGAGGGTGGGAGAGTTGCTTCGTGAGCGTTTGAAGAATGCAGAGCATCTGTCAGATGCAGACTTCATCAAGGAGATGTCTGATATCATTGACAAGAATGGGCGTTTCTTCTATTTCGCTCAGTTGCATGGCTGGGCTGAGATACTCAGCGAAGCCAATCATTGTTTTGATTTCAATAGCGAGGAGAACAAAGAGCGCCTGGGGGCCTATGACGCGAAGACGGCCGTGTATCGTTTCTGCCGTATCCTGGGTGTTACACCTGTCTACCTCCTGCCTGATGGCACAGAACTGACGGATGGCCGTGAAATCGACTCGCGTAACTTCACCCAGATTCGCAATGAGATGCGCAACGGCTCGTTCAACCAGTGGCTCTCCGTGTTCTATCACGAAGATCCCTTCGCCGACTTCTCTGCTGAATATGCCTATGAGCATACGCTTGAGGAGTGGCTGAAGGTGCTGGGCAAGATAGACAGTACGCAGACTTACTATAAGAGGTTTATGGATGCCCGCGAAGAGACAGCCACGAGGGTTAAAAACGTCCGTGACAGCTGGGTCCGGGCCCGTGGCAAGGAGAATGCGTGGCGCATGGCTTTCTATGGCCTGTCCGGTCTGTGGATCTTGCTCGTGCTGATATTTGGCGTGAAAGACCGTACTTTCCTCCTGGAGCACTCATTCTTGTGCATTGGACTTCCGTTGGGAGGTATGACGGGTATTATCGTGGCAACGCGAGCTTACTTCCGTGGGTATGATTTCTTCTTCTCATTCCTATGGGGATTGTTGGGAGCCCTGTCGTCTATTATACCTATTTATATATTTAAGTATATGGATCAGTCGCATCCTGGTTTCTTCAGCCTGACTGTAGTCATCATCTCCCTGATCTATATGCTCATCTGCCATCTGACTGACTTCAGGGGAGACCAGAAGGCTGACAATAAGCTGATAACTGAAGTGCTCGACAATGACATCAAGTCCAGCCTGCTCGAGCCGTTGTATTATACGTTCAAGACCAAGTCGTACCGCTTCAAGGGCTCTAAGTTCGGACTGCTCGACGATGTCACTGACCAGGTTCACTCCATCAGTGGCGAGAGCGTACTCCACTATGTGCTGTGGACGATATTGGTTGCCATCTTCGTAGTTGATTTTATCGTCTATAGTCCGAGTCTGCTGAATGTCAGCAACCCTGATATCGATGGTATTCGGTTCACCCCGTCAGAGATGATCCAGCAATTAGAAAAAGACGTTGAATAATGATTTGCGAACATTGTCATAAGGAAAACCGGAGCGTTGCCAAGTTTTGCAAGTGGTGCGGACAACCGTTGGTAAGCCAGAACCTGCTCGACAAGCTGGTAGGTCTGGATAGTGTCAAGCAACAGTTGAAGACCATCGTTGACACCTACGCCTTCCTGCGTTCCCGCAAGGATATTGCACAGGTGCGTATATCCGTCAATGCCATCATCGTCGGCGAGACGGGTACTGGCAAGACTGCCTTGGCCGAAATCCTCCGTGATTATTTCTATCAGAATAAGATTATAGACAAGCCAAAGCTGACCATGGTCGATGCTGTCGACTATCAGCGCTTTGTCGACAAGTGGGATGATAACATCAAGAAGGCGAAGAACGGTATTCTGTTCTTTGACAATGTTCAGAAACTCCTGCCTGACAAGTATTCCAATCAGGTGAATCCGCTCGACAAGCTCTTTGTCGAGATGGATAAGTGGGATGACAATCCTGTGGTGGTTATTTCCGGACTCCCCAAGGGTCTCGATGATTTCCTGGAGAGCAATCCCGCTGTGGCTAACCGTTTCAAGTATACCTTCCGTCTGCCGACACCTAACTTTACTGAGCTGACAGACATCTGCAAACTGAGCCTCCGTACCCGCTATGGCATCTCCGACTTCTCCCCAGAGGCCGACGACCAGCTGAAGCGTTACTTCAAGTATCAGATCAAGATTAAGGATGAGACATTCGGCAATGCCCACCTGGCAATGAAGACTGCCGAGGATATCTTTACCCAGTTTATCAGCCGAGGTGCTACGGCCACTATCGTTGAGAAGAGCGATATCAAGGGATATGTTCCTGAGGAGCGTTCTGTGGAGGATATTCTCAAGGATCTCGACAAGTATATCGGTATGGACGAGGTGAAGAGTGCCGTGCGTGAGATTGCCTATGCTGTGAAGAACAGCGTGGAGCGTGCCGAGCGCGGACTGGGCGAGCAGGAGAAGATGTCGATGCACATCATTCTGACAGGTAATCCCGGTACTGGAAAGACTACCATCGCCCGTAAGCTTGGCGAGATTCTCTCGTCTATTGGCTATCTCGACAGCGGACATGTCGTCGAGGTGGACCGTGCGAAGATGGTCAGCCCCTATCAGGGTGAGACGCCCAAGGTGGTGGATCGCTTATGCGACAAGGCGATGGGAGGAATCCTGTTTGTTGACGAAGCCTATACGCTGGCGCCTGTGAGCCAGGCCGGTGATCGTGACAATCAGGGAGCACAAGCTCTGGAGAAACTGATGAAGCGCATGGAGGACGACCGTGGGAAGTTTGTCGTCATCGCTGCCGGCTACCGTACGGAGATGGACAATCTGTTCCGTATCAATCCGGGATTCCGCAGCCGTTTCAACTATTTCCTCAATATCGAGGACTACACTCCCGAGCAGCTCTATCAGATTATGCTTGTCTTTGCCAAGGACAAGAAATACATCTTCTCCGAGCAGGCTGAGGCCTTGACGAAGAAGATGATCACCGAGATGTACAATTCGCGTGACAAGGACTTTGCCAACGGTCGCACCATGCGTTCGCTCTTCGACCAGATCTGCAAGAAGCAGGCCCAGCGCCTGCAGGGTGAGAGCATCTCGCAGATGAGCAATGAGGAACTGATGACCATCGAGGATCAGGATATCCCGTATGAGGCCCCGCAGACAGTCGACTATACCGAATGTCTCAAGAAGCTCGACGGCCTTGTCGGACTCGGAGGCGTGAAGAAGGAAATCTCCAACCTGGCAGCCTACTTGAACCTGCAGATCAAACGTGGCGAGACGAATACCTTCCAGGGCAAGCACTACGTCTTTACGGGTAATCCCGGAACGGGTAAGACAACCGTCGCCCGTATTATGGCCGACGTGTTCAAGACCCTGGGTATTGTTTCTCGTGGACAACTTGTTGAGGCTGATCGTGCCAAACTTGTTGCTGGTTATTCTGGCCAGACGG
>DFGG01000156.1 GCA_002371695.1 bacterium UBA3756
TCAAGGCCTTCGAGCACTTGGATATTGCTCGCGGAATAGTTCTGTTCCTGAATCTGTTGTTCTTCTGTCAGCATATTTTTATTTGTCGATTTACGTATTTGGCTGCAAAGGTACGAAAAAAAAGTCAGATAAACATAGTTTATCTGCTAAAAAACTACAAAAATAAAACCGCAGCCCTTTCGGGTTGCGGTTCTTTATTTACTAATCAGCAATTTTAAAGTTTGTTGATGTGCTGCGAAAGGCTCGACTTCAGGTTGGCTGCCTTGTTCTTGTGGATGATGTTGGTCTTGGCGAGCTTGTCAAGCATCTTCTGTACTTTGGGATACAGGGCCACTGCCTCTTCCTTGTTGGTCATAGCACGCAGCTTGCGCACAGCGTTACGCATTGTCTTTGCGTAATAGTGATTGTGAAGTGCCTTCTTCTTGTCCTGACGGATGCGCTTCACGGATGATTTGTGATTTGCCATTTTGTTTTGTAATTGTTTAATTGTTAATTTTAAAGCTTGCGGGTCTTATGTCTTACGACTGCCCCGGGCGACCTTTTCAGGTCTCCGCCACCTTGTCCCGCTGTTGCTGGTAGCACTTGGCTGTGCAGATGACGGATTTAATGCTGGTAGTCCCTAGGAGAGTCGAACTCCTCTTTAGAGAATGAAAATCTCTCGTCCTAACCGATAGACGAAGGGACCGGTTGCGCAAAATGCGGGTGCAAAGGTACTAATTTAATTGAACATTGGACATTGAATATTGAATATTATGGTCACTTTTAAGCATTATTAACTAAAACTCTTTGCTTTACACTTTACTTCTTCGTTTTTTTTGGTAACTTTGCAGCCGCATGCTGACGAAGACTCAGGCCATCGTACTCCATTCTCTCAAGTACGGCGAGACGAGATTGGTTGTGGATATGTTCACCAAGTCACACGGACGACTGTCGTTCTTGGTGAGCATCCCTAAGTCGCCCCGTACCAGGGTGAAGAAACAGCTCTTCCAGCCTCTGACGCTGCTGGAGGCCGAGATCGACGTCAGGCCCACGGCACAGTTGCAGAAACTGAAGGACCTGCGACTCGACTACCCCTTCGTCTCGCTGCCATTTCACCCCCATAAGCTCGCCATCTCGCTCTTTGTTGCCGAGTTCCTCTACTATGCCCTGCGCTCCGAGCAGCGCAACGAGTCGCTCTACGACTATATCGCCAGCAGCATCCAGTGGCTCGACAGCCAGCCAGACAGCTTTGCCAACTTTCATCTCGTGTTTCTCATGCGACTGAGCCGCTTTCTCGGTTTCTACCCGAACCTCGACGACTACCAGACGGGCGACTACTTCGACCTGCGCGAGAGCATCTTCTGCAGACAGCCACCGCTCCACCATGACATTCTGCATCCCGACGAGGCCGCCAAACTGCAGCTCATGATGCGCATGGACTATCCCACGATGCACCTCTTCCGCCTTTCCCGTCACGAGCGCAATCGTCTGCTCGAGGTGGCCGTCACCTACTATCGCTTACACCTGCCCAACTTTCCGGAGCTCAAGTCGCTGGCTGTCCTCCAGCAGTTATTCTGAGCTACATTGCCTGTTACACGCGCGCGATATAGGGTTAACAAAAACACCCTGCACTTTCTGCACTTTCTGCACCTAAAAAGTGACAGCTTAGGTGCAGAAAGTGCAGAAAGTGCAGGGTGAAATCTATAACCCTTATATACTGATGCGGACATATTACTTTCCGATGCCAGGCCATGACACTGACTCGAAAAGACCCGACTATTTCACAAATTCTCTAGAGAATTCATAGCTGCGGAGGCTTCCCGCAACTCTACGGAGGCTCTTTAGCGAACGCTACTACCACGCGCGCGTAGCGCGTATAGTTGAATTAGGAGAAGAACTTGATAGTGCCTTGTACGGGTTCATCGTTAGGAGTAGTGACGGGATCGTCAGCTACGATATCGCCCGTGGCTTGCGAGTTGATGCTGTCGAGTATCTCGCGCGTACGCTTGTAGGTGGGCGTAGACTCAACGGCAGAGATGACATCGTCGTTGTCGAGATCTTCGGCACGGAACAGATAGATGTTTGGCCGGCGCTTATAGCGCTTGGCCGTGCTGTCGCCGCCATAGTAGCGGTTGCGACGGTCCTGGCGCTCCACTGCCCTGGCCTGCTCCTCAGCGATACGGTTAATGTCGTCCTGCGTATGCTTCTTCAGGTGGGCATCCATTCCGTCGACACTCTCTATGCCGAAGCCGGTAGCAAGGATGGTGACCTTCACCTTCTTGCCCAGTTCGGGGTCGGTGGCCAGTCCCCACTTGATTTCGAAGTCGTTGCCGAATTTGGCCATGAAGTCGTTCACGTCGTTCATCTCCTCCATCATCAGCTGCGACTGTCCGTCCTTCGAGCCGGCAAAAGAGATGCTGAGCAGTATCTTCTTCGAGTTGAAGATGTCGTTGTCGTTGAGCAGCGGTGAGTTGAGAGCGTCCTCAATGGCTTTCTTCACGCGCCCTTCTCCCTCGCCATAGCCAGTCGACATGATGGCCACGCCACCATCTTTCAGCACGGTCTTCACATCGTTGAAGTCGAGGTTGATGAGTCCGTGTACGGTGATAATCTCTGCGATTGACTTGGCAGCTACCGACAGTGTGTCGTCGGCCTTGCCGAAGGCATCGAGTACGGAGAGCTCAGGATAAATCTCACGCAGGCGCTCATTGTTGATGACAAGCAGGGCGTCGACGTGCTTCTGCATCTCCTCCACACCGTCAAGGGCCTGGTCGATCTTGCGGTCGCCCTCGAAGCGGAAGGGGATGGTGACGATGCCCACGGTGAGGATGCCCAGTTCCTTGGAAACGCGGGCGATGACGGGGGCAGCACCTGTACCCGTGCCACCACCCATGCCTGCGGTGATGAAGGCCATGCGGGTACCGTCGTTGAGCATATTGTTGATGTCCTCAATGCTCTCCTCGGCCGCTGCGCGGGCCTTCTCGGGCTTGTTGCCTGCACCCAGGCCTTCCTTGCCCAGTTGCAGATGCACGGGCACGGGGGAGTCGTTGAGTGCCTGATTGTCTGTATTACAGAGTACGAAGGTCACGTCGTGGATGCCTTCGCGGTACATGTGGTTGACAGCGTTGCCGCCACCGCCTCCTACACCAATCACCTTGATGATGCTATGTTCCTGTTCGGGATTGCCGAAGTCGAGGATATCGATATTTGAGTCTGACATATTCTATGAAGTTTGAAATTTGAAGTATGGAATATATGTTGTGTGAGAGGAGTTACTCTTCTTCGGTGATCATGTCCTGACCGAACTTCTTGAGTTTCTTGAATGTCTTGTTCCAGAAGCTGTTCTCCTTCTTCTCCTGGGCTATGCGCTGACGCTCGGCCTCCTCTTCTGCCTGCTTCTGACGCTCCTCTTCATCTTTCTTGCGGCGAGCCTCCTCATCGGCTTTCTGCTTTTCCTTCGATGTCAGGACGACGCCCTGTGGAATCTCGTTGACAGAACGGGCCTGACGCTCGGAATTGAGCTGTACGGGTGTGGGCTCACGCTTGCTGCCAAAGAGGTCGCCGTTGAATTCAACGGGACTGCCGGCACAGTTGCGGTCACCCTTAGCCAACAGTCCTAGGAGTGTACACATACGACCGTCCTTGGCCTTGATGTCTTCTTGCGTGGCGTTGATGGTGTGAATGACCGTCTTGGCGATGCGGATTTTATCCACGTGCGTATGGTTGATGAAGGCCTGCTCGATATTCTTCATATTTGAGCCTCCACCAGTGAGGATGATACCGCCCAGCAGTTTGTCATAGTAGTCGTTGGGGATCTGGTACCACACGTTCTCGATGATCTCCTCCAGACGTCCCTCAACGATCTCTATGAACTTGCGGCTCTCCACTTGCCGGTCGCTGTCGATGGAGTATTTCAGCGAGTTGTCGATATCGTTGTTGTCTGTATAGGCAGAACCGTATTTGAGCTTCATCTTCTCAGCGTCGCTCTCCTCCATCTGCAGGGTGGCAATGTCCTTGGTGATATTGTTGCTGCCCAGGGGGATGACGGCGAGGTGGCGCAGGATATTCTTGCTATAGACGGAGACGGTGGTAGTGTCGGACCCGATGTCGACGAGGGCGCATCCGGAGCGCTTCTCGGCCTCGGTGAGTACGCTGTCGGCAAGGGCTTGTGGGGCGAGATACATCTCAGCCACGTTGATACCAGCCACCTCGAAGCACTTGTTGAGGTTGCGGTAGAAGGCCTTGCGCTCCAGGATGTTCAGGAAGTTGCCCTCCAGTCGTGTGGCCTGGATGCCCACAGGGTCGAGCTGGTATTGGGAGTCGACCCTGTACTCCTGAACGGCGGCATCAAGTATTTCCTGATCCTGATAGGTCATGTTGCGGTTGTTGTCCATCAGCTCGATGACCATCTCCTGGGTGATACGTGTTTCTGAAGGCAGGTCTTTGCTGACAACATTCTTCACACTGCGGATGGATTGTCCTCCAACGCCCACATATACCTGCGTAATTTCTGTCTTGAGTTGGGCTTCCAGCTTCTTAACGATGTTCGTCAGGCACTGGGCCGTCTTGTCGATGTTGTAAACATACCCTTTGCGGATGAAGGATGTAGAGTCTTCCTTCACCAAGGCAAGCACGGTGATGCTGCCGTCGAGATTCTTCTGTCCCGCGATACCGGTCATCTTGGATGAGCCTAGTTCAATTGCTACGATAAATCCTTTTGCTGCCACCATATTATAAACGATTTTACTTTTTTCACTATTTCTTTTTTGCTTTCTTGCAGATGATCTGGTTGTCGAACTCCACGCTGATGTAGTCGTACTTGTTCCACCCAGCCTCGTTGAGACCGTAGATGTAGAACTTG
>DFGG01000137.1 GCA_002371695.1 bacterium UBA3756
ACCCACATCCAGAAGACGGCCCCCGGACCACCTACCACGATGGCTGTTGCCACGCCGGCCAGATTGCCTGTTCCCACACGGGAAGCCAGTGAGACGGCGAAGGCCTGGAACGACGATATATGCTTCTCGTTGCCCTTCGGGCGTACGGAGGCATCCGTCAGCAGGCGAAGCATCTCGCCCACCATGCGGAACTGCACGAAGCGAGTCTTCCACGTGAACCATAGCCCGCAGCCCACCAGTGCCCCGATGATGACATAGCCCCAGATGGCGTCGTTGATGGTGTTGATAATATCTATTATATCCATGGGTTTCTTATCAATTTGGTTGCAAAGATACAATATTTTTGTTATATTCTCTTCGCTAACTCGAAATTTTGCGCTATCTTTGGCTTTGCCGAAGGTACTTACGCTCGGAAAAACTCAAATAAAATTTGGTTTTTCGCTCGCTTATTCGTACCTTTGCAGTCAGAATGATTGACAGAGCCACTATAGACAAGATCATGGACGCCACGAATATCGTCGACGTGGTGGGAGAGTTCGTCACGCTGCGCAAGGCAGGTGTGAACTACAAGGGCCTGTGTCCCTTCCACGACGACAAGACACCGTCGTTCATGGTATCTCCGACGAAGCAGATCTGTAAGTGCTTCGCCTGTGGTGAGGGCGGTACGGCCATCAACTTCCTGATGAAGCATGAACAGATCACCTATCCCGAGGCTCTGCGCTGGCTGGCCAAGAAGTACAGCATAGAGATAGAGGAGAAGGAACTGACGCCCGAGGAAAAGCAGCAGCAGAGCGACCGCGAGTCGATGCTGATAGTAAACGAGTGGGCGAAGGATTACTTCTGTCGGATGCTGAAGGAAGACCCCGATGGCATCGCCATCGGCAAACAGTACTTCCGCAGTCGCGGCATTCGCGATGACATCATCGAGAAGTTTCAGCTGGGCTATGCCCTGCAGAAGCGCGACTCGCTGGCGCTGGCGGCACAGAAGGCGGGATACAAGGCCGAATACTTGGTGAAGACGGGACTGTGCATACAAGGGGAGAAAGGTATCTACGACCGTTATGCCGGCCGTGTGATCTTCCCCTGGCTCAATGTGAGCGGAAGGGTGGTGGCCTTCGGTGGGCGACTGCTCGATTCGCGTACCAAAGGTGTGCAGCAGAAATACGTGAACTCGCCCGACTCGGAGATATACCACAAGGAGCGCGAGCTCTACGGTCTCTTCCAGGCCAAGCGGGCCATTGCCAAGGAAGACCGTGTGTATATGGTGGAAGGCTATACCGACGTGATAGCCATGCACCAGGCCGGCGTGGAAAACGTGGTGGCCAACTCGGGCACGGCCCTCTCGCTGCACCAGATCAAGCTGCTTAGGCGGTTCACTCCCAACATCACCCTGCTCTACGACGGCGATGAGGCTGGTATCCATGCTGCCATGCGAGGTACCGACATGCTGCTCAGCGAGGGGATGAACGTGAAGGTGCTGCTGCTGCCTGACGGCGACGACCCGGACTCCTTTGCCCGCAAGCATTCCACACAGGAACTGAAAGACTATATCGAGCAGAACCAGACGGACTTCATCGAGTTTAAGACAGACAACCTCCTGAAGGGCGTTGAAGACCCCGTCAAGCGAAGTGAGGGCATCAGCAGTATCGTTCGCAGCATCGCCTTCATACCAGAGTCCATCACCCGCGATTCATTCATTACCAAATGCGCCCATCGCCTCAAGGTAGACGAGAAGGTGCTGGTGGACACGATGAACAAGTATATCGCCCGGGATAAGGAGGACAAGGAGAAAGAACGTGAGCGCAATGAGTCCCGGCAGCAGGATCAGCAACCATCTGCAGAAGGTGGTGAGAAGGAACAGGGCCTGATTATGCCCATCGGACTCCACTCGCTCGACGAACAGACACGCGAGGTGGAGCGACTGTTGGTTCAGAGTGTGGTCAGGCACGGGGGCGAGGTCATCTATGAGAACATTGAGACCGATGATGGCAATACGACCAATCTGACGGTGGCACAGTATATCAGTTTCGACTTAGGGCAAGACAACCTGCAACTGCATGATGCACGCTATAATCAGATATTGGCTGAGGCTACAGCCCATAGTGGTGAACCGGGCTTCGAAGCGGAGAGCTATTTCCTGCACCATCCCGACGTGGCCATTAGCAATCTGGCCACCGAACTGGCCATCGACCGTCATCAGCTGGGGCGCGGCTTCCAGTTGAAGGAGCGCGAGGGGAGCCTGAGGCACCATGTGCTCCATCTGGTGCTCGACCTGAGGATGGACATCGTGGAGAAACGCCTGAAGGAGATCCAACAGCAGCTCCGTCAGGTAGGCAACGATATGGGTCGCATTACGGAACTGCTCACGGAGTATAAGGAAACACAGGAACTGCGCGATGCCCTGGCCAGGCAGTTGGGTAACGACCTGGTGAGGTAAGAGTTGGAATTGCTGGATGTTGATTGACTGGAAGATCATATTACTGAGTGTCTATCAGATAGTGGTGATACTGACAATCATCCACGTGGTGATGGACAACCGCCAGCCGGCGAAGACGATGGCCTGGGGGCTCGTCATCTGGTTCGTGCCGGTGGCGGGCATCGTGCTGTATCTCTTCTTCGGCGTGAATACCCGTAAGGAGCGATTTATCAGCCAACGCAGTCTCGACCAGCTCTCGAAACGGTCGATGCTCGAATTCGTTGAGCAGAAGAACCTGCAGCTGCCTGAGGAGCATCGGCAACTGATAGACATGTTCGTCAGCGAGAATTTCTCGCTGCCCTTTAAGGATAGTGCCTGCAAAGTCTATACCGATGGCTATGCCTTCTTCCCGGCCTTGCTCTCGGCCATCTCCAAAGCCAAGGACCATATCCATATCGATATGTATATCATCGAGGACGATCCGTTGGGTAATCTGGTGGCCGACGCCCTTATCGACAAGGCCCGTCAGGGGGTAGAGGTCAAGCTGATCTACGACGATGTGGGGTGCTGGAATGTGAACCACCGGTTCTTTGAACGGATGCGCGATGAAGGTATCGAGGTGGTGGCTTTCCTGCCCGTGAGGTTCCCTTCGTTTACGAGTAAAGTGAACTACCGGAATCACCGCAAGCTGATCATCATCGACGGCCTGACGGGATTTGTGGGCGGTATGAATATCGCTTTGCGGTATGTTAAGGGACGGAGCGGCGAAGCTCAAGGAACCGCTCGCGAGAGATGGCGCGACACGATGGTACAGGTGACGGGCAGCGGTGTCTACGGCTTGCAGCGAGCATTCCTTGTCGACTGGTATTTCTGCGACCGCA
>DFGG01000108.1 GCA_002371695.1 bacterium UBA3756
GCCTTCTCCACGAATGGATTCTTCTGCAGGTTCTCTTCTATCAGACGGGAGTCGATGCCTGACATTGGGCGAGCCAGTGGGTAGAGCTTGTTGCGCTCCAGGATCTGCTTTACCTCCGTGGTGTTCAGAAAGCCGTCAGTCATCTCGTTGTTGATGTCAATCTTCACCTCAGAGCACACGGTAGCCTTTTCAACAGGCGTGTTGAATGCCGAAACTGCCAGCACCAGATAGATGGCGATGACGATGTCGAAAGCGACGATGAGAGATTTCTTCCAGTTGACTGACATCCTTGTTTGTTATTTAATTCTTTCTTGTAGTATCTTACTGATTTCGGGTACCTGATTGTCGAGGTCGCCTGCTCCGAGCACGATGAGCACTTCGAAATCGTGAGCCTTGACGTAGTCGAGCACCTGATCTTTCTGTATCAGCTCCTTGCGGACACCCTCGTGTAGGTTGTCGTAGATGAGCTTCGAACTGACGCCCTCGATAGGTTTCTCGCGGGCAGGGTAGATCTCCGTAAGCACCACCTCGTCGAGCTGGCTGAGAGCGTCGGCAAATTCCTTATAGAAATCGCGTGTACGGGTGAAGAGGTGCGGTTGGAAGATGGCCGTGATGCGCTTGTCGCGGTATACCTCGCGGATGCTCTTGGCACTTTGGTAGATCTCCTTGGGGTGGTGGGCATAGTCGCTGAGGAACACCAGGCGATCTGTCTTAATCTTGAAGTCGAAGCGGCGGTCTACGCCTCCATAGGTCTGCATGCCGTGTTTCAGTTCATCAGCGCTACAACCGTTGAGTTGTGCCATTGCCATGGCAGCGATGCCGTTTTCGATATTGATGGGGATGGGTTGTCCAAGTTGTACATCCTTCACGCACTCGATGGGTGAGATGAAGTCGAAGGTAATCTCGCCATGCTCGATGCGGATGTTCTCGGCATGGAAATCGCCTTCCGTGAGGCTGTAGTCATAGCGTTTCACTCCAGGCTGCAGCGACTCCTTCATCTCCAGGTCGCGGTGGATGATGAGCGCTCCTCCTGGCTGTATCAGTTCTGTGTAGTGACGGAAACTTTCCAAGTAGGCCTCCTTGGTGCCATAGATATCGAGATGATCGGGGTCTGTGGCAGTGATGACGGTCATCCACGGGCGCAGCCAGTGGAAACTGCGGTCGAATTCATCGGCCTCGATGACCACGTAGTCGGAGGATGAGAGGATATAATTGGTGCCGTAGTTCTTGGAGATACCTCCCAAGAAGGCGTTGCAGTCGAGGTGGCTCTGGTGCATGATGTGTGCGCACATGGTGGATGTGGTGGTCTTGCCATGGGTGCCAGCCACGCACAGCCCCTTGTGCGACTTGGTCAGTGTGCCGAGCACCTGTGCGCGCTTCTGTATCTCGAAGCCGTTGTCGCGGAAGAAGCGCAGTTCCTGATGGGTGTCGGGTATGGCCGGGGTATAGATAATCAGGCAAGTGTCCTTCTGTTTGCAGGCGTTGGGAATCTCGACCAGGTTTTCTTCGTAATGGATGAGCATGCCTTCCTTCTCTAATTGGCGTGTCAGGTCGGTGGGGGTCTTGTCGTAGCCAGCCACGACGAGTCCCTTGTTGAGGAAATAGCGGGCCAGGGCACTCATGCCGATGCCTCCGGCTCCTACGAAATAGACTGATTTTATATCCTTTAATTCCATAATCTTGTTATTATTGTCTCCCTATTTTTGGGCGCTTTGTGCCAGTTTGATGACCTCCTTGGCGATGATCTCGGCAGAGTCGGGGAGGGCGAGCTTCAGCACATTCTCGCTGAGTGACTGAAGCTTTGCTTCGTCATTGACGGTGTCGATGGCAAGTCTTAGTAGCGTGCCAGGTGCTTCGGCATCCTTCACGTAGAGAGCTGCATCGCGATTGGCCAGGGCCAGGGCGTTCTTGGTCTGATGATCCTCTGCCACGTTTGGACTGGGTACCAGGATGACGGGCTTGCCCAACAGGCAGAATTCCGAGATGCTGCCTGCTCCGGCACGACTGATGACGAGGTCTGCTGCCTTGTAGGCTGCACCCATATCGGTGATGAAGTCGGTGACCTTTAGGTTAGGCAACTCCTGGCCTTTCAGCCTCTCACCGATCTCTGCGCTATAGTACTTTCCCGTCTGCCAGATAAACTGGACATCGGAGGTCTTTACCAAGTCGAGATGCTGGAGCACGCTCTCGTTGATGGTCCTTGCTCCCAGACTGCCTCCAACGAGCAGAATGGTCTTCTTCTCGGGGTTGAGGCCGAAACTGCTGATAGCATCCTTGTGTGAGATGGTGGTCTCAAGCAATGACTGGCGCACGGGATTACCGGTGAGCATGATCTTATCGGCAGGGAAGAAACGTTCCATTCCCTCATAGGCTACACAGAATTTCTCTGCCTTGTCGGCCAGACGCTTGTTGGTGAGACCAGCGTAGCTGTTCTGTTCCTGCACCAGACAAGGTATGCCTTGTGCATAAGCTGCAGCCAGCGTGGCACTGCTCGCATAGCCTCCCACACCTACAGCCACTTGCGGACGGAACTGCTTGAGAATCTTGCGGGCAATCCATTTGCTTCGCAGATAGTCGATGGCAACCATCACGTTAGCTGGCTTCCAGAGTGGGCGGAACAAGCCGCGGATGGGAAGTCCTTCGATCTTATAACCTGCAGCAGGTACGCGTTGCATCTCCATACGTCCCAGTGCTCCCACGAATAGAATCTTGGCATCGGGGCGCAAGGTCCTGATGGCGTTGGCAATGCTTACGGCAGGGAAGATATGGCCTCCTGTGCCGCCTCCGCTGATAATCACTCTTAGTTCCTTGTCCATATTTAATCTATTTTGCGTGCAAAATTACAAATTATATTTCTTTTAGCGGCACTTTCTCGCCTCTTTTTTTGGCAGAACGGCTGATGCTGAGAATCATGCCAATATAGGCGCAGTTGATGATGGTGGATGTGCCACCTCGGGATATCAGCGGCAGAGGCTGACCAGTGACAGGTGCCAAGCCCACGGCCACCATCATGTTGAATGTAGCCTGAATAACCAGCATCAGCGCCAGCCCCATGACGAGGAAGGCAGGGAAGTTATTCTCACAGCGGCTGGCAATGCGGGCTGCACGGTAAAGCAGCACGATATAGAGCAGGGCCACGAAGGCTGCACCTACTATGCCCAGCTCCTCGATGATGATCACGTAGATGAAGTCGCTGAACGCCTGAGGCAGGAAGTCGCGCTCTACTGACTTGCCTGGTCCCTTGCCGATGATATTGCTGCCCACGATGGCAATATTGGCATGTGCCACCTGTGCATCTTTGTCGAGGTCGTAGTTCTCGGGCGTCACTTCCTCGCTGTTCAGGTGTTTGTCGATACGTGCCTTCCACGTGCCAAAGCGGTGGAGTAGGCCTGTACTCTTCTTCTTGTCTTTTTTGACCTCACCATTGACAATCTTTTCCGTCTGCGTCTCGTTAGTCTCGTCATTATCCAAACTACCCAGGATGTAAACGGCTCCTCCAGCTATTACTATGAGCATCAGACTAAATGCAGCTAACCTTGCTAACTGTGACCAAGGCACACGCCCCAAGAACATCATCAGCACGATGACGGCCATGATGAGGGCGGCTGTGGAGAGATTCTCCAGTCCGATGAGTATGCAGGTGGGTATCACGATGAAGAGGATCCACTTGAAGGCTCGCTTGTCTGCACCATTCTCCCGCTGCATGGCACTGAGTATCTGTGCAGTGACCAGAACCATCGTCCCCTTGGCAATCTCAGATGGCTGGAACTTCAGTCCGAAGAGACTGATCCATCGTCCTGCATCGTTTGTCTTCTCACCGAAGACGAGAACCCATATCAGCATGATGGCAGATATGAGCAGCAGCCCTGGCGTCATCAGCTTGAAGAACCGGCAAGGTATGTTCAAGGTAATGATGGCTACGCCCACACCCACAAGAATCTTCCAGGTGTGACCGATGATGGGACCCAGATAGTTCTGGCTCTTATAGGTCAGCGTACTGGAGGCCGAGAACACCTCCACGACACTGATCAGGCAGAGAAACAGAAGGACCATCCAGATGACCTTGTCGCCTTTGAAGAGATTGCCTATTTTCTTGTTCATAGGTTCCTTGCTAATTCCTTGAATTGCTCACCGCGGTCCTCCATGTTCTTGAAGAGGTCGAAAGAGGCGCAGCAAGGTGACAGCAGCACGGTCTCGCCAGGCTGTGCCATCTCGTAGCAGGCCTCCATACACTCTTTCATTGAGTGGGTGTCACGCACAGGGATACCCAGGGCATCGAAATTGTCGTGCAGTTTCTGATTGTCAGCTCCCAGATAGACCAGTCCCGAGCACTTCTCCTTCACCAATGGGATGATGGGGCTGTAATCGTTGCCCTTGTCTTTACCGCCGATGATGAGCACCACCTTCGTCTTCATGGCCTCCAGGGCATACCAGCATGCATCCACATTGGTGGCCTTCGAGTCGTTGATATATTGTACACCGCGTACCGTACATACCTTTTCCAGGCGGTGTTCCACTCCGGGGAAGTCGCTTAGGCTCTTGCGGATTTCTTCTTTCTTGATACCAGCGATATCAGCAGCGATACCTGCAGCCAGCGAGTTGTAGATGTTGTGCTTACCCGTCAGACTCAGACTCTCCTGTTCCATGTTGAAGGGCTCAGGCTGTTCTATTTTGTACTGCCCCTCCTCTATATAGCCGATGGCTCCTTTTTCCTTCAGTTCTGAGAAGGGATATTGGATGGCCTTTATGTCGTACTTCTCCAGTTCGCGCTTGATGATAGGGTCGTCAGCCCAGTAGATGAATGCATCGCCCGGCTCCTGGTTCTGGATGATTCGCATCTTGGCGTCGACGTAGTTTTGCATCTTATAGTCGTAGCGATCCAGATGGTCGGGCGTGATATTCAGCAGGATGGCGATGTTGGCGCGGAAGTCGTACATATTGTCGAGCTGGAACGAACTGAGCTCGATGATGTAGTATTCATGTGGATCCTCTGCCACCTGCAAGGCCAATGAGTTGCCGATGTTGCCTGCCAGACCAGCGTCGTAACCTGCCTGCTTGAAGATATGGTAGATGAGCGAGGTTGTCGTGGTCTTGCCGTTAGACCCTGTGATGCAGATCATCTTGGAGTGGGTGTAGCGTCCGGCAAACTCAATCTCACTGATGATGGGTATTCCCTTTTCTTTGGCCTTGCTGACCATCGGAGCCGTCTCAGGTATGCCCGGACTCTTGATAATCTCGTCGGCATTGAGTATCTTCTCTTCTGTGTGATGCCCTTCTTCCCACTCGATCTGGTGGTCGTCAAGCATCTTCTTATACTTATCGGCAATCCTCGACATATCCGAAACGAATACATCGAATCCTTCCTTTTTAGCAAGGACGGCGGCTCCTGCGCCACTCTCGCCAGCTCCTAATATAACAATTCTTTTCATGTTCTTATCTCATTTTCAGGGTTATGATGGCCATTGCAGCCAGAATGATACTTACAATCCAGAAACGCACTGTGATCTTCGACTCGTGGAACTGACGCTCAGGCCAATTCCTGAAGACGTAGGTACTGGTGGGGTCGAGTTGCGAATCGAGTTTTCTGAAATTATCGTGGATGGGGGTGGCACGGAACATACGCACCCTTTTGCCTTTGCGCTTCTGGAACTTGAACCACTGCGTCTGGATGATGACACTAAGACTCTCAACGAAGAATATTCCGCAGAGAATAGGCAGCAGCAGTTCCTTATGGATGATGACGGCGCACACACCGATGATACCTCCGATTGTCAGTGAACCTGTGTCGCCCATAAAGACCTGAGCGGGGTAGGCGTTGTACCAGAGGAAACCAATCATGGCGCCTACGAAGGCGCAGAGGAATACCACCAGTTCCTCAGTGTGGGGGATATACATAATGTCGAAATATGAGGCATAGCCAATGTGTGACGATACATACGCGAGTATGCCGAGTGCGGTGCCAATGACGGCAGAGTTGCCGGCACACATACCATCCATGCCGTCGTTGAGATTGGCTCCGTTGCT
>DFGG01000123.1 GCA_002371695.1 bacterium UBA3756
GGGGCCTACCATCAGCTGAACATTCGAGGCTGAGAGGTTCTTCTTCGAGTTCTTGTACTTGGCCTCGAAGTCTTGTCTGACCACTGTTCCCCTCGGAATTACGTAGGCACCGAGCAACAGGTTCACTACTGCGATAAGGGCGGCTGATATCATGTATGGCCTGATAAGCCGTCTGAAACTGACGCCTGCTGCCAACATGGCGATGATCTCTGAGTTGCCCGCAAGCTTCGAGGTGAAGAAGATGACGGCAATGAACACGAACAACGGCGAGAACAGGTTGGAGAAGTAGGGCACGAAGTTGGCGTAGTAGTCGAGTACGATAGCCTTCAGAGGTGCACCGTAGGTTGAGAACTTCGCCAGGTTCTCGTTGACGTCGAACACGATGGCAATGCTGATAATCAGCATGATGGAATAGATGTAGGTACCGATAAACTTGGCGATGATGTATTGGTCGAGCCGTTTCAGATAGCGGAAGGGGTTGAGGTATTTCAGCACGCGCAGCCAGCCGAACCACTTCTTCATAAACCTGCAGAAGGCTCTCCACCCCCTGGAAACTGATCTCCGGCGGTGGTATCTCTTTACGTGTTCCCTGATTTGCGAAAAGTCTTTCTTTCTGCTCATCGTCTCTGTCCTAATTGTTCTATCACAGAGCGCTTCCATTGGGTAAAGTCTCCGTTTATAATATGTTCTCGTGCATCGGTGACCAGCCTCAGGTAGAAGGCCAGATTATGGATGGAGGCTATCTGCATGGCCAGGAGTTCCTGGGCCTTGAAGAGGTGGTGCAGGTAGGCCTTCGAGTGTATGCGGTCTATGTCACACCCGTCGGGGTCGATGGGTGAGAAGTCGTCCTCCCATTTCTTGTTGCGCATGTTCATCGTGCCTTCGTAGGTGAAGAGCATGGCATTCCTGCCGTTACGGGTGGGCATCACACAGTCGAACATGTCCACACCGCGCTCTATGGCCTCAAGGATGTTTTGCGGGGTACCCACACCCATGAGATAACGGGGACGATCCTTGGGCAGGATCTCGTTGACCACTTCAATCATTTCGTACATCACCTCCGTAGGTTCTCCCACAGCCAGTCCTCCGATACTGACACCGCCACCGTCATTCAGCTGTCCGAGCATGTCGACCACATGCTTGGCTGCGTCCTGGCGCAGATCCTTATAGGCGCAGCCCTGCACAATGGGGAAGAGGGTCTGCCGATAGCCGTAGAGGGGCTCTGTGGCGTTGAATCGCTTGACGCAGCGTTCCAGCCAGCGCTGGGTCAGCCGGAGGCTCTTCTCGGCATAGTGGTAGTCGCTATCTCCCGGAGGGCACTCGTCGAAGGCCATCATGATGTCGGCTCCAATGACGCGCTGGGTGTCCATCACGTTCTCCGGGGTGAATATGTGCTTCGAACCGTCAATATGGCTGCGGAACTCACATCCCTCCTCACGCAGTTTACGGATGCCAGTCAGCGAGAAGACCTGAAAGCCGCCTGAGTCGGTCAGTATCGGACGGTCCCAGGTGTTGAACCGATGCAGTCCGCCAGCCTTGCGCAGGATGTCAAGACCGGGGCGCAGATAGAGGTGGTAGGTGTTGCCCAGGATGATCTGGGCCTTCACCTGCTGGCGCAATTCCGAGAAATGCACACCTTTCACAGAACCCACCGTACCGACGGGCATGAAGATGGGGGTGCGTATCTCGCCGTGGTCAGTCTTAATCAGACCTGCACGGGCGTCTGAGGCATTGTCGCTATGCTGTACTTCGAATGTCATTTCTTCTTGTCGTCCTCCTCGGCAATCTCAAACTTCAGGGGATTATCTACGATTTCATCGGTCAGGGCGAAGTTCCACACGTCCTGCACGTTCTCCACATAGTGGAAAGTGACGCCTTTCAGGTACATGTCTGGGATTTCGAGGATGTCCTTCTCATTCTCGCGGCACATCACGATGTCGGTGATTCCGGCCCGCTTGGCAGCGAGGATCTTCTCCTTGATACCTCCCACTGGCAATACCTTGCCGCGCAGGGTTATCTCACCCGTCATGGCGGTGTTCTTACGCACCTTGCGCTGGGTGAGGGCCGAGGCAATCGAGGTGGCTATGGTGATACCGGCCGACGGACCGTCCTTGGGAGTGGCTCCCTCGGGCACGTGGATATGGATGTTCCAGTTGTCGAAAATGCGGTAGTCCAGGTGCAGCGTATCAGCATGGGCCTTCACGTATTCCAGAGCCAGGATGGCCGATTCCTTCATCACGTCACCCAGGTTGCCCGTCAGTGTCAGCTTACCGGTCTTGCCCCTCGAGAGGGAGGTCTCTATGAACAGTATCTCGCCGCCCACGCTTGTCCAGGCCAGTCCGGTCACCACGCCGGCATAGTCGTTGCCCTGATAGATGTCACGGTAGAATGGGGGCTTTCCCAGCAGGTCTTCCAGTTCGGCGGGGGTGATCTTCACCTTCGAGGGCGTACCGTCGAGCAGATGCTTGTAGGCTATCTTGCGCAGGGCTTTGTTGACCATCTTCTCCAACTGTCTGACACCGCTCTCACGGGTGTACTGCTCGATAATCTTCTCGATGGCAGGCTTGGTGAACGTCGGCTTGTTCTTCGGGATGTTCAGACCGGTATTGTCCAGCTCGCGGGGTATCAGGTGACGCTTTGCAATCTCTATTTTCTCCTCCGTGATATAGCCGCTCACCTCGATAATCTCCATTCGGTCGAGCAGGGGCTTGGGGATGGTGCTCAGATTGTTGGCCGTTGCCACGAAGAGCACCTTCGAGAGGTCGTAGTCCACGTCGAGGTAGTTGTCGTGGAAGGCATTGTTCTGCTCCGGGTCGAGCACTTCAAGCATGGCCGAGGCAGGGTCGCCGTTATGGGTCATCTGCGTCACCTTGTCGATCTCATCGAGGATGAACACGGGGTTGGAGGAGCCTGCCTTCTGTATCGACTTGATGATACGGCCGGGCATGGCGCCGATATAGGTGCGACGGTGTCCGCGTATCTCTGCCTCGTCATGCAGACCGCCGAGTGATACCCGCACGTACTTGCGCTTCATGGCTGCCGCTATCGACTTGCCCAGCGAGGTCTTACCCACGCCTGGAGGGCCGTAGAGGCAGAGGATGGGACTCTTCAGGTCGCCCCTCAGCGAGAGCACGGCCATGTATTCGAGTATGCGCTCCTTCACCTTCTCCATGCCGTAGTGGTCCTGGTCGAGTATCTTCTGCGCACGGCTCAGGTCGAGGTCGTCCTCGGTATATTCGCCCCAGGGCAGGTTCACCATCGTCTGGAGATAGTTCAGCAGCACGTTGAAGTCGGGACTCTGGGGATTCAGGTTGTCCAGCTTGTCGGCTTCCTTGTAGAAGTGGTCGGCCACCTCCTTCGTCCATTTCTTGCCTTCTGCCTTGCGCAGCAGTTCGGCCTTCTCGGGCGACGACTCTCCGTGGGCTATCTCTGCTTGCAGGTTCTTGATCTGCTGCTGCAGGAAGTAGTTGCGTTGCTGTTCGTCGATGTCTTCACGGGTCTTGTTGCGGATGTCGGCTTTCAGTGTCAGCAGGTTGATGTCGCGGTTGATGAGCTTCATCACATTGAACAGGCGCTCCTTCACATCGTCAATGCGGAGCAGGCTGACCTTGTCCTTCACCGAGAAGGGCATACTGGTGCACACGAAGCTCAGGGCCATGATATCGTTGGTGATGTTGCGGATGGCAAAGTTGGCCTCGTCGGGAATGTCTTCATTGATTTCCACATAGCGCGTCACCTGTTCACGCAGGTCGAGCATAGCGGTCTTAAACTCCTTGTCTTTCTTCTGGGGCTCCAGTTCTTGCAGCGGTTCCACCTCGAATTCCAGGTAGGGCAGGCTCTTCAGCTGCCGCCCTAACCTCAGGCGGCCATAGGTCTGTACGATGACCGTCACATTGTTGTTAGGCAGTGTCAGTATCCTCATCACCTTGGCGTACACGCCCGTCTCATAGAGGTCGTCTTTCTGGGGGTCGTCCACTTCCGGGTTGCGCTGGGGTACCACGCCGATTATCTGGTTCTTCTTCTCTGCTTTCTGCACGAGCGCCATGCTGGTCTCACGTCCGATCAGGATGGGATTCACCACCCCGGGGAACAGCACGAGATTGCGTACGGCCAGTACAGGCACTACCGATGGGGTGTGCTCATTCAGCAGGTCTTGTAGGTCTCCGTCTATGTCAGCTATCATTTGGAAGGCTGTATTTTTCTCTTGACTCATCTTTGTCTTATTACTTTTTTCCCTTTTACCTTGTATTTTTTATTTTTTCGGGTGCAAAGGTACTAATATTAATTAAGAATTAAGAATTAAGAATTAAGAATTAACAAATAATTAGTATCTTTGCACCCAAAATGAGCAAAGATCACTTCGAATTCCGCCATTTCATCGTCAGGCAGGACCGTTGTGCGATGAAAGTGGGCACCGACGGCACACTCGTCGGGGCTTGGGCTGAGATGGCCGTAGGCGAGGGGAGGGTGCTCGATATCGGCACCGGCACCGGACTGATTGCCCTGATGATGGCCCAGCGATATCCTGCTTGCTGGGTGAAGGCCATCGACATCGACCCTGAGGCCTGTCTGCAGGCTGCAAGGAATGTGGAGGAGTCTCCCTTTGCCGACCGCATTGAGGTGATTCTGGCCGATGTGGCCGACTTCACGGCCGAGGAGCGATTCGATGCCATTGTCAGCAACCCGCCTTACTTCCAGTCATCGCTTGAGTGCCCCGACAGTCAGCGTACCACTGCCCGCCACACATCCTCGCTGAGTTATGCCTCGCTCATCAGTTCGGCCTTCCGCCTGCTCAAAGATGATGGCAGATTCTCACTGATAATTCCTGACGACTGCCTCAGCAGCCTGATGGCTGAAATCCACCTGAGGGGATTCTTCGTCTCACGCCACTGGTCTGTCAGGACTACGCCCGCAAAGCCTCCAAAGCGTCACTTAATCGAAATTATAAAACATCCTGTTGATGAGATAAATATAAACGATTGCGTATTACAGATTTCCTCTGGAGAACGGAGTCCTTGGTACCAGGAACTCACGCGTGACTTCTATATCCGTTAACCGCTTCAAATATCCAATCCTCAATATTCAATGAAAGTTACAATCCTACAGACAGACATAGAGTGGGGGAATCCCCAGGAAAACATTCGCCGGGCAGAGTGTCTGATGGCAGAAGCCCCTGACTCTGACCTCTACGTATTGCCAGAGATGTGGGCCACAGGCTTCGCCACCGATCCTCATGGTATCGCCGAAGTGGAGGCTGAATCCGTTGCCCTCCGATGGATGCGGCAGACCGCCCATGACCGTCAGTGTGCCTTTAGCGGAAGCCTCGCCATCATGACGGGAGACACCTACCGCAACCGCCACTATTTCATCGACGGCCGTTCACGGACAGAGGCCTGTTACGACAAGCACCACCTCTTCTCCTACGGCCACGAAGATCGATACTACAAGCCTGGCGACAGTCATACCATCGTAGACTACATGGGATTCCGCTTCCTGCTGCTCACCTGCTACGACCTGCGGTTCCCCGTCTGGAGCCGTTATGCCGACAATCTGCAGTTCGATGCCATCATCTGCGTGGCCAACTGGCCTGAGTCGCGCCAGAACGCCTTCCAGATACTCACCCGGGCCCGGGCCATCGAGAATCAGGCTTACCTCATCGCCTGCAACAGGGTGGGCGACGACCAGTATTGCCACTACCGGGGCCAGAGTGCCGTCGTCAGCCCTATTGGCAAGACGCTGGCAGCCTGTCCTCCCAATCGCCCCGCCACAGCCACATTCATCCTCGACATGGAGCGACTGCAGCATATCCGCCAGAAGTTCCAGGTGCTCCAGGAGCGCGACAGGCCATAAAAAAGCCCCTCCCTGATTGGGGAGGGGTCGCGAGAGGTACGGGCCAGAGAGGTCATCCTTCTCCGCCACCGCCGTTGGCAGCATTCTTCTGCTCGGAGATCCAGGTGTCCAGGGGCACGGTCTTGTAGCCCCACTTCTTTTTCTTGGGATCAGTCTCCCCGGGCGTCAGGTCTACAGCCTCCAGCACGCCGTCGGTAGTGAACGAGCACTTATCCTTGAAGGCCCTCGAGGTGATCTTGTCGTCGGTCTCACCCTCAGGCAGGAAACGGATGTGGACACCGGCGATGTAGAGCTCCGGGTTCCAATTGCCGGCCTTCAGGTCAGCCTCCGAAATACCGCCTTTCTCGCTCTCTACCATGGGCGAGAAGGTGCCCAGACCGTCGAGCTTGATTGGGTTGCCTTCTGCCAGCAGGTGAGCCATACAGAAGACGGCCTTGGTCACTACACCCTCGATGATGTCGCGCGAGTAGATCGTCTTGTGATCCTCCATGTGGTCGCACAGACCGCGCATCGAGATGGTCTTACGCTTGGCTGCCTCAGGGAAATACTTGCTGTAGGCGCTGGATGACGAGTTGCGATTCTGTCGCAGCACGATTCCAAACTGTGGATTCTTTACTTGGTTGCTCATAATTGTGTTTGTGTTTGTGATGTTAAACGTTTTGGTTCGTCAGAAGAGTCCCTTTCAACCTCTGCAGCGGCATCCACCGTCTCAACTGATTTCCATTGCAAAGATACAAAAAATCTCCGAATCCCACAAGTTTTCAACCACTTTATTTCCCTCCGGAAGTTATTTTGACCGTTAGTGTCAATTAGTGTCCGTAATATTTGGTAATGTCACGGATTTTTGCTAACTTTGCACTATCATTTTAAGCTCGTTAAGTTATGAATAAAGAATCATCCATACGCTTCTACGGCCGCACCGAACTGGCCCGTCTCTACTCACCCTTCACCACCGACCGCACGGCCTGGCGCCGGCTTCAGTCCCTCATCACCGCCACGCCAGGCCTCCAGGAATCCCTCACAGCCCTCGGCTACCGCACCAGCCAGCGCAACTTCACGCCCCAACAGGTTGCCCTGCTCTTCGACACAATCGGGCGCCCCGAATCATGACAGATCGGGCGTGCAGGTATGCTGACTTGCTTATTTTTTCACCGCGGCGTTGTCGGCAGTAGAGATTTGGGTGGTGGCAGCCTCCTCGGTGGGACCCTGCTTGACTTCTACGTTCTCATACACCCAAGTGGCTATCTGTTCGTTGCCCTGGTTGGCATCTTTGGTGGTCCACTCCAGACGGTACGTGCCCGTGGGCAACTTCTTCTTGGCTACCTCGTTGATATTGTACGTCGACGGGATGGTGGCATAGGGTTCGGCGTCGGCAGCATCGTTCTGTCGCCATATTTTGATGTTGGTCACGGTGTAGTAGGCGGCATTCTTCAGGGCTATTACACCGAAAGGCTGGCGCAAGGGGGCATCGATCTTCTGCGTGAAGAAGAGCGTCTTGCCTTCGTCGTTGGTGAAGGTGTGGTCATAGCCCCACACTGCTCCGCGCCACCAGTTGTACGCACCCCATTCGCCGGTGAAACGGGTGGTCATCTTGAACTGTGTTTTCGAGCCGTCAGTGACGTTGTTCTTGCCGTAGGGTATTTTCCATACCCAGGTGTTATGGGCTATAAAGTTGCCACGGCTCAGGAGAGGATAGTCGCGTTCGAGTTTGTAGAAGTCGCGATTCGACGGATTGAGGTTCTGCGTGACATACTTGTAGCCGACATCCACGCCGTCGACGGTCTGCTCCACCCTGATGTCGCTCAGCGTCTCGCTCGTGGTGTTTGTCTTGCTGTAGCCGAAGCTGAAGCCGAGATTGCCAGATTTTTGGTCCCCCATGAAACCGCCCGTCAGGGAACAGCCAATATTCCACGACGTGCCTACGGTGTAGGTCTTGCTGCCCTCGGTGCTTGTGGGCGACGGGTATTTGTAGAATCTCAGACCTTCGATTTTCGAGTCGTCGAGGTTGCGTAGCTGATACTCGAACTGGGCACTTCTCATAAAGTAGCCGATGACACGGTCATTCGTTCCACCGTGGTCCATCGCATAGGGTCCCCAGAGCTTGTCGTTCTGCACGTTCACCGAACCCTCCACGATGTAGTAGTCGCCAGGGGCGTCGCCCGGATTGCAATTGAGCACGTAGATGGGGAAGATCTTGTAGTTCAACTCGCATACGCCGCTCTTGTCCAGCCGGTCTTCATTGCAAAGGGTGCCCTTGTCTATCCTGTTGTTGAGCGTGATGGGGAAGTTATGGCGATATTCCGTGTAGTAGCGGCTCAGCTCCTCCTGCACGTTGTCGGCACGGGTGGATGCCTTGGCCTCGGCGGTGAACTGTTCGGCCACCCATTCCACAAACGGTGCGACGTGTATCTGATAGTAGTTCTCATTGAAGTCCGCCTCGTTGTCGCTGTAGTGCAGGCTGTATTTGCTGAAGAAATCCATGACATCCTCCTGCTTATTGCTGACCTTTTGCACGGCCTCCCAGTCCTCCTGGCTCATCTCCCACCCCTCTTTGTGCTGGTCGGCGTCCAGTTCGGGGTCGCCCTCAAACATGGTGTAGTGGTGGAAGTATTTGGTGAAGGCATAGAGCAGGATGCCATAGCCACTGTAGGTGGGCAGGTAGTGCTGGTTACCCAGCGTCTCCATCAGGGGCTGCAGCTTGTCCTCCGTCGGGTGTACCACGGCAATGATGCCGCCGTCGTCATAGATCGCCTTCAGCGTCGAGGCTTCTGCCGCCAGGTCGTCGGCCGAGACGATGGCCAGCCGTGCCGTCAAGAAGTCGGCGGCTGTGGGGAACTGCTTGTTCAGCACGGCAGTAAAGTCTTCGTCCACACCGCCGATGGCAGCATCGATGAAGACGGGCACGTCGTAGCTCCACCAGTCTTGGAACACGGAGATGTCTGGAATCTCCTCACTGTTTGTTATACCACCGTAATTGTTGTCCTTTTCTGTGCACGATGCCAGGCCCAGCATCATCGGCAGGGCGAGCATCCATAATTTGAAGAATCTCTTTTTCATATTGATCGTTGTTTTATTATTCGTTTGCAAATATACAACTTTTTTTGCAAAGTCGTTGCAATTTACATAAAAATTTTGCCAGTTGCCACTTTTTACGGCCAAGGAAATGCGCTCCTAGGTGATGACCGTAGGGGCGCTATTGTAATTATCCCGTAGTTCGCTCATATTTTGGCAGTTTTGTTTGTTATTTCAGTTTTTATTTGTATCTTTGCCCCAAGATTCAAAGATTGATATTTCTCGACACAGAATTATATAATATAAGTATTATGACTGCAATACAATTGAATGCTGAGCTATTTAAAGAGCTGAATATCATCGTTACTGATGAGGGGTTGATGGAGAAAGCAATAAAAGCACTTCGAGCTATCACATCAGGAAGCAAACAGGCGTCTAACGCCAAAGTCCAAGACACGGCTATCGATTGGAATAATTTGCCTGAGCTCCCTGAAGAGTTCAGAAAATTGCGAGGCATGGGACATGTTACTGATGAAGACATTGCTAATGATGAACGTTTAGCATATATCATGAGCAAATGAGAAAAGTATTTTTCGACACTAATATCCTGATTGACTATTACGACAATCGGCCAGGAGCCTCCGATGTACATGCTTTGTTTCGTGTAGCCAGGGCTGGGGGAATTAGGCCCGCCAAGGCGCCTGATATTAATGTCTTGTAGCCTTTCTTACTCATCTTATTTCTGTCCATAAAGAAGCAAGACGTAAATGCCGTCGCCACGGAAATAGGAGCCCGTCAAGCGACGATGTGCCCCGTGGAGTTGTTCATCACGCGGCGCACCACGTCGCCCAGGTTCGAGTTGGCGTCAGCCGAGGTATGGTGGAACTCATCGATAGCCAGTCTGCTGGTAGCGTATATCAACGATATTATTTGAGTTTTGTTCCATATTTATTTGTTTATTCAGATTTTATTCGTAACTTTGCGGCGATAAAATAAACATGTTTTAGTATGAATACAATAGGAAGGATACCAATGGATGCCTTGCTCACTATGCTAAACACGCTGGATCGCCATGACCGTCGATGGTTGGTAGAACAGATGTCGGAGCAGGTGAAGCGTGAGGAAGAGGAGGCAAAGAAGTCTTGGCAGGAGTATACAAGTAATCGTCCTACATGGAAAGAGGATTCTGACGCCATGTTAGACGCTGCACTTGCCCGTTTCCATAAAGACTGGGGAGGCGAGAAAAGTCCTATTGAGATTGCTAACGAATTACGGCAAGGGCCTGAAATGGTGAAAGAAGTAGAAACTTGGTAAGTATGCGGCCATTGACACACGGAAGATATTTGCTTGACACATGCACATGCATAGCCCTGATAAAGGGGCTGCCAAGCGTAGTCGAACATATCAGGCAGGTAGGAGTTGATGAATGTAAGATTTCTGACATTACTCTTGCAGAGTTGTATTTTGGTGCTTACAAGTCTGGAAGAGAGGAGCATTTCGACGATGTTTTGGAAATTATGAATCTTTTCGAGCAATATAGCATAAAATCCCTTCGCAAGTATGGCGAGATACGCTGGTTGCTGGAGAGCAAGGGACAGAAGATTGGCGATATGGATACGTTCATTGCTGCAACAGCACTTGAAGAAGACCTCATTATCGTGACAGGCAATGTGGAACATTTCAGTCGTATTCCAGGGCTGAAGATTGAAAACTGGATGAAATAAAAGTCCTGTGGCATCTTGTCCGGGTCGTAAAGGTCGGCCAAGGTCTTGTCGGGGTAAAACTCACGGGTCACTAATACCTCCTCTGCCGCCTGCTTGATTTCTTCTTTCTTCTCGGCAGAGATTTTTGGGAAGGGGAATGTGTTGTAGCCAATAGCTTTCGCCC
>DFGG01000061.1:0-266 GCA_002371695.1 bacterium UBA3756
GACTTTGCCGTCAGCGGTGCCGACGTATACGGTACGCTGAAGTATGAGAGCGGCGTGCATCGCGTGCAGCGCGTGCCTGCTACGGAGACGCAGGGACGCATGCACACGTCGGCTGCAACGGTGGCCGTGCTGCCGGAGGCTGATAAGTTCGAGGTGCATGTCAACGAAGGCGAGATCAAGTGGGATACTTTCCGCAGCTCTGGAGCTGGTGGTCAGAACGTGAACAAGGTGGAATCGGGTGTTCGTCTGCGCTATATGTGGAAGAA
>DFGG01000061.1:385-3374 GCA_002371695.1 bacterium UBA3756
CGCGACCAGCCGAAGAACAAGGAACGCGCCCTCTCGCGTCTCTATACCTTTATATATGATAAGGAACACCAGAAGTATATGGACGACATCGCCTCGCGCCGTAAGAGTCTCGTCTCGACAGGCGACCGAAGTGCCAAGATCCGTACTTATAACTTTCCGCAGGGCCGAGTGACCGACCATCGTATCGGCTACACCACCCACGACCTGCAGGGCTTCCTCGGCGGCGACATCCAGGCGATGATTGATGCCCTGACCGTTGCCGAAAATGCAGAACGCATGAAAGAGACTGAACTCTAACGATAAAAGACAATAGTACAATAAATAATAAGTATGACGCGTAAAGAACTGATTCAGCAAATCAAGGAGAAGCAGTCGTTTCTCTGCGTTGGTCTCGACACGGACATCAGCAAGATTCCCGAGGCCGTGAAGAAACTCGTCGACGACAAGTGCGAGGATGAAGATGACCGCCTGTCGATGTACATCTACGCCTTCAACAAGCTCATCATCGATGCCACTGCCCCCTATTGCGTGGCCTACAAACCCAACCTGGCCTTCTACGAGTGCTATGGCATCGACGGTCTCTATGCCTACGAGAAGACCGTCTGCTATCTGAAGCAGAAATACCCCCATCATTTCATCATCGCCGATGCCAAGCGCGGCGATATCGGCAATACGTCGAAGATGTATGCCAAGAGCATCTTTGAGGGCGACGCGACGGCCGACGCCCTCACTGTGGCTCCCTATATGGGTGAGGACTCTGTGACCCCCTTCCTCGAATATGATGGCAAGTGGGTCATTCTGTTGGCACTGACCTCGAACAAGGGCTCTCACGACTTCCAGCTGACGGAAGACGCACAGGGCGAGCGACTCTTTGAGAAGGTGCTCAAGACCTCACAGCAATGGGCCGGCGACGACAAGATGATGTACGTCGTTGGTGCTACCCAGGGCCGTATGTTCGAAGATATCCGCAAGGTGGCTCCCACACACTTCCTGCTTGTGCCAGGTGTTGGAGCCCAAGGCGGAAGCCTTGAGGAAGTATGCAAGTATGGCATGACGAAGGACTGCGGTCTGCTGGTGAACTCCAGCCGTGGCATCATCTATGCCTCCAAGGAAGACGACTTCGCCCAGGTGGCTGCCCAGAAGGCTCAGGAGCTGCAGCAGCAGATGGCCGAAGAACTGAAGAAAGCCGGTATCATCTAAGCAAGGAATAACAAAGAGAAGCCCCTGTTCACATCAGCATGAACAGGGGCTTCTCTTTGTTTGTTATCTTGCTTCCGGCTTAGAAGAAGAGGTAGCGGTTGTCAACCACGTTAGCCTTCTGATAGAGCTCGCTGATGAAGCGACTTGCAGCCTGCATGGCCTGCTGCTGGAGGCGCTGCTCAGCAGCCTTCTCAACAAACTGGTTGGCACCCTCACGCTCACCCTTGCGGATCACCTGGAAGAGGTATGCACCACCATTACCCTTAATAACGGCCTTGCTGAAGTCACCCTGCTTGGCAGCAGCTACGGCACCCGAAAGCGCAGGCTCGCTGGCACCAGTGGCCTGAACGAAGACAGGAGCACCGAAGGTGATCTGACGTACAGAGTCGACCTTGGCATTAGCCTTCTGAGCATCGGCAATACTCTTCACGTTAGCCAACTTGGCAGCAATCTGCTCGAACTTCTTGTCGCGCAGCACTTCCTGCTTCAGCATATCCTTCACACCGTCGAGGTCGCGATAACCAACGGGATGAATCTTGGTCATAGCTACTACGAGCAGATTGTCGTTGTTGCCACACTCATAGAGCGGACTTACCTCACCCTCCTTGGCATCGAAGATCCACTTCATAGCCTCACGGGTGGAACGCAGACCAGCCACATTGTGCTCAGAGTTGAACATATCCTTACGCTCCTGCACCTTGTAGCCGAACTTCTGGGCGTTCTTCTCCAGGTCGGCCAGCGTCTTGTTCTCGCTGACATACTGGCTGAACTTATTGTAGGCCTCGGAATAGGTATCCTTGGAGAAATCGATGGTATGCTTGATGATAGCCACGTCATACTTCTCTACCATAGCCTTGCGGTTGAGTACCTGCATGATGATATTGCCCTGAGCGAACTCGAGGTTCTTCAGCTCATTGATAGCGAGGTTATTGATGCTTGCCAGATAGTTCTTCGACTCCTCATCCATGGTGGCAGAGTTCTCGTACATGGCAGAAGTGAGCCACTGGCTCTTGCCCTCCTGGTTGTACTTCTTGGCGAGCTCCTCGAAGTTAGCACCACCCTTCAGAGCCGTATAGATGCTATCGGCCAGCTTGCGGGTCTCATCGAGTGTAGCGGCACCAACCTGAATCTGACGGTACTCTATAGAGTCGGGAGCCATCGTCTTGGCGATGAGCTTCACAACGTTGTAAGTATTGTCTGAAGTAGTCTCAAACGGACGTGTGGTCTGACCAACGCTCATAGAGTCAACCTTCTTTGAGATATCGGTAGGCAGGGCATTCTTCCTGACAGCCATGCCAGAGTAAGGAATCAGCGACTGAGCCTTGCGAACCACCTCAGCGGGATTGGCACCGCTCTCGAGCTTGTCGCTGGCCTCGTTCATCGTCTTCAACAGAGCCTGACGGTCAGCAGCAGAGGCCACCACCTGGAAGTCAACGTACTTGATGTCGCGTGTCTCAATAGTCTGCTTGAACATCTCCTTCTGCTCTTCGAACTTAGCCTTCAGGTCGGCATCCGATACCTTGACGTCGTTGTCGTTGATGCTGCTGTAGGGGAAGCTGGCGAGCAGGATGTCGTTCTCCATGTTCTGAGCCTCGTAAGACATCTTGGCAGAGACAGGGTTAGACAGCAGACAGCTGGTGACGAGGCTCTGGAACTTCTGAGCCAGGGTCTGTGAACGGAGCTGCTTCTCGATGAACTGCCAGTACTTGTAGATGCGCTCATACGACTCAGCCACCTGGGCATTGCCAGAATTCTTCTTATAGTCGGCCAGGAACTTGGTGAGCATCGA
>DFGG01000061.1:3482-4664 GCA_002371695.1 bacterium UBA3756
GGGGTTGGTACCCTCCTTGAGCATGTTCTGCATTTCCTCGTCGGTAACAGTCAGACCAAGCTTGCCAGCCTGATCGGCGATAATCTGCTCATTGACGAACTGGTTCCAAACCTGATCCTTCACCTGGTTCAGCTCATCCTCGGAGAGGTTATCGCGACCCTGGGTGAGTTTGAGAACTTCCTGGTACTCGTCGACGAGGTTCTGGAATTCCTGTACACTAATTTTCTTACCTAACACTTCGCCCACCTGCTGACGCTGCTGGTTCTTGGTTGCTTCGCAAGAACGGAAAGCCTCCTCAGCGATGAAGGCGAAAAGGCCAAGGCCGATGATAATCACCAGCGTTACGCCTCTTTTTCTGATTTTTCCTAATGCTGCCATTTTAATATTTTTACTATTTATTGATTTACGAATAATGTTTTGTTGGGGATACCCCCAAACAGCGTGCAAAATTACAATAAAAGATTGAAATGGCAAAATTTAAGCACGAAAAAACGCTCATTCCACCACTTTTAGTCTCACTAATTCTATTTTCGTCGCCGTATTCTTGAGTATTTTAAACTCGTAGCTGCCAATCCGCACCTCTTCATTGAGTTTCGGGAACGACTGATACTCATGCAGAATCAGTCCTCCAACAGTCATATATTCATCACTTTCCGGGAGCTCGAGCGAGAACATTTCGTTGACTTTTTCTATCTCCAGGCGGGCCGATACGATATACTCCCCATCGCCCACCTGCTTGGCCACATGACTGTTGTTGTCGTGCTCGTCTTCTATCTCGCCGGTAATCTCCTCCATGATGTCCTCCAGCGACACGAGTCCACTGGTTCCACCGAACTCGTCGACGACGATGGCCAGTGAGCGTTTCTGCTGCATCAGGGTCTTCATCAGCTTCGAGGCGTGCATCGTTTCCGGCACGAATGATATCTCACGTACCAATGTCGGGGGCAGTTGTGTGGTGTCGGTATCTTTCAGGCGGAACATGTCGGACGAGTGAATATAGCCTATCACGTGATCGATATCCTCACGGTAGACTACAATCTTGGAGTGTCCGCTCTCAATGAACACCTGTTTCAGTTCGCCCAGTGTAGCCGTATTCTCCACGGCATCAATCTCAGTGCGAGGCACCATACAGTCGCGTACCTTGGTTTCAGAGAACTCGAGGGCATTCTGGAATATCTTGAC
>DFGG01000061.1:4775-7925 GCA_002371695.1 bacterium UBA3756
ATAGTCGAGGTCTACCTTGGTAAACTCCCTGTCGGCAGTATTCTTGTCCATCTTAACGCCGAAAATGCGCAGGATACCTTTCGACAGCAGTGTTGCAAAGCGGCTGATGGGATAGAGCAGCACATAGCATATCCATGCTGGGACAGCGAAGATATTGAGCATCATGTTCGGATTACTCTTGAAGATGGTCTTGGGGAGAAACTCACCAGTGAAGAGCACCACGAGTGTCGACAAGAGAGTGTCGGCAGTCACTCTCATCCCGTCGCTGAGGGGATAGAACAGCGTCTGGTCAAAAATCTGTGCAAAGAGGATGCCGTAGATGACCAAGGCGATGTTGTTGCCCACCAGCATGGTGGAGACGAAATTGTTGGGGTGCTGGTAGAACAGGCTGATGCACTTCTGGGCCAACCCACCCTTTTCGCGATCCATCTCTGCCAGCATACGATTGCTGGATACGAATGCTATCTCCATGCCAGAGAAGAAGGCAGAGAACAGCATAGTAATGAGAAGTCCTATGATGAGTGAAGTCATACTGATACTATGGGGTTATTCGTCTGGTTGTGTGGTTCGAGCATGCTTCGTGGCCTGCGGACGGAGTATGGGTTCCGACTGCTGCTGGGTGGTATCACCTGGTGCAGTGTTCTGCTGCTGTTGGTCATCGTTCTCCAAGTCGGCTGTCGTGAACGAGCCCTTAGAGTTGCTGACAATATAGTGGCGCATGTGTTCGTCACTGCGGAAATAGGTGCCTTGCATCGTACGTTCGGGGGTGGTGACCTTTGAGAACACATTGCTGTATAGCTCGTGCTTCAAACCGTCCCAATAGAGTTCCTCGCTCTCGTAGATCAGCCCGTTGATATTGCGGATACGTACCCTTCCACGCAGTTTCCAGAGTTTCTGCTGGTCGAAATACCATGCCGTATCTGCCTGTACATAAGCCTCTACGTGGAACTGCTGGTCGAACTGTTCAAAGAACACGCCCTTCTCGAAAGTCCAGCGTGTCGGGTTCTTGACGGTATTCACATCCCAGCGCTCCGTAACAATCTTATACTTGATGACTCCAGAGTCGCTGATAAGGGTATTCACGCCATAGGATATCATCATCGAGGCAGAATCACGGTCGTGGACGGCAGGAGCAGTATGCTCTTGCGCCTGCTCACAGGCCGTCATCGCCATGTGGGCCGCCACGATGGCCACCACACTGGCTCTCCGGATATAGTGCTGAATCTTCAATGTTCAATCTCCAATGTTCAATCTTCCTTACTCCACTTTCCACTTAGCAAACCAGCGCTCATTGAAGGTGATACCCACGTTGATACGGAAGGTATTCTCCTTGAGCAAGCCGTCGACAGCCTGATGCACCCACTGGGCACTGATGTTCACATAGGAACGGGCGTTGATCTGGTTCTGGATGGGGATGCCGAAGCCCAGACTGGCACTATACTGCTTGGGGCCGTCTATATTACCTATTTTATAATAAGGTGTCATATAGCCTGCACCCAGACGATAGCGGATACGGTCTATCAGACGACGGCTGTTGTACTTTGGTACCCACTCCGTTCCTACCGTTACCCGATAGTTGTCCTTCAGTGCACCACTCTTCAATTGATAGGTACCGTTTTCTTCTGTAGGGAAGCTGATACTGCCCCAGCGCTGCATCTCGCCATCCACGCCCACCGTCAGTGTGTTGCCATGCTTATAGGCAAGTCCCACCCCAAACTTATGCGGCAGTTCCAGACCATTGCTGACCACCATCTTGGTGGTATCGGCCTTACTGGTAGTAGAGTTGGAATTGATGATGTTACACTCCACGTCCGAGTTCAGCTTATGTCCCAGGGCATAAGTCAGACCCAGGGTCAACATATCGTTCTTGTTGAACTTCAGGTCATACTGGAGACCGAAGTCGAGCATATAGTTGCTGATGTCGGCATGGTAGTGCTTATAGAGCGTGTTGATAGCCGTGGAACTTGCCAGGGTGATGCTTCGGGAGTATTCTCCCCAGAGATAACCCACATTGAAGCCCAGTGAGAGCGAGTTGAACAGACGGACACCGGCACCCACATACAGCTTATTGAGACCTCCGTCACCCACATAGGTGGAGGTCATCTTGCTCTGCACCTCCTCCAGGTAACTCGAACTGGAATACTCGTAGCCGATGTCGGTCACAGGGGCAATACCGAAACTGGCACCTACATTCTTGAACAGTCGGAAAGATCCTACGGCATATTCGAAGTTACCCGTCCGTGCATTCTTCTTCTGTCCATTCTCCTGGAAATGAGTCAGTGAGACAGACGCTCCCATGTCGAAAAGCATCGTCAGCGAGTCGATGTGGGCATAGCTGGCGGGATTGGCTGTATTCACTTGGTTGCCACTATGCAGTGCTATGCCCAAGCCGTTCATACCTCTGTTCTGGCTTACGCCCTGATACGACAGCTCACCCAGTCCGAACTGACTGTATGGTGAGTTAGTACCGCCTTGGGCAAAGGCTACTGTAGATACGGCTGTCATCATCAGACAGCCCAGGAATTTGTTCATATTGTGTACCTTTATATTCATGAAAATCATTTCAGCGTGCAAAATTATCAAAAAAAAACGAACTAAACGCATGGAAAGTGAAAAATATAGGTTAATTTTGCATCGTGAAACAATTTAAAAAGATTTTTAGGACATTTTGTCTTTTGTTTGCCGCTTCTTTGATGTCAACTGAAGCCGTTGCGGACAATGCCCCTGGAGTCGAGTATATGGACTCGGTAGAGGTGAGCCTTCTTACCTGCTCACCCCACGAGGAGATCTATAGTCTCTATGGACACACGGCCCTGCGCTACCATGACCTGAGAACTGGCGACGATGCCATCTTCAACTGGGGCAGTTTCAGTTTCGACGCTCCCTTCTTCGTGCTCCGCTTCGTCTTTGGCCTGACAGACTATGAACTGGCAGCATCACCGCTCAGCTATTTCTGTGCCTACTACAAGGAATGGGGCAGTTCAGTGACGGAACAGGTGCTGAACCTGACTCCACAGGAAAAGATGCGTATCCAGGAGGCACTCAAAGTCAACCTGATGCCCGACAACCGGGTATACCGTTACAATTACTTCTACGACAACTGTTCTACGCGTCCCCGGGACATGGTAGAGCGGTGCCTGGAGGGAAAAC
>DFGG01000006.1:0-2370 GCA_002371695.1 bacterium UBA3756
TTTTTTCGTAACTTTGCAGCCGTGTATCGTATAAAACCGATATGATGGCACTTATGCCGGACGAACTGATGAACAAAGAGCAGTTAATACAATATTACCACCGTTTCTGCCGCTGGCAGCAGGCAGAGCCGCGCTATGTCAACCGGCATGAGGGTGAAGTGCGGCATTGCCATAACTGCGGCACGGAGTTTTCCGACAATTTCTGTCCGCGCTGCGGCCAGCGTGCCGAGGTGGGTCGGGTAGGGTGGCGCTCCATCCGCGATAACATCGCACTGCTCTGGGGGCTCGACTCCCGTTCGCTCTCCTATACGCTCGTACAGCTGCTGGGGCGTCCGGGCTATCTGGTGCGCGACTATATCAGCGGCCATCGCCAGGTGTCGTTCCCGCCCGTTAAGATGCTGGTCCTCGTCTGCCTCTCGGTGGTAATCTTCGAGTCGGTCTTCCATCTGGAGAACGATGTCATCGGCATGAATTTCAAAGACGAGAAGATAGACAGCGTCGTAGCATGGATCAATGCCCAGAAGAGTTGGGCCACGCTGCTATACCAGTCGCTCTATATTCTGCCCACGTGGCTGGTGTTCCGCTTCGCCCCGGGCTATCCGCGCCACACATTGCCTGAGGGATTCTTCCTACAGGTATTCCTGAGCGTACAGAGTCTCCTCTTAAGCTTCTTGGGCTACTGGAACTCGGATATCGAGCTCTGGCTCTGGCTGATTTATATGTACATCACCTACCGCCAGCTCTTCGGTTACGGTTGGTGGAGCACACTCTGGCGATTTGTCGTTGTCATGCTGTCTCATTTGGTAGTGATAGCAACTATTGCCGCAGTAGTGTTGGTATTGTTTATCTATCGTGATGAGGAATCGAACGCCATCTTCTTGCTGATTATTGCCGCCATAGTCTTGCTGACGGCAGTCATGCTCCTTGTCACCCATCGGATCAATAAACGCACTGTCAATCAAGAACGATGATGTACGACCATTATATAAGGGAAGATATACTCTATCTGATGGTTTACGCAGGCGTGGCCGTGTTGAGCCTGATTGCCAGCTGCTACCTGCTGTTCCGTCGTGCTAATGCCATTGCTCCTGACGTCAGCTCGTCTGTACGCTTGCGGCGATGGACGGCGGCCTTCCTGGGTGCCGTTACGTTAAGTCACCTGTGGTATACGCCTCTCCTTTACCTGACCTCTGCCGAGGACATCAGGATGGTCTACTTCGTAGGAACACTGCTCGACCTCCTGACGGTATTTCCCTTGGCAATTGCCGTGTTGTTCACTATGCTGCAAGACCGCAGGCGACCGCTTTGGCCCATTGGTGTCATGGTGGTGCCGCTGGCTGCAGGAATGGCGGTGTGCATCGCTACCCGTAGCGATGACATTCTGCAGGTGCTGTATGTCTACTATCTGCTGTCAATCATTGGATTAATAATATATATGGTACGTGCGACGAGGCAGTACGGCCGCTGGCTGCACGACAACTTTGCCGATCTGGAGCATAAGGAGGTGTGGCAGAGCTTCGTGGTGCTGGCCGGCATTCTGATGGGATTCAGTTTGTATGCGTTTGAGCTTCAGGGGTTGTTCTTCAAGTGTGCAGCCCAGCTGAACGTCATTATGCTGACCTTATTTCTCCTGTGGAGAGTGGAGACGCTCAGTGACCTGACCATCCAGAAGGATTCGGCTCATGAGGTGACATCACCAGATAACCCTACACCCTCAAAACCAGATAACTTGACAACCTCTAAACCTCAAGACCTCGCCACATTGTTGCAGCAACACTGTATAGACACGCAACTCTACCTGCAGCATGACCTGACCTTGATGCAATTAGCCAGAACGATTGGAACCAACCGCTACTATCTCAGCCGCTATTTCTCTCAGCACGGCACCACATACAATGCCTATATCAACGGTCTGCGCATCGACTATTTCATCAACCTCTATAGAACGGCTGTCGCCGACAAACAATCTTTCACCGTCAAGCAGTTGGCAGAAGACAGCGGTTACCGCAACTATGCTACTTTCAGCAGTGCTTTCAAGCAGCGCATGGGTAAGAATGTGACGGCATGGATGCAGGACAATGATAACTGATCGTCATCCTTGCTTATAAAATCTGCAAAAGTCGATATAAAATCAGCAAAAACTTACTGTTCAGGAACTTTGGGCAAGGTCTTTTAATAGATTTTGCTTAATTTTGCATTCTAAATATATCAGTACTAAAAATCAATTTTTCTTATGATGGAACAGACAATTCGAAAAAGTATCAAGAAGATGATGGCACTGGCAGTGATGGTGAGCATCATCCCAGGAATGAGTATGTTTGCCAGTTGTAACAGCAAACCTACTGCCGACCTCGTGGTCTATGGTAAGAT
>DFGG01000006.1:2539-4214 GCA_002371695.1 bacterium UBA3756
ACCGAGGTGATAGACCACACCGGCAAGGGAATTGTGACGCCTGGCTGCGGCAACGGTCACGCACACTATACGCTTGGCTATGCCATCCAGACGGTAGGAACAGTCATTGGCTATGAAGACAGCCCCGAGAAGTTTCTGAAGGAAATAGTGCCCGCTGCAGTCAAGAAGGCAAAGGACTCAGGGGCTAAGGCTATTTTCGGACAGGGGTGGAATCTGTTTACCTTCAAGGACAAGATGCCTACCCGCCAGGATTTGGATGCCATCTGCAGTGATATTCCTATTTACATTGCCGACGAGGAGGGTCATAAGGGACTGGTCAACAGCATCATGCTTGTTAAGGCCGGCATTATGAAGGAGGACGGCACCGTACTGAAGAAAGAGATACGCGGCGGCGAGATAGGGATTGCAGCCGACGGTACGCCAAATGGTTTCCTGTCGGAGCAGGCAGGCACTTATACACGTTCCTTCTTGGACAACGAAAGTCTCTTTTCCATTGACATAGCGAAGGCCACGATGAAGAGCGTGCAGGAGCATCTGCTGTCAGAGGGCTATACGATGTATATTGACGGTTACTCCACCTACTTCTTCAATGAAAATATCTTCAAGGCTGCTCAGCAGATAGACAAGGCCGGCGACCTGCACATCGTCCTGGGCCTGACCACCGAACTGGACAGCTGGATGGATACGGATAAAGTCCTCACTAAGGCTGGTGATGCCAAGAAATATGCTTCCACACGTGTAAAACCCAACTGGCTCAAGATATTCATAGACGGCACGGTAGAACCCGGCACTGGTTTTGTGGAGCCACTCTATCCAGACGGTCATCAGGGTGTTGTACTCTGGTCGGAGGAGGAATTGACTGACATCACGCGCAAGGCGAATGAGAAAGGAGTGACTGTACACGCACACGTCATGGGTAACAAGGGTGTCAACCGCATCGTCAGTGCCTACATCAATGGCGGAAAAGACGAGATGCGCAACACACTGGTACACGTTCACCAAGTCATGGCCGATGACTATCAGCGCATGGCCGACCATAACATCTACGTCACCGAAGGTATGTTGTGGCACCATTTCTCCAATGACAAGCAGGAGTTGCTGAAGGCTGGCTATGTTCCTAAAGGCATGGAAACGAAGAGCTATCCCATGAAATCATACTTCGATCACGGCATCAACATGTCGTCACACTCCGACTTCCCTGCCTTGAGTGGCAGTCCTGACGATCCCTTCGGCATCATGGAGGTGGCAGTGACAGGTGTCTACTACCCCGAACAGGCCAAGCCCTGGTGGCCGGAAGAGCTGCTGACCCGTGAGCAGGCCCTCACCGCCCTGACCATCAACGTGGCCAAGCAGATGTTCGTTGAGAATGAGCGTGGCAGCGTCAAAGAAGGCAAGTATGCCGACTTCTTGCTTGTCAACAAGGATGTGCTGACCTGCCCGGTGACAGAGATCCATGAGGCCAAGCCTGCCGCTACCTATTTCGAGGGAAAGAAGGTGTTTGAAAATAAGGAATAAAGAAACATAATATATAAGCAATACATTATGAAAAAGATTTTGTCGATTATCGCAGTGCTGACTGTCATCTTTGGAATGGGGATGATGACCAGTTGTAACAGTAAGCCCAGTGCCGATCTTGTGGTCTATGGAAAAATCTATACCGCCGAGGGTAACCAGA
>DFGG01000084.1 GCA_002371695.1 bacterium UBA3756
CGGGTGAGCAGCCAGTATGAGATCGATTCGCCCGATCTGGAGACGCGCCTCATGGCTGTCATCGACTATATCAGCGGCATGACTGATGTCTATGCTCTCGATGTCTACCAAAAGATATGCGGCATCTCCCTACCTATTGTGTAATATTGATAATCAAAAGATATGAAACAGCTACTTACTATTGCCTTGATGAGCATTGCCATGATCACACAGGCACAGGAACCGCTTTACGTGGGCGGCGACATCTCTCTACTGCCGAAATATGAAGAGGCAGGCGTTGTATATAAGGATAAGGAAGGGCAGACCGTCAGCGACGTACTTGCCTTCTTCCGTCAGCAGGGACAGAACGCCATGCGCGTACGCTTGTTCGTCAGCCCCGACGGCAGCGACAAGGCCGTCTGCCAGGACCTCGACTACGTCAAGTCCCTCGGCAAGCGCATCAAGGATGCCGGACTGAAACTGATGCTCGACTTCCATTACAGCGACACCTGGGCCGACCCTGCCAAGCAGTGGACGCCTGCTGCCTGGCAGGACCTGAACAATGACCAGTTGCAGGACAAAATCTACGAATATACCAAGGACTGCCTGCAGCAGATGAAAGCCGCAGGTGCAGAGCCTGACTTCATACAGACAGGCAACGAGATCAGTTACGGTATGTTATGGGGAAAGAGCGGCACCACTGCCAACCGCTGCTACACCAACTCTTCGGACGCCAACTGGAACCGCTTCCTCAGTTTGCTGAAGAAAGCCGGGCAGGCCTGTCGCGAGGAGTGCCCGCAGGCCAGGATTATCATCCACAGTGAGCGCGTGCCCAAGCCCGACGTGCTCACCGACTTCTTCGACCGCATGAAGGCAGGCGACATCGACTACGACATCATCGGGCTGAGTTACTATCCCGCCTTCCACGGCAACCTGTCCACACTGGAGACTGCCCTCACCGCACTGGAACGGAAGCAGTATGGCAAGGACATGATGATCGTGGAGACAGGCTACAGTTACGCCTGGGCACTCGGCGGAACAGAATACGACTATACAAAGACCTACCCCTACAGCGAGGAAGGACAGCGGCAGTTCACAGCCGACCTCGTGGCAAAGCTCAAGAACCATCCGGGCGTGAAGGGCCTCTTTTGGTGGTGGCCGGAGGATAACGGCAACAAACAAGTGACTAACAACTGGTGGAACGCCGCCCTCTACGACCACAATTCCGGACAGCCCTACGCCGCTTTCTATGAACTGAGCGCCTTCGCTCAAGGCAGCACTGCCATCACCGCACCTCAGGCCAAGCCCCAGTGCAGTCAGGGGTGGTACAGCCTGCAGGGCACACCGCTCAGCGGCCAACCTTCGCACCCCGGTGTCTACATCCGTAACGGCCAAGCCGTCATCGTCAGATAGTTCCTTGTGGTGATAAGTCACCAGATAGTACTTGATGCACTAATCAACGATGTGACCAAGTCACGGAGAGGCGGTGGAGCATAGTAGTGCTCTCGCCGCAGGAGCCAGTGTGCTGGATGGCGATTCCACCAAAAACCGACGGTTTCATCGGGGCTGAAAGATCTACCGTATGAGGAAGCTCACTGCCGGAAGGCTTAGGAGTGGTGGTTTCCACATGGGCTGTGAGGTACTGGCCAATGGCCTGGAGTGTGATGGTACAACCTGTGCGATAGCAGGTGGACGAGACGGGTTCCGTGATGGGTGTCACTTTCCCATGGTCGTATTCCACAAGATAGAAGTCTACCGCTTTGGCATGCTTGGTGGTGCGGATGATACGTAGGCCGTAGCCGGTGAGTGTCTCGGGGTCGAACTTCAGGCATACGTCCATATATTGTCCCGTGGCTGAGCCGAAGCCCTGGCCTGCCGTCTTGGTGGGATCAACCAGGAGGGCCAGCGTCATGTCGCCGTATTCCTTTTCAAGCGGCATGTACATCAGACGTGCCCCGCGCTGAGCCTGCAAAAGTCCATTTCCAACGGCTCCATTGAAGCCTTCACCATATTCCCACATCGGCTTGCCGCGGTCAAATGACCATGGAAACTCAGCAGTGTCGGCAGGCTTGTAGCCGTCGACAGTCCAGAAGCCCGGCATGATGAGCGGTTGCCAGTCGCAGGGAAAATCGTGGAAGTCGGTGGTGTACGCATCCCTGGCCGTGTCACTTATTTGGGTAGCAGTGACGGGGCCGTCAGCTCCGACCCAGACGGGTGTCCCATAACCGCTCCGTTGATGCTTCGGCCAGATTCTTGCCGTGAGCTGATTGCCGAGGTCGGGTGCAGACAAACGGTAGGTGCGCTCGGGTGCTACGTGGCTTGTGCTGACAGTGAAATACTGACACTGATTGATGCTCCGCATCCACTCGATGCGCGACTCGTCGCGCCGCCCCTGTAGGTCAAGCTCGTAGTCGAGAGTAGCGTTACCGGTATTATCAAACATGATGACGGGCTCTCGTGTGAAACAGGGCGGAGGCAAGATTGATGGTTTCACCATGAGATGACAGGCAGCCACGCGACCGTCGCCGGTATAGGCTTCGATGCAAAAATCGGCGGTTTCATCGGTGTTATTGAGGGGGATGACGGCGACGGTGTCGCCGTTTACTGGACGGAGGGATACGAAGGATTCGAAGGGGCTGGGGATGCGCCAATGGGCATCGGGGGCGGTGAGCAGGAGGGTATCAGAGCCGGTGAGCAGGGTTGCCTCGTGGCGGCTGATAGCGAGGTGGGGCGGTAGCATGCCTTTGAAGTCGTTGAGCAGGATGGTGTTCTGAGGATGACGGCTCCCGATGATGTAGGGGTGTCCGTTAAGGGTGAAGTTCTGCTGGTAGCAGCGGAGCCAGGGCTGTGGATAGGCTGTCCAGCCGATGTAGATGCTGTCGGTGGGGGCATGATAGCGGCAGTCGATGAGTGTCAGCGGCCCACCCTGTTTGCAGAAGTACATCTCACGGTTGTCACTCTTGACGTTGAAATCGCAGTCGATGAACATGGCCCCGCTTCCGAAAGTACTCCAGAAAGGTTTCTGGCCGTAGAGGTCGATGTCACAGTGCCGGTAGACGGCGGTGCCGTTCATGGCATCGTCAGTACACTCGAAGTGACAGTCCTCGTAGTAGGAATGCTTGGCCCCGTTGAGGGGATTCAGGTTCAGACGGCTGACGAAGCGCACTTTTCTGGCCGTCAGGCTCTCACCGTGTACATAGCCTACATGGGCCTGCGTGATGGCATCGCTGCGTTTCTTCCTTGAAAGTGATGGGTTGTGGGGATAGTCGAGGTCTACATTGCAGTAGTTGCCCATGGTGAGGTTCTCAACGCTCAGCGAGTCGCACCAGAAGTCGAACATGGTGAAGTTGCCCACTGCTCCCTGCGTCTGTCCGCGCTGTGAGGCCAGCACCACGTCGGCAGGCGTCTCACCCAGACCGATGAAATGGAGGTTTTTGGCGCGGATGACGATGCCGAAAGGCTCGCGGCCGTTCTCCCCAATAGCCACCCGTGGTGAGTCGGGATTGTCGATCCAGTAGACGCCTGGCTCGATGTAGAGCGTACAGCTGTCACCAAGGTGGGCGGCAGCCTCGCGAAAGTCTGAGAATACGTATGGGCTAGCGTTGTCGGCCTGCATAGAGAGCAGCAGGTGATGGCTGTCGAGCAGGCGCGGTGAAGCTGATGGTTGCGCCAACAGGCTGACACTGGTGAGTGTCAGAAACAGATAACTAGTAAGTCGCATATCGTCGTTGGATGGTTATTCTTCCGTGCGTTCTTTGTAGATCACCTTGTTGGCTCCGCTGGTAATCTTCAGTGCCTCAGGGTGCTCTTTGATGAAAGAGTCGATGTGGCGCACGCGCTTGTCTTCCAGTATCTCGTCGACAGCAATCAGTATACCCGTCTCCTCTACGTCGCCAAAGCCATAGTTGATGGCCGTGCCGAAGAGCTTCATCGTCGGCGAGAGGTTCATATAGGCATTTACCAGTGGGGGTATGTTGTATCCCAGTTTGCGTATCTCGGTATTCAGTATGCGGTAGTCCTTCCTGAAGTCGCTCTCGCAGAACAGGGCCTCCAGTTCCTTGGGGTCTTCCTCGATTTTCAGCGGTTTCATCGGGATAATCAGGCGTTCCTTATCGTCGAAATGTTTCTTCAGGAAATATAGAATCATATCACGTCCCTTGCGGATATAGGAAGGGTACATAGTCATCTTGCCGAAAAAATAACGCACGTTGGGCTTAATTACCGTGAGCGCTCCCAGTCCATCCCAAAGATTGTCGAGGGCAAAGAGACTTTTAGCTCCCATACGCGTCGACTGATAGGGCAGCGAGACAAACGAACGTCCCAGTTCGATGGTCCAGGGTGCATAATCTTTGATGAATTTCTCCGAGAAGTGGAACATATGGCTCGTGGCCAGGATTGGTTGCCCCTCCTGATCATACTCCCAATCAGTGCCCAACAAATAACGATAGCCTCCTATAATCTCCTCCTGCTCAGGATTCCACACAATCAGTTGCTTATAGCAATTCTCGCAAGTGTCGAACTCATCGATATCCATCGACTTGCCCGTTCCTCCTCCTGCCTCGCGGAAAGCAATCTCACGCAGCCGACCGATCTCCTTCATCACATTGGGTGCATTATGAGCCGTGATGACGTAGATCTCATTGTTGCTCTTGTTGGTCATCCTGAGCTGGCGTTCCTCCGTCAACTCACTCTTCAGAATCTTCTTGTCGATGGGCTGAATGATTTCTTGTTCCATAGTTTTTGCTATTGGTGCTATCGTTAAAGAGTATATACTTGTTGTCTGACATATTGTGCCCATTCAATGGGTTTCCTACTCTTGTCGAAAGTCTGCCAGGGGATGGGTTTACCGATGGCAACACGGAAAGTCTTATGCACGTTTTTGTACATTTCATCGACCAGGAACATCATGGCCAGGTTGAACGGCAGGAAGCGGTCGGAGAAATTGGCCAGACGATAGAAGAAGTTGGAGTTCTGACCGCTGAAATGGATAGGCACCACATCGCGCTGATACTCCACACTCTTGGAGATAAACGTCTTCGACCAAGGGATATCGCTAATGACACCGTCCTTTTTTCGGGAACAGAGTCCGGCAGGGAACATCAACATATGATTTTCACTCTGGAAGCCAGCCTCTACCATCGCCGGAAAATTGCGTCCCTGACGGCCTGTCTTGTTGATGGGTATCGAGACGGGAACAAGTCCAGGCAGGTTCATCAGCAGGTCATTGACCAGATAGCGGAATCGGCCGTCATAATGACGACCAATAATTGCTCCGAGTGCCACACCGTCCTCCCCTCCAAGGGGATGATTACTGACGAAAGTGTAAAAACGTCCGTCATCAGGATCAGGCAGATTCTCCCTGCCCTCAATCTGAAGCGTCATGTCGAGATAGCGCACACACTCCTCAAGCCATTCCACACCTTTCTTATCGCGGCTCTCCCAAAGGAAGGCATTCACCTGATCTTCATGGACCACCTTCTTGAGCCAACTGACAAGGAAACCCGGCACAAACTTGGCCTTCGTCCCCATTTTGCCTTTCAATATCTTATCGATATCAATGGTTCTTTCCGTAATCTCAGCCATTACTCTCTTATCTTTTTGCTAACAAGGTGCAAAAATAGCACAATTCTTTTAAAAATAAGCGAAAAGTGAAAGATTTTTTTTATTCCCTAACATTTTGCTATCCCCAAACTAGCGATTTTACTAAAATAACGTTAAAATAGAAAAACTAGTGGAGGAAAATGGTGGAAAGTGGGGGAAAATTCCTAATTTTGTAGCCGAACTCATAAAAAGATGAACGCATGCGTTTTTTAGGTAATATAGAAGCCAAGACAGACGTGAAGGGAAGAGCCTTCCTGCCCGCTGTTTTTCGCAAGGTACTGCAAGTATCCGGCGAAGAGCTGTTGGTACTGCGCAAGGATGTCTTCCAGAAATGCCTGGTGCTATACCCAGAAAGCGTATGGAATGCCAAGCTCGATATGCTGAAGGCACAGCTGAAGCCGTGGAAGCCATCCCACCAGCAGATGTTCCGTCAGTTTGTGTCAGAAGCAGAGGCCATCACCCTCGACGGCAACGGACGCTTCCTCATCTCAAAGCGCCTGCTGAAAATCGCAGGTATCAACCAAGACATCCAGTTCATCGGCATGGATGACACCATTGAGATATGGTCGCCACAACACCTGCAAGAAATCCAAAAGTCGGATGAAGACTTTGGTGCTGAGTTCGAGAATATTATGAATGCAGAGAGTGAACAATGATACAGACGGCAGGGACATATCACGTAGCAGTACTCCTTCGGGAGAGCGTCGACGGGCTTGATATCAAGCCCGGTGGCATTTATGTAGACGTGACCTTCGGTGGAGGTGGCCACAGCCGAGAGATACTCCGTCGGTTGGACAAGACGAGTCATCTGTACAGCTTTGATCAGGATGCTGATGCCGAGAACAATATCGTAAGCGACGAGCGATTCACTTTCGTCAGAAGTAATTTCAGATACCTGAGAAACTGGATGCGCTACTATGGTGTGGAGCATATCGACGGACTACTGGCAGACCTCGGCGTATCAAGTCATCACCTCGACGACGAAAGCCGCGGTTTCTCCTTCCGTTTCGACGCACCACTCGACATGAGGATGAACAAACGAGGAGGCAAGACAGCCGCCAATATCGTCAACGAGTACAGCGAGGAACAGCTGTCTGACATTTTCTACCTTTACGGAGAGTTGAAAAATGCCCGTAAGATAGCATCACAACTCGTCAAAGTACGTCAGGAGCACCTCATCGAGACAACGGGCGACATACTAAACGCCATAGGCTCTCTGTTTCCAAAGGACCGTGAGAAAAAAGAGATGGCCAAGCTGTTTCAGGCCCTGCGCATAGAGGTAAACCACGAGATGGATGCGCTACGCGACATGCTCAATGCAGCCAGCGACCTACTTGGCAAAGGCGGCAGGTTGAGTGTCATCACCTACCACTCACTGGAAGACCGTATCGTGAAGAATATGATGAAGGCAGGCAATGTCGAGGGAAAGGTAAAGCAGGATTTCTTCGGACGCATCGAGGCGCCTTTCAAGACCTTCAACAACAAGCCCATCATTCCCGATGAAGAGGAATTGGCGAGAAATCCGAGAAGCAGGAGTGCCAAGCTCCGTATAGCAGAGAAGTTGTGACAAGAAAGAGTTATGAAGAAGCAAGATGACATAGAACTGGAAATGCAGGAACCGACAGTTGGTGAGCCAGCAGTAGCCGAGGAGACAGCGGCAACACCCCAGCAGGACGAGGAAGAAACGAGTCTGAAAGAAGAAGTGGCAGAGGTGAAGGAGCAGACCAAGAAGG
>DFGG01000038.1:0-146 GCA_002371695.1 bacterium UBA3756
CCACCCCACTCCTCTACGAGCAGATTCATGTTGGCCAGATCCTCACGGATCTTGTCGGGATTGGCACCGGGCTTATCTATCTTGTTGATGGCAAACACCATCGGCACGTTGGCTGCCTGAGCATGGGCGATGGCCTCCTTGGTGGT
>DFGG01000038.1:200-6691 GCA_002371695.1 bacterium UBA3756
GCCTCCTTGGTGGTAGGCATCACTGAGTCATCAGCAGCGATGATGATGATGGCGATATCCGTCACCTGGGCACCACGGGCACGCATGGCCGTGAAAGCCTCGTGACCCGGCGTGTCGAGGAACGTGATCTGACGACCATCCTTCAACTTCACATTGTAGGCACCGATGTGCTGGGTGATACCACCGGCCTCACCGGCAATCACGTTGGTATTGCGGATAAAGTCGAGCAACGAGGTTTTACCATGGTCTACATGACCCATCACCGTCACTATCGGGGCGCGGTTTACGAGATCGTTCTCATCGTCCTCCTCCTCAGTGATGGCATTCTGCACCTCGGCACTGACATACTCGGTAGTGAATCCGAACTCTTCGGCGACGATATTGATGGTCTCGGCATCCAGGCGCTGGTTGATGCTCACCATGATGCCGATGCTCATACAGGTACCGATGACCTGATTGACACCCACGTTCATCATCGTAGCAAGCTCGCTGACGGTCACGAACTCGGTCAACTTGAGCACCTTGCTCTCTGCTGCCTGCGACTCCATCTCCTCCTGCATGCGCTCGGCGACGGCATCACGCTTCTCGCGACGGTACTTGGCACCCTTCTTGTTCTGATTCTTCGAAGTCAGACGGGCCAGCGTCTCCTTCACCTGACGGGCAACGGCCTCATCGTCTACCTCAAGGGGTTTCACGGGACGGTTTTTCTTATTCTTGTTCTTGCCGCCCTGCTGACCACCCTGATCCTGGTAGTTCTGGTTGCCACCCTTATTCTTCTGTTTCTTGTTCTTATTGGCATTATCCTGACTGGCTGCAGCCTCAATGTCCACCTTGCCAGAACGGATACGCTCACGCTTCTTCTTCTCACCATTGGCACCGCCGTGCATCTGAGCCTGCTTCTCCTCACGCTCCTTACGGCGCTCCTCCTTGGATTTCTTCTTCGGGCGAGTGCTCTGGTTCAGTGCATCGAGGTCGATCTTACCTACCACGTTGAGATTGGTAGCAGCAATCTTCTTCTCAGTCTTCAACTTATAGACTTCCACTGCCTCCTTCTTGGGCTCGGCAGCAGGTTCTTCGGCCTTGGGTGCTGTCTGTACAACAGCTTCGGGCTCAGGCTTCACTTCGGGTTCGGGCTGAGCAACGGGAGCCTTGGGCTCTACCTTCTCTGTCTGTTCGGGCTGCTTGACTTGCTCAACCTTCTCAGCCTTCTCAGCTGTCTCCACCTTCTCCACTTTCACTTCTTCCACCACCTTCACCTCAGGCTCGGCAGCAGCCTTAGGGGCAGGTGCTTGTACAGGCTCCGGCTCTGCCGGTTTCTGCGCTACAGGCTTCTTGCCAATATTCTCCAGGTCAATCTTACCCAGAGGCTTGAACTCCTGACGGTGTTCTTCGCGCTTCGGCTCCACCTTCACCTCGGACTTTGGTTTCTGCTCCTTGGGTTTCTTCTCCTTCTTGGGGAAGATCATGTTGGCCTTGTTCTTTACGTCCTTGTCACCCTTGAACTCCTTGACGAGCGCCTCGTATTGCTCATCGGAGATCTTGGTATTGACATTGGCATCGTCCTTGATCTCACCAAGGCTCTTCTTGTTCTTCAAATAATCTACTGCCGTCTGAAGACCAATGTTCAATTCCGTTAATACTTTATTTAATCTGACTCCCATTAACTTTCAATTTTCAATATTCAATCTTCAATCTTTACTCAAACTCCGAGCGGAGCACTTCCAGCAGATGATCAACAGTCTCCTCTTCAAGGTCGGCCTTCTCGATCAGCATCTCGCGCGGAGCATTCAGCACAGCCTTTGCCGTATCCAATCCGATGGCCTTGATAGAGTCAATAACCCACTGATCGATCTCATCGGCAAACTCATCCAGATAGATATCCTCGTCAGCTTCGTTCTCATTGACCACACGGAACACATCGATGGTGTACTCCGTGAGCATCGAAGCGAGCTTGATGTTCATACCGCCACGACCGATAGCCAGCGACACCTCCTCTGGCTGCAGATAGACCTCGGCCTTGTGGTTCTCCTGATCGAGGGTGATGCTCGACACCTTGGCAGGACTCAGTGCACGCTGGATGAACAGCTGCACGTTGCTCGAGTAATTGATGACATCGATGTTTTCATTGCAGAGTTCGCGAACGATGCCGTGAACACGGCTTCCCTTCACACCAACGCAGGCGCCTACCGGGTCGATGCGCTCGTCGTAGCTCTCTACAGCCACCTTGGCACGGTCGCCCGGCATACGGGCCACGCGGCGGATAGTGATCAGGCCATCGTTGATCTCAGGCACCTCGGCCTCAAGCAGACGCTCCAGGAACACAGGACTGGTACGAGAGAGGATAATGCGGGGATTGTTGTTCTCGTTTTGCACCTCCTTCACGATGGCACGCACGGTCTCACCTTTGTGGTAGTTGTCGGCAGGTATCTGCTCACCCTTGGGCAGATGGAGCTCGTTGCCCTCATCATCGATGAGCAGCACTTCGCGCTTCCAAATCTGATAGACCTCGCCGCTGACCACCTGGCCAACTCTATCCTTATACTTCTGATAGAGGGAGTCGTGCTCCAGCTCGAGAATCTTAGAGGCCAGCGTCTGGCGCAGGTTCAGGATGGCACGACGGCCGAACTTCTGGAAGTCCACCTCCTCCGACACCTCTTCGCCCACTTCATAGTCGGGCTCTATCTTCTGTGCCTCGCTCAGTGAAATCTCCTTGTTCTCGTCCTGCACTTCATCATCAGCCACCACAATACGGTTGCGGTGAATCTCAAAGTCACCCTTGTCGGGATTAACAATCACGTCAAAATTCTCATCCGAACCGAAGATCTTGGCGATCACGTTGCGGAAACTCTCCTCGAGCACACTCACCAGTGTCGTGCGGTCGATGTTCTTTGTCTCTTTGAATTCCTGAAAGGTCTCAATCATTGAGGGGCCTTTCGCATCTTTTGTTGTTGCCATTATAATATTTTTATTTTCCTTTTTCGCCTTTTACTTAAACGCTAACACATACTTGGCATATTTCACCGTGTCCATCGAGTAAGTCTTGTCTACATCCACCATCTGGGGGCGCTTCTTGCCCTCTATGGTCTGCTTCTCCTTTACAGTCAGCACGAACTCACGCCCGTTGACTGCCTTCAGGATGCCCTGCTCCTTCTTGCCGTTGGCATCCAGCACCTCCAGTTCGTCACCAATATGGTTCACGTACTGCTGTTCCACCTTGAATGGCTGGCCTATGCCTGCACTGCCCACCTCAAGCTCGAAGTCGCCCAGCTCTTCGCCAAGACGCTCCTGAAGGAAGCGGCTCAACTCCGCGCAGTCTTCTATCCAAACGCCGTCGGCATGGTCAATCTCTATCACGATACGATCGTCTGAACCAAACAAAATGTCTACCAGGAAATAGTCGTTGCCTTGCAACCACTCTTCCACCAATGCTTTTACTGTTTCCTTATTAATCATCGATAAATTGTTATAATAATGAAAATGAGAGGCTCTTGCGAGTCTCTCATTCCACTGAACGGGTGCAAAATTAAGCATTTTTTGGCAAACCGCCAAATAAATCCACCACTTTTTTTAGTTTTTCTTGGGAGAAAGCAGTTTTCGATACTCCTCTGGATTCTTCAGCAGCCGTTCTGCCTCTCTGAGTTGCTTGTCATAGTCAAGCCCTCTCTCGATACTGCCTGCCTGATAATAGTAGGCCGAGACAATGTCCATCTCAAGTATCTGTACAAGCGTATTGCGATGCTTCTCCAGATCGAAAGCCACATCGTGCTTCAGCTTGTTCTCCAGCGCATCAAAGGCCTGACGGGCATCATCATAGTAACCTTCGAACTTTGCCGTCTTGACCAGTTCCTCAAACTGTTTCTTGCTGACGGGGTCGTAGGTAAACCCGCTCTTGATGACACGGGTCTTGAAATCCTGCCAGTCCTGATCCGAGAGATGAAACTCGCCGGCAGGGGCTATCGAGGGATGACGGGCGACGTAGTCGACCACGTAGTCGAACATCACCTCCGTAGAGTCCTGCCCCGTAGCAGAGAGATAGAAGGCGATATTGGGTATGGTGTCGGCCTTCACCTCTACGTCAGGCTTGATGCCTCCCCCGTCTCTCACCTCGCGGCCTGCCGCGGTATGGAACACCTTCGTCAGCGAGTCGGGGATATGCTCGCGATAGCCTGTGCTGCCCTGCTTGTAGTTGATGGCCTGTATGCAGCGGCCACTGGGGATGTAGTATTTCGAGGTGGTCACCTTCATATTAGTATTGTAGGGCAGGTCGATAGGTATCTGTACCAGTCCCTTTCCGTATGTCCGCGTTCCTAATATAACTGCCCGGTCCAAATCCTGGAGGGCTCCGCTGGTGATTTCGCTGGCAGAAGCCGTCTCGCCATTCACCAGCACCACAATAGGCATCACCGTGTCAACAGGTTCCAAGCGGGTCTTGTAGATACGGCTGGACTGCTTGACCTTACCTCTGTTTTCTACAACGGTGATTCCCTTGGGCACCCAGAGGTTCACGATGTCAACAGCCTCGGCCTCAGAGCCTCCACCATTGTTGCGCAGGTCGAAGATGAGCGAGGTGGCACCTTGTTTCTTCAGATCGATGAAGGCACGCCGCACCTCCTTACCGCTCTCCTGGGTAAACGAATTGTAGTTGATATAGCCGATATTGCCTTGACGCATGCCGTAGTAAGGCAATTCGGGCAGTTTGATATTCTTGCGTGTAACCTTCAGCTTCAACTCCTTCTGCGTAGAAGGGCGGAACACTTTGAGCAGGAAACTCGTACCCGGCTCGCCACGCAGATGACTGCTCACGTAGCCCACCTCTTTGTCCGTCATCAGCGTGTCGTCGATACTGAGGATAATGTCACCCTTCTTCAAGCCCACCTCTGCGGCAGGCATGTTCTCGTAAGGCTCATCAATCACCACTCGTCCCAGTTTCTGATGCTTGCGTATCAGGGCACCGATGCCGGCATACTTGCCCGTGAGCATCATCCTGAGGTTCTTGGTTTCATCCTGGGCATAGTATTCCGTATAGGGGTCGAGTCTGCGTAGCATCGCATTGATGCCCGTACCGATGACATCCTTCGGACTCAGCGTATCCACATAGAGCAGATCGAGATTCTTATACAGATTATTAAATATATCGAGATGCTTGGCCACCTCGAAGTTATGGTCTTTCTGGCTCTGCGCCATCATCATAGCTGGCATGAGCACCAGCAGCAACTGTAAACAAATTCTTCTCATTGGCCGCAAAGGTAAACATTATAATGCAGAAAAAGCGCGAGATTAAGGAATTTAACCTTTTTTTGGAAAGGTAATCGCGCTCGATGGTGCCGTTGAATTGAGAGGCTTCTGGACTATTTTCTCTCCCGATACTCATTGGGCGTAAGGCCCGTCTCACGTTTGAAGAAATTGTTGAAGGCAGGCGGGTTGGCGAAGTGAAGACGCTCGGCAATCTCGTAAGTCAGCAGCCCGCTGGTACGCAACAGCACTTTAGCACGCAACACCACGGCACGATTGATCCAGTACATCGCACTGCGTCCGCTGGCCCGGCTAATAACTGCCGAAAGGTGGTGGGGCGTGATGCGCAGCAGGTCGGCATAATAAGGAATATTGCGCTCCCGCTCACAATGGTGGCTCACCAGCGTCTTGAACTGCTGGAACAGTTCCTGGTGGCGGGAGATGGCCGTCCTGTTTACCGAGCTGTCGGAGGCCTGCTTGATGTACTGCACATTGGCCACCATCGCCCTGACCATCTGCAGCACGACTTCGCGGCGATAGGGCGACAGCGCGGCCATGTCCCAGAGCAGATACATCATACGTAGCAGCAACTCAGAATCCTTTGCAGAGATTTTTGTGACGATACTTTCAGTCACCTGCACAGCCTCCTTCATGGCGATGCCGCACACCTCCACATCCCGACCAATGCTCTCAAACTCCAGAATCACGTCGGGCGTGGTGAGTATCACCGTGCCGCGCTCGAAGTGGTACTGCTCCAGATCCAGATGCACGTCAGCTTCGCCGCTCATGAACAGCAGCAGGCGCGGCTCAGGTAGCTGATACACTTCGCCTTCACGGAAGAACGTCTTGTCAGATGGCCGGCCATTCAGGATGATGCTGAGGTCGTCGTTATTGAATACGTGGCTCTCGGCTCCGGCCAGTTCTCGCAGATTAGCGGAGTCGATGGAGAAATAATTGATGTTCTTGCTGTCGCTCATGTTATTGCGGAATTGTACGATTCGATTGCAAAATTAATATATTTATAGGAGAATAACAAACTGGAAAGGCGGAAATCGTACAAATCCATAATCTTTTCGTACAATCGGGTAACAGAACTATGCAGGAAAAGGTGTAAATTTGCACCATGGAAATCAAAAACGACATGAATATGAAGAAAAGGATCCTCGTTTTCGCCTTCACCGCCATCAGCATGTCGGCGCTGGGACAGACCCTGGAGGAGTGCTGGAGGGCTGCTGAGCAGAACTATCCGCTGATACGGC
>DFGG01000101.1 GCA_002371695.1 bacterium UBA3756
CTTGTCTTGTGCAAGTTGTTGTTTTATAATGGGTTACGGCAGTGCAAGTGCCTCCGAAACCCGAGTTTTTCGTGAAACGCCCTAACTTTCCGTATCTTAGCGTGTTACGATATTTGTATACACAAAGTAATTAAAAACGGGATTTGCATATTTCGAAAAAAATGCCGAACTTTGCACCGCTAAAGTTAAGCAACAAGACCTAATCTTGTAATACATACATTAATAAGGAAAAAGAGAAAGTAAGCAATCGCCAATGTCAAACAGTCACAGGGCGCTCTGGGCTCAATGCCTCCAACTGATTAAGGCCAATGTCACGGAGCAGCAGTATAAAACGTGGTTTGCACCAATCGTCTTCGAGTCATTCTCGGAGTCGGAGCGTACGCTTCTGGTGCAGGTTCCAAGTCCGTACGTCTACGAGTACTTGGAGCAGTACTACGTGGGACTGATGGCCAAGGTGCTTGAGCGTGTGTTTGGTACGAATGTTACCCTGCGCTATCGCATCGTGACGGTGGTTGCCGACAATAACCGCAAGATTATCCAAGAGGTGGAGGGAGAGCAACCCTCGTCGCTGGAGGCTCCTGTGGAGATTACGAGAGGCAATAAGTCGCCTTCGGTGCTGGATGCCGCCGTGCCTCAGGGACTCAATCCACAGCTTGACCTGAAGAAGACTTTTCAGAACTTCATCGAGGGTGACAGCAACAAACTGCCTCGTACGGTAGGCCTCTCTATCGGTGAGCATCCGGGAAAGTCGGCTTTCAACCCCTTCTTCATCTATGGCCCTTCTGGTTGCGGCAAGACTCACCTGGTGAATGCCATCGGTGTAAAGGCCAAGGAAACATATCCTCAGAAACGAGTGCTCTACGTCAGCGCGCGTTTGTTCCAGGTACAGTTTTCTGATGCCGTCCGCCAGAATGTTACTAATGATTTCATCAATTTCTATCAGTCTATAGATGTGCTGATTGTGGATGATATTCAAGAGTGGGCTACCGCTCCAAAGACGCTCGACACTTTCTTCCATATCTTTGACCATCTCTTCAGGATTGGCAAGCAGATTATTCTGGCTTCTGATCGTCCTCCTGTTGACTTGCAGGGAGTGAAAGACCGCCTGTTGACTCGTTTTGCCTGTGGTCTGATAGCAGAATTGGAGAAGCCTAACGAGCAGTTGTGTATTGACATCTTGAATTCCAAGTGCCGTCGTGACGGACTGAAGATTCCTGCTGATGTCATCAAATATATCGCTGAGACGGCCAATGGTAGCGTGCGCGATCTGGAAGGTGTGGTGAACTCACTGATGGCCTATTCCATTGTTTACAATTCAGCCATCGACATGCGGTTGGCAGAGCGTATCATCAAGCGCGCCGTGAAGGTAGACAATCATCCCCTTACCATCGACGATATCCTTGAGAAGGTATGCCATCACTATCAGGTATCGCAGCAAAACATCTTCAGCAAGAGCCGAAAGCGCAGTTTGGTGCAGGTGCGTCAGGTGTCGATGTATCTGGCCCAGAAGTATACCAAGATGCCAGCCTCTCGTATCGGGCAGTTGATTGGCAATCGAGATCATTCGACGGTTATACATAGCTGTAATGCCATTGAGCAACGGATTAAAACCGATAAGGCATTTTCCGACGAGATCTCCAGCATCGAGAATTCATTTAAACTCAAGAGTTAAAAGAAGGCTGTCAACATGGACAGCCTTCTTTTTCTTACAGATGGATGTTAACCCCTCCAATGAGCCAGCGTCCTGGTTGTTCCACCAGTCCGTAGTCATGGTAGCGGGTATCGAAGAGATTGTTAGCCTCTATGTATACTTTCCATTTCCTCTCCTGCCAGGTGATCCGTGTGTCGACAAGGGCATAGGGCTCGTAGTCGCAGACCTTGCTGTCGAAGTCGGTATAGGAGCCTACGCGATCTTGCCATCGGGCAGTGACGTTGAGTGATAGCCGTTTCGTGATGGGACAGAGTGCCTTGGCCACCAGTTTGTGGCGCAGGTACTCGAGGGCATACTGCGATACGATGTTCTCCTCTTGTTTCTTGTCCTGGTGGATGTAGCAGTAATCAACGGAGAATCTGGAATTCAAAATTGAGAATTGCGTACCGATATCCAGGCCAACACTATTGATAGTGGTGTGGTTGACACTCTGCCACTCTGCTGCATTGCCCTTTGAGGTATCCATGATCCAGTCAATCATGTTTTGCCCGTGGTGATACCAGAGAGTGGAGTGGATTGTGAACCGTGGATAGTGAATCGTTCCCCCAATCTCCAACGCCTGCATCTCCTCGGGCTTCAGGTGGGGATCGGCACTGTATCCCTGCAGCTTATAGTACATCTCTGTGAAGGAAGGCATGCGCAGTGAGGTGTTGTAGGAGGCGTGTAGCTTCAGGTGGTTGCCTGGGCGATAGCTGATGTCGATACCGGGATAGACAGACATATTCATCGCACTCCATGTGTTCTTCACAGCTACCAGTCCCGCTGAGATGGTGACATCGTTCATCAAGACGTTATGTTCCAGAAATCCGCTGATGTTGGTGCGGTTCACGCCTAAGGTGTAGTCGCGATCAGTACCGCTGATATGATGTGTCTGTGATAGCGGTTCACCAAGGTTCCCGCTGACCAGATCTTCATTGCGTACCTCGGCTCCAAAGGCTGTACGTCCTGCAGCCCAGTCGAAATAGCTGCCAAGGCTCACACCATAGACATCCGTGCGGTTGTAGTTGTATTTCATCTTCTCCGGAAGTCCGCGATAGCCCTCGTAACGGTCTCGGTTCTGATTCCAGTAGATGCTGCCACTGAGTCGCAGTCGTCCCTGCTTGCTGCTGCCCTGAATGGCGGAGTATATTTTGGTGGTGTGCTCATACTGGTCGTCGGCCTGCCATTTCGGTGAGGCGTAGAAGGTGGACGACCCCCATTCCTTGTCGGCGATACCCAGATGCCAGTTGAGTTGCATCTGCTGATCCTCATACTGTCCCTGATAGAATCCTTTCCCTCCGCTGAAGTCGGTATTCAGTCCGCCAGCCTTGTTGCGGCTATAGCCGTCGCTGCGATTGTAGCCGGCACTGAGCTGGTTGTTCCATCTCCCTTGCTTCAGGTTGGCTCGTCCGCTGGCCTTGCCGTAGCCAAAGGAGCCTCCTTCGAGAGAGAAATCGGCGCTGGTCTGCTGAGCCGGACGCGTCACAATGTTGATGGCCCCCACAAGTGAGGATGTGCCATAAACGCGGCTTGCAGGCCCTTCGAGCACCTCGATGCGTACGATCTCGCTCAAGTCGACGGGCAGGTCCATGGCGTTGTGGCCCGTCTGGGGGTCACAGATGTTGATGCCATTGAGTAGCAGGATAATTTGGTCTGAGGTACCGCCACGGATGGAGATGTCTGTCTGGGCTCCAACTGGTCCTCGCTGACGGACATCCACGCCTACGGCGTATTTCAGCAGGTCGTTAATACTTTGTACTGGTGCTTGCTGAATGTCGGCACGCTCCAGTACAGTTACCATTCTCGCAGCCTGACTTCTCGTCAGGGGCGCCCTGGAGCCAGTCACACTGACCTCCTCCAGCATCATCTCGCGGGCTGTGGTCATGGCGGTAGAGTCGGTCACGACGGGATCCGTCGATACACTCTCTGCTGAGGCGTAAGTCAGTGTGGCTACCGAGAGTACACTGCACACCACCTCACGGCCAAGACAAGCGAAGAGCGAGTAGCCCTTGTTGCCGAAACGATGGAACACGAGCACCTGGCGCTTGTTGAATGTGGGTTTGTACATGTTTGATAAAAAACTTTAAAACGTCATGCATTATTGCAAAACGTGTGCAAAGGTACAAAAAAAAGTTGTATCTTTGCACAAAACTAATGATAATGATGTCTACAAAACGATTGTTTTCCGTTCTTCTCGTGTTGTTGCTGGCTCTGCCCGCACTGCCTCAGTCACTGATACGCCATCCCTGGCAAGGTAAGCGTGTGGCCTATTTGGGCGACTCCATCACCGATCCCCGTAATAGCGGATCGAAGAAAAAATACTGGGGGTTCCTGCAGGATTGGCTCCAGATAGAGCCTTATGTCTACGGTATTAGTGGCAGACAGTGGAACAATATCCCTACCCAGGCTGACAAGTTGAAAGCGGAGCATGGAGACAGTGTGGATGCCATCATGATTTTCATGGGAACTAATGACTATAATAATGGTGTGCCTATTGGCGAATGGTTTGTGGAGAAACAGGAGCAAGTGATGGCTGGCATCCATGAACCGAAGCATCTGGTGGACAGGAAGCACCGCTATCCTGTGATGTCCGATTCCACTTACCGCGGACGTATCAACAAGGCCTTGGACTACGTGAAGCGTATGTATCCCACCAAGCAGATAGTGCTGCTCACGCCTATCCATAGGGCAGAGTTCTATGCCAACGAGAAAAACTGGCAACCCCGAGAGGACTATACCAACCTCTGTGGTGAGTATATCGATGCTTATGTGCAATCTGTCAAGGAGGCAGGTAACTTGTGGGCTGTGCCCGTCATCGATCTCAATGCCCTCTGTGGTCTCTATCCCTTGATGGACGAGTATGCTCAGTATTTCAAGAGCGCAGAGAATGACCGTCTGCATCCGAATGACGCAGGGCACGCCCGGATGGCACAGACGCTGATGCAGCAACTGTTTACGATTCCTGTCTTCTGACGTAGTCGACGAACGAATAGGCGAAGTCGTGACGTTCATCCACAGGGTGAACCTCACGGCTTTCTTCTTGCCAGTCATCGTAAGGGGGGAAGAAGGTGTCGGCTTCGGTAGGTGTGTCGTCAATCTCCGTTAGGCAGAGACGGTCGGCGATGGGGAGCGCTTGGCTGTAGACACTTGCTCCACCTATTATATATATATCTTCTTCTGGGGAGCAATGGGCGAGGGCTTCTTCAAGTGAAGGGTATACGTCACAGCCGGGGAAACTGCAGATGCTTCGGCTCAGCACGATATTACGGCGATTGGGTAGTGCTCCCTTGGGCAGTGAGAGATAAGTGTTACGCCCCATGATGATGGTATGCCCCGTGGTGAGTGCCTTGAAGCGCTTTAAGTCGTTGGGTAACCAATAGATCAGCTTGTTCTGATATCCGATGGCCCTGTTCCTGGCCACCGCTGCTATAATAGTAATCATCTGTAAACTGTAAACAATAAACCGTAAACTATAAACCGTAAACTAAACACTCACCTCCGCCTTGATGTGCGGCCATGGGTCATACCCCTCCAGTTGGAAGTCCTCATATTGGAAGTCGAAGAGGCTCTTTACGTCGGGATTCAAGATCATGCGAGGCAGGGGTCTGGGGGCTCGTGTGAGCTGCAGCTTTGCCTGGTCGATGTGATTCAAGTACAGGTGTGTATCCCCCGTGGTGTGGATGAAGTCGCCAGCCTTCAACCCCGTCACCTGAGCCATCATCTGGAGGAGTAGGGCATACGAGGCAATGTTGAAAGGCACTCCGAGGAAGGTGTCTGCACTGCGCTGGTAGAGTTGGAGCGAGAGGCGTCCGTCGGCTACGTAGAACTGGAAGATGGTGTGGCAGGGTGGGAGGGCCATCTCGTTGACTTCGGCCACGTTCCATGCCGAGACGATCATTCGGCGCGAGTTGGGATTTGTCTTCAGCTGGTCCAGCACGTACTGTATCTGGTCGATGGTACCTCCGTTATAGTCGGGCCATGAGCGCCACTGGTGTCCATAGACCGGACCCAGCTCGCCGTTCTCATCTGCCCACTCGTTCCATATTCGTACACCGTGTTCCTGCAGATAGTGCACGTTGGTATCGCCCTTGAGGAACCAAAGCAGTTCGTAGATGATTGACTTCAGATGGAGTTTCTTGGTGGTCAGCAGGGGGAATCCGTCTTCCAGGTTGTATCGGCTCTGTGTGCCGAAGATGCTGATGGTGCCGGTGCCTGTGCGGTCGCCTTTCTCCACACCTTCCGTAAGGATGCGGTTGAGGATGTCTAAATATTGTTTCATATTTCAATTTTTCAATTCTTTAATTTTTCAATTCTTCAATTCTTAGCACTTCTGGTGCTTGATCAGGCAGATGGGTAGTCTTGATGCGCCAGGGTTTTGGATAGAGGTTGTTGGCTCGATTGCCGATGTTCTTCGCAGGTCCGAGGGGGAAACCGTGATAGGTCAGGGTGACAATGCCGCGAGGGGTGTCTGCCGGTAGTACAAGCGCCTCGCCGCGCAGGTAGCGCACAGCCTCGGAGTAGGGGATTTCTTGTCTGATGTCAGAGGCAGGAAGGTCAATGGAGATCGTCTTGATCCCCTTGCCTGGAATCACGGGAGGAATCACGGGGACAGGTCCATGATTCTGTTTAGAATCACGCGACCTGTCCCCGTGATTCCTCCGCGACCTGTCCCCGTGATTCCTCTCCCCTCTTTTCCGCATCACAGCCATGAAGAGACCTTCACCTCGGGTAATGCCTGGGATGAAACGGTAGACGGGGCCGTCGAAGCCGTCGAGTAGCGATCCCGTGATGCCCCATGCTGTTTCTGTCGGGATGGAGAGCAACTCGGCATCGTACTCCTTGATAATCCAGCGTACGTTCTCCTCATTCTCTTGGATGTTAAATGTACACGTACTATAAATCAGTAGTCCTCCAGGATTCAGGCACTCCCATGCATCAGCCACTATTTCGCGCTGCAATCGCCAGCACTTCTCCACATTCTGCGGACTCCACTCCCCGATGGCCTGAGCGTCCTTGCGGAACATGCCTTCGCCAGAGCAGGGCACATCGCACAGGATGACGTCGTACCGTTGTCTTGCCTTGCGGAAGTCGCGGGGATAGCTGTTGGTCACGGTACATCCTTCATAGCCCCACTTGGTGATGTTCTCCAACAGAATCTGTGCCCGGGTGGGGTTCGGCTCGTTGCTGACGAGCGTACTCCCTTCGGGCAAGGTGGCGATGGCCGCTGTCGACTTGCCGCCGGGGGCAGCACAGAGGTCGAGCATCGCCACAGGCTCTTCGACCAGGTGCTTCAGGACATGACAGACGAACATCGATGAGGCCTCCTGCACATAGTAGCAGCCTGCATGAAACAGCGGGTCGAAGGTGAACTGAGGGCGACCTTCCAGATAATACCCCTCGTCGCACCAAGGCACCTTTACACACGCTGGCAGGAACGATGTGCTGTCGGACGATTGCATATCGTTCCTGTACCCGTGTATGAAACGCGGGTTGAGCCGGATGCTCGTAGGAGCTTCCTCTTCGAATGCTCCAATGAAACGGTTGAATCGTTCTTCACCCATCACCCGTCTTGTCTCTGTGATGAATTCTTCTGGCAGTTTCGTCATTGATGGTGCAAAGATAAGCAAATTCCTTCACATAGCCACTCTCTGAGCGTCGTTACTGATGAATTTAACGGTTTTTAGGAGTTTTCACCATGTTTCCTCTTGTGCAAATGACGATTAACCCCGCTACCGATAATAGGTTGTAATACAGCATATTACAGAGATTGTAGCGGGGATAGCGGGGTTATTCATCATTGTTCACGAGAAATCATGGCGAAACCTCTTAAAAACTGTTAAATTCATTAGCGACGACGCTCAGAGAGTGGCTATGTGAAGGAATTTGCTTATCTTTGCACACACGAATGACAAAAATACCTTTTTATGAAAGAAGATTCTTCAAAAGTACCACAATCGCCTGAGCAGATAGCCGACCATCTGCGCGTGACTTATGTTCCTACCTATCTGTTGGCTACGGCCATTGGGTTGCTGTTAGCGGCATTTATTGTATGGGGCGTCTTGGGCACGGTGAGCGACAAAGCCTATTATTCAGGCGTGGTGTTCCCCGTGCAAGGCACCATTGACATAACCCTGCCCAACAAGGGCATCGTGCGCAACATGCTGGTACATAATGGCGACAGTGTACACAGCGGTCAGACGGTAGCAATGGTGTCCGTCGGCGACGGACACAGCTATCTGACCAGCACGGTCAGCGGGTTGGTAATCAGCACCAAGTCGGACAATGAGCCGTTCGAGGCCTTCGATCCTATCGTCAGCGTGGTCGACGGTAGTGCAAAGAATCTGCAGACCCAGCAGACACGACTGATAGCCTACGCCGACGACGAGGCCCAGCGCCACCTGAGCATAGGCATGGAGGCCCAGGTATGGCCTGCCGAGGAGAAGCGTGACGAGATAGGTTACGTTCGCGGTCGCATCAGCCAGGTGGTGCGTTATCCTGCCGACGCTGATGACGTGCGCCAGACACTGAAGTCGGATGTTTTGGCCCAGCGGCTCTTAGACGACGGTCAGAAGGTGGTCTATGAGGTACTTATCGACCTGCAGCGCGACCCTGCCGACCCTGCGCTCTACGACTGGTCCTTCGGCCAGCCGGAGGACGTGCGTATGGGCATCGGCACCTACTGCTCCGTGCTCACCGAGACGCGCCGCCGCAGTATGTTCCAGTATCTGTTTGAAGCGTCGAGGACGCGATTCCGCAACCTACAGCAAAAGTTTGAATGATTTGAGATTTTGAGATTTAAGATTTAAGATGGACGAGGCAAAGGACAAGAAAGCGCAGGAGCCGCAGACGGGGCGCCCGCATACCAAGGGAAAGGGGCTGACGATGAGGGCCGCCTTCAGCTACTTCCTGAAGGGCAACCTGATTTTTGCCATCAACGGAACAGTACTCACGGGCATCGACTCCGTCATCAGTCTGCTGCCGCCACTGTTCCAGCAGGTGTACACCGACAATATCATCACGCAGAAGAATCCTGAGTGGTTCGGGCCATTACTGACGCTCTACATAGCCCTCTTCGCCGTGGAGCTATTGTTGTGGATTATGTTCTCAGTATTGCGCCGGAAGAGCCAGGCAAGAATCAACATCACTACATCGACTAATTACCTGTGGACGGTGCTACGGCTGCCGATGGCACGGCTCACGCAGTTCTCACCTGGCGAACTGGTGGCCCGCTACGCCACCATCTCAAAAACCAGCAAGCTGATGGACTACTCTCTGCCAATTTTGAGTATAGCCATTTTGCCAATCATCAGTTGCTACTTTGTCATGCTCTTCAACTGGAAACTGGGACTGCTGGAGATTATCTCTATCCTGTTGCTCATCTACGTGATGCGTACCACTACCACTATCCAGAAGAAAATC
>DFGG01000067.1 GCA_002371695.1 bacterium UBA3756
CCCCGCTCATGGCTGAGCGGGGATTCTTTTATAAAAGAGTAAAAGAGGCACTACAATATTTCTGCCACGTGGTACAGCGGACGGCGTTTCACCTCCGTATAGATTTTGCCGATGTAGGTGCCGATGATGCCCAGTGCGGTGAGGACGAAGCCCCCCACGAGCCAGACGGAAAGAATCAGAGATGCCCAACCCTGTACGGCCTGTCCCGTCAGAAGGGCGTAGGCCACATAGATTCCGATGCCGAAGGCAACAACAAGGAATAGCACGCCGATATTGAAGATGGCATAGAGGGGTTTCACGGAGAAGGCTGTGATACCATTAAGAGCCAATCCCATCATCTTGCTCAACGTGTATTTCGACGTACCTGCATAACGCTCGCTGATTACATCGTCAACGGTCGTAGAGGGCAGGCCAATCTGTGGAATCAGTCCCCGCAGATAGAGGTTGTGCTCTTTGTAGGTGCTGAGCATATCGAGTGAGCGACGGCTCATCAAGCGGAAGTCGGCATGATTGTAAATGCTCTCCACCCCCATCTTGCTCTGCATCCTGTAGAAGGCCTGCGCCGTCATGCGCTTCATCAGGGGGTCGCCCTCACGTGACACTTTCACGCCATAGACGATATCATAGCCTTCCTGGAAGTGGCGAACCATCTGAGGGATGCACTCGATGTCGTCCTGCAGGTCGGCATCGAGGGTAATCACGGCATCTACCCATTCGCGGGCCGTCATCATACCTGCGAAGATGGCATTCTGGTGTCCCACGTTACGAGAGAGGTTGATGCCGCGTACATATTTATTCTTCTCGTGGAGTTCACGGATAATCTCCCAGGTGCGGTCACGGCTGCCATCGTTGACAAACACCATCACCGAATCGTCGGAGATGAGCCCTTCGGCTATCATACGCTCGAAGAGGGCTGTAAGTCGCTCCACGGAGTGAACCAGCACTTCTTCCTCATTATAACACGGTGATACAGTTGCTATCTTTGTCATCGGCTTACTTTCTCTACAAACTCATGATAGGTGATGAACTCATGTCCGCGGGCCTTGAGCATCTTGACAAGACGGTCGAGGCGCTGACACATCTGCTGCCCGCTGTGATTGCGGATGATGAAGGGCATCTTGAACTCCGGATGCTCCTTCAGCTCATAGAATTCCCATGGGTGGAAATAGGTAACGAAGTAACCATCGTGACTGAGTACCCGGCGCGTGAGCCAATGGTAGAGGCCATCTGGCAGGTTGTGCAGCGACAGCCAGAACAACGGGAAACGGATGAGAGGCGTGACGGAAGCTGGTATCTGCATCACGCCGTCTTTCATAAACCAGGTGCGTGGCGCCGTCAGATGCATATAGCGCCCAGGGATAAAGGCAGGGTTGAGCGATGAGTTGTATCGGTAGCCCACACGCTTGATCTCCGACTCTACAACGGGGAACATACGCGGCTGACGATAGCCATAGACGGTACGGCCAGTGACACGCTCCACGATTTCCTTGGAACGGGCGAAATCGGTCTCCTTCGGTTGCCAGTGGTCAACACCGTGACAGGCCACTTCATGCCCCTCATGCATAATACGCTGCATCACCTCAGGGGCGTTTTCTGCAAAATTGCCCGTACAGAAGAACGTGGCCCGCACGCCATTCTCCTTCAATACGTCGAGGATGCGATTGGTGCCTATCTTTGAGACAGCCATCCCCTGTTCCAATGAGAAGTCGACCCCGTGCTCGCGAGGTACATCAAACTCCTCGGTGTCAAAACTCAGTAGTATCATTGCTTCATTACAATTAGATCACACTATTTATTGCCGACAGGCCTCCAACAGGTTGTCGTGAATCAAACCATTGGTGGCCACCACACTGTTGCCACGGGTAAAATCACCAGAGCCCAGGTAATCAGAGACCTTACCGCCAGCCTCCGTCACGATGAGAGCCCCAGCCATATAGTCCCACTGGCCGATATACTGTTCGGCATAGCCATCGAGACGACCGGCTGCCACATAGCAGAGCGCCATCGCAGCAGAGCCTATCATACGGATGCTGGCACAACGCCCGTAGAAGGTGTCTATCAGATGCTTGGCCACAGGCTTGTAGGCCTCGCTGTTGTAGGGCAGCTGCAGACAGAGCAACGCATCCTCTATCTTCTGACTGCTCACACGGATATGACTTCCATCGAGATAGGCTCCTCCACCCTGCCAGGCATAGAAGCACTCACCAGAGGTGATCTCATAGACTACGCCGATAAGAATCTCTCGCCCGCGAATCAGGGCAATGCTCACAGCATACGGCGCATAGCGATGGATAAAGTTCGTAGTGCCGTCGAGGGGGTCAATGACCCAGAGCAACTGCTCGTCGGTGTGACCTGCCGAGCCTTCTTCGGTAATGAAGCCCGCCTCAGGCAGCAGCTGCCGCAAAGCACTGACTATCAAGTCTTCTGATCCTTTATCGACATACGACACATAGTCGTGGGCGTGCTTCCGCTCCACACGCTCCAATGAGAACTTCTCCCGTTCTCCAGCGATATATTCCCCTGCCTTCCGGGCTATCTCGCAGACGGCTGCTGTCAGCTGCTGCAGATGGAGGGGTCTATTGTTTTTCTCCATTGTCATTCCTTGTTTGGGGTACAAAGGTACAAATAATAATTAAACTGTGCAAACTTTTCCGAAGAAGACGCTACAACCTGTGCAACCGTTTGCATCGTGTAACCTGCATAATTATAATCGATTGCAATAGTTGTAACGAACTTTTTTCGTACCTTTGCATCAGAATAAAAACAACGACAACTATGACGACAAAGACAACATTAACAAGACTGTTCGCAGCACTAT
>DFGG01000136.1 GCA_002371695.1 bacterium UBA3756
GTAGGAAACAAATAAGCGAACTCAACGAACTTGGCAAGGAAACCAACAGTTTCCCAGTAGGAAACAACCAGTTTCCTACCGAGAAACAACGTGTTTCCTACCGAGAAACAGACAGTCGGAAGCCTGATGACTCACAGCCAGCTATATCCAAAGCCCTCAGTTATGCCGAGCACAAGGAGCAACAGAAGCGTCTGAAGCGTGCAGAGAAGGCAGTGAAGGAGTCGGAGTCAAAGATCGAGAAGATGGAGCAGCGGCTGAAGGAGCTTGACGAATTGCTGATGAATCCCGAGAATGCATCGGATATGGAGCTCGTGACGGAATACACCAGCATCAAGAAAAGTCTCGACGACGAGGTGGAGCGCTGGGAGCGGCTGAGTGAGGAATTGGAATCAATCACTGTTAATTAACACAATATTAAGCGTATGAAAAGATTTGCAACAATGATGGCTATGGCATCCATTTCGCTGATGACAATGGCACAAGGGCAACTCGGAACGGGTCTCAATCCTGCTGACCTTAACAAGAGTGCTCGCCCTGGAGATGATTTCTACGAGTATGCTTGTGGTGGTTGGATGAAGAACCATCCGCTGCCTGCAGCCTATTCACGCTACGGCAGCTTTGACCGTCTGCAGGAAGACAACGACAAGCGTATCAACGGTATCCTGAAAGAACTGCAGAGCAACACCTACACGAAGGGTACCATTGAACAGAAACTGAGTGATCTTTACAAGCTGGCTATGGACTCCACCCGCCGTAATCAGGAGGGTGTTGCGCCGTTGATGCCTCTTATCCAGCGCCTGGAGAAAGCTAAGACCAACGCTCAGCTGCAGGCTATCCAGCTGGAGCTGGCTCCCTATGGTGAACAGGAGTTCTTCTACATGGGATTCGGTGCCGATGAGAAGAACGCCACGCAGAATATCCTGAACGTCTACCAGGGTGGTCTCTCGATGGGACAGAAGGAATATTACCTGGACAACGATAAGGCTACGGCCGACATTCGTGAAGCCTTTAAGAAGCACGTAGTCAAGATGTTCCAGTTGTTTGGCTTCAGTAAAAGTGCATCCAATAAGAAGATGCAGAACATCATGAAGGTGGAGACGGCTCTTGCCAAGGTCAGCAAGTCTCGTACAGAGCTTCGCGACCCTGAGGCCAACTACAATAAGATGACGCTCAAGGAGTTCCAGACGAAGTATCCTAACCTGCCCTTGGTGAAGGTGATGAATGCCATGGGTGTTGATACCAAGTATCTGCAGGAGATGATTGTAGGTCAGCCAGCCTTCCTCGAAGGCGCTAACAAACTGGTTGGCAGCATTAAGCCCGCAGAGTATCGTGACGTGATGGAGTGGGGCTTCATCTCTGGAGCAGCCAACTATCTGAGCGATGCCACCGTAGCCGAGAGTTTCGACTTCAACGGCCGTATCCGTTCGGGCCGTAAGGAGAACTATCCGCTCTGGAAGCGCAGCACCAACCAGGTGGAGCGCGTGATGGGCGAGGCACTGGGTAAGATCTATTCAGAGAAGTATTTCCCAGAGGCCGCCAAGAAGCGTATGCTGGCACTGATCAAGAACCTGCAGATAGCCCTCGGCGAGCGTATCGCTGCTCAGGACTGGATGGATGACTCTACGAAGGTCAATGCCCTGCTGAAGCTCAATTCGTTCTATGTCAAGGTGGGTTATCCCGACAAGTGGACGGATATCTCAAAGCTCGAGATTGATCCTAAAAAATCTTACTACGAGAATATGCAGGAGTGCAGCCGTTTCTGGCATGCTTGGCGTCTGGAGCACACGGTCGGCAAGCCCGTTGACCGTGATGACTGGCACATGACTCCTCAGACGGTGAATGCCTACTATAATCCTACTACCAACGAGATCTGCTTCCCTGCAGGTATCCTGCAGCATCCTTTCTTCGACATGAATGCCGACGATGCCTTCAACTATGGAGCAATCGGTGTGGTGATCGGTCATGAGATGACCCACGGATTCGACGATCAGGGCCGTCGTTTCGATAAGGATGGTAATATGAAGGACTGGTGGACTGCTGCAGACGGAAAGAACTTTACAGGCCGTACGGACAAGTATGCCGATTTCTTCTCCAACATCAATGTGCTTCCCGACCTGAAGGGCAACGGACGCCTGACGCTGGGAGAGAACCTTGCCGACCATGGTGGTCTGCAAGTGGCATGGTATGCTTATAGGAATGCTACCAAGCGTAGTCCTCTGGGCGAGAAAGACGGCCTGACGGCTGACCAGCGCTTCTTCCTGGCCTATGCAGGAGTATGGGCAGGCAATATCACGGAGGCAGAGATCCGTAATCGTACGAAGAGTGATCCACACTCATTAGGACGCTGGCGTGTCAATGGTGCTCTGCCCCATATCGACGCATGGTATGAAGCTTTCGGTGTGAAAGAGGGCGACAAGATGTTTGTACCCAAATCAGAGCGCCTACAACTGTGGTAAATGGTCCAAAAAGGATAAAAATGCCGTCGTAAATGTAAATTTACGGCGGTTTTTTTTGTTATTAATGGAAAAATCATTATCTTTGCACCTAGCTTACATTAAAAATCGTGTAAAGATGAGCGAAGATATTACTCTTGACCCAGCAAAAGAAGCCATTGGCCAGCAAGAACTACAGCATCAGGAGCTGACGATGGACAGACCCGTCGAAGGTCGTCCTCAGCAGCAGATGCGAGCCCGTGCAGCACAAGGCGTTGAGTGTCCTTACTGCGGTACGATGAATGAAGCCGAGGCTGTCTACTGTGCTTCCTGTGGTAAGCCAATAGGTAAGACAACTTGTCCCAACTGTGGTGCAGACATCGACCCCGATGCCGATTTCTGCGAGGCCTGTCATCACTATATCCGCAAGGATATCTGTTCCTTCTGCGGAGCAGCGCTGACAGGCAAGGAGGCATTCTGCCCAGAGTGTGGTAATCCCCGTGGAGGCATCGTCTGTCCTACGTGTCGTACACTGAACGATTTCTCTTTCTGTAAGCAGTGCGGCACACCCCTGACAGAGGAGGCCCGACATTTGCAGGAGGAATTGCAGCGTACGCCGGAATACAAAGAGATGCAGAAACTCGCCGAAGAGCTTCAGCAGATGGATATG
>DFGG01000187.1:0-3857 GCA_002371695.1 bacterium UBA3756
TTACCGATGTTGCCCTTCTGGGGAAAATGCTTACCGTCGCCATCGTTCTCCATTCCTGCGATGACGATGTGCTGCTTGCCTCGCTCTATCATGCGATGCTCATTGCGTAGCAGGGTCCACCCCATCTGCCGTTGCAGACTGACGGTTTCCCGGCAGTTGGCCACCTTGCCTGCCTGGTCGAGAGCGACATACTGCGCATAGTCGTGGTTGCCAAGTACGGAGTAGACGCCGTCTTTGGCCTTCAGCTTTGCGAGCAGGTCCCGGTGCTGATAGAGGTCGGAGGGCTGGGTGTTCTGCAGGTCGCCAGTGAACACAATCATGTCGGGCCTTTGGGCGTTGATGCTGTCAATGGCCTTTTGCAGTATCCACTGTTTGTCACCTGCATAGCTGCCTACATGTGCATCGGAGAAGATGACTATTCTGTAGCCGTCGAAGGCCTGAGGCAGATCGGGAGAGGCATAAGTATGATGGTTCACCTCCAGCTTCTGGAATCCGACGAAAGAGCCGTAGAGCACGATGTACCAGACGATGGGCACCGCAAGGAGTCCCACCAGATTGCCGTAGTTCTTGGCTGGGCGAGTCGAACTCTTCTTATGGAATATCTTGCTCAGGGTAAGGCCCGTGATGGAGCAGAGTACATAGACTGCCTTGGGAATGACGATGAGTCCCAGCAACAGCAGGTAGATATAGACGACGTTCGGGTTGTCGGGAATGAAATTCTTCTCATTCATCAAGTGGATGGTGTATGCCACCATCACGGCCGAAGGTACCCAGTAGAGCAGTCGCCGCCATGTGGGGAAACGATGGCGCCAATAGTGCTGGTCGAGATACAAGTCGGGTAGGAGGATGAGTAGGAAAAACAGGTATGGTGCTCTTGCAATCATAATTTCCAGGTTTCACTTATCTGTTATCAATCATTGGTCCGGGTTCTCCACGTAGCCCTGATATTCGGGCGTGAGAGCCGACATCACGGAATCGTAGGCTTGTCGCATGGTGGCCTCTATATTCTCCGGCCCCTGTCCTACGGGGTAGATGGCTTGATGAATCGTCAGGGTGAGCGGATGCCAGTTGATGAGGGCGAACCCTTTCTGCCGCGGCAGGATGTCGAACGATCCGTTGATGGTCAGCGGTACTACGGGCAACTGCAGCTCGTCGGCCAGTGCGAAGGCTCCCTTCTTGAATTTTCCCATATGCCCAGTGAAGGTGCGGGCTCCCTCAGGGAAAACGGTGACGCTATAGCCCTCCTGAAGAATCTTGCGGGCTGTCTCGTAGGTCTTCTGAATCTTCTTGGGACCCCGTTTGTCGACCATAATCTGGTGTGACTTCTCGCAGGCATAGCCCACAAAGGGGATCTTGCGCAGCTGGTGCTTCATCATCCACTTGAAGTTACGGCCCAGATAACCGTAGATCAGGAATATGTCGAAAGCTCCCTGATGGTTGCTCACGAACACGTAGCTCTGGTCTTTCTCCAGATGTTCGCTGCCCTCTACCTTGACGGGTATGAGCAGCGTCTTGAGAATGGTCTTGGCCCACCAGCGCCCAGGGTAGTAACCCCAGAAGTGGCCGTTACCGATGGTAGTGCCGATGCCCACTTCCAGAGCCGTGATGATGGTGACAATCACCAGTACGGGCACCCCGATGAATATCTGATAGATACGGTATAGCAAAGTAATCATAATGGGATCATTACTCATTACTTATTTTAGGATACTTCCTTAACCATCCGTCGAGCCTCAGGCGCATCACGCCGAAGAATGCCTCACCGAAGATGCCACCGGACATCTTGCTGATGCCCTCGCGACGGTTGACGAAGACCACACTGACCTCCTTGATCTTGAATCCGATCTTATAGGCCGTATATTTCATCTCTATCTGGAAACCGTAGCCCTTGAAGCGGATCTTGTCGAGCTCGATGGTCTCCAGCACGCGCCGCTTATAGCACTTGAAACCGGCAGTCGTGTCGTGAACCTTGAAGCCAGTGACGATACGCACATATTTTGAGGCAAAGTAGCTCATCAGCACACGCCCGATGGGCCAGTTGACCACGTTAACCCCCGATACGTAGCGAGAGCCGATAGCCAGGTCGTAGCCCTCGTCATGGCAGGCTGCATAGAGCCGCGGCAGGTCGTTGGGGTCGTGACTGAAGTCGGCATCCATCTCGAAGATGTATTCATAGTCGTGCTGCAGGGCCCACTTGAATCCCATGATGTAGGCCGTGCCAAGACCTTGCTTGCCGCTTCGTTCGAGGATGAACAGGCGGTCGCCAAACTCTGTGGCCATCATCTGCCTGACGATGGCAGCAGTCCCGTCTGGTGATCCGTCGTCGATGACGAGGATATGGAAGCATTTCTCCAAGCCGAATACGGCCCGGATGATTTTTTCGATGTTCTCCTTCTCGTTATACGTCGGAATGATAACGATACTGTCACTTTTGTGCATAATCTGAGTATTCACGCTACAAAGGTAATTAAAAAACTGAACACATGAACATAAAGACACAAAGTTTTCCCCTTTTTAACTTTTCTTTGTGTCTTTCACCCTTTCTGTTCCATTAAAAAGTAGTAACTTTGCAGCCAGTTCGCGATGAATATACAGGAATTAGTGAAACTCTATGCCAAGCTGCCGCAGGTGTCGGCACTGGCTCAGGCGTTGGGGAAATCATCTGTCAGGACGATTTTCCTCGAGGGCTTGTTGGGCTCCTCGGCGCCCATGGTGTTCGGAAGTCTGGCTCCGAAGTGTAAGTCTCCGTTGTTGTTCATCCTCCAGGATGCAGAGGAGGCAGGTTATTTTTACCACGACCTGATACAGTTGATGGGCGAAGGCGATGTGCTCTTCTTCCCCAGTAGTTATCGGCGTGCCATCAAGTACGCCCAGCGAGATGCGGCCAGTGAGATCCTCCGCACAGAGGTGCTCTCCCGATTGTCCTCGCTTTCCTCCTCACTCTATGTCGTCACCTATCCTGAGGCCGTTGCCGAACTGGTGGTCTCACAACAGAGTCTCGATGCCCGCACTCTCACCTTGGAACAGGGGCAGACCGTCGATGTGGCTGAGGTGGAGAAAAGCCTCAGGGAGTTTGGGTTTCGTGAGGTTGACTATGTCTATGAACCAGGACAGTTTGCCCTTCGCGGTTCTATCCTCGATGTCTATTCTTACAGTTGCGAGTATCCTTATCGTGTCGATTTCTTCGGTGACGATATTGACTCCATTCGTACGTTCGAGGTGGAGGATCAGCTGTCGAAGGATCGCCGTGATCGTATAGAGATTGTTCCGGAACTGGCTACCGAGACTGGCGACAAGGTGCCTTTCCTGTCGTTTGTCCCCAAGGAGACGCTGCTCGTGGTGAAAGACTACCTTTATGTGCGTGATGCTGTCGACAGGGCCTACCAGGAAGGTTTCTCCGAGCAGGCCCGTATGGAGCAGATGGCTGAGGCCACCGAGATGGAACAGCGTGACATCGAGCGCCAGCTGCGTCGCGATTCTCAGTTGATCTCCGGAGCTCAGTTTATGGCTGATGCAGAAAACTTCCGTAGGATAGAGTTCGGCCATCGGCCCTCTCAGCAGCCACAGGCCACCCTGCGGTTCAATATCTCCGTACAGCCTCTCTTCCACAAGAACTTCGACATGCTGAAGCAGTCGTTTGAGGATTTCCTCCTGCAAGGTTACCGTATCTTCGTCCTTGCCGACAGCCAGAAGCAGAATGAGCGTCTGAAGGAGATTCTTGCCGTAGGTACCAGTAGCGACGCATCCCTCTTTACGCCTGTAGAAAAAACGCTTCACGAGGGTTTTGCCGACAACGACCTGCGATACTGCATTTTCACCGACCACCAGATATTCGACCGCTTCCACAAGTACAACCT
>DFGG01000187.1:3942-7638 GCA_002371695.1 bacterium UBA3756
GGAAAGATGGCTCTCACGCTGAAGGAGATACAGCAGTTTGAAATTGGCGATTTCGTGGTGCATGTGGATCATGGCGTGGGCAAGTTTGGCGGACTGGTGCGCATGCCTGTCACTAATGCCGCCGGACAACAGGGCTATCAGGAGATGATCAAGATCCTCTACCAGCACGGCGACAGCATCTACGTGAGTATCCACTCGCTCTATAAGGTGTCGAAATACAAGTCGCAGGATAATGGTGAGCCCCCTCGACTGTCCACTCTTGGCACAGGCCAGTGGGAACGTCTGAAGGAGCGTACCAAGAACCATATCAAGGACATCGCCCGCGACCTGATTAAACTCTATGCCAAGCGTCGGCGAGAAAAGGGCTTTGCCTTCAGTCACGACTCCTATCTACAGCACGAGCTGGAGGCCAGCTTCCTCTATGAGGATACCCCCGACCAGCTGAAGGCCACCCAGGATGTCAAGGCTGACATGGAACGGGCGCGTCCCATGGATCGACTGGTCTGTGGTGATGTGGGCTTCGGAAAGACGGAGGTGGCCGTGCGTGCTGCCTTCAAGGCTGCCTGCGACGGCAAGCAGGTGGCCGTGCTTGTGCCTACTACCGTACTGGCTTATCAGCACTATCGTACCTTTGCCAGCCGACTGAAGGATATGCCTGTCCGTGTGGACTATCTCACGAGGGCCAAGTCGGCCAAGCAGACAACTCAACTGCTGAAAGACCTGGCCGAAGGAAAGGTTGATATTATAATAGGTACGCATAAGCTCATCGGCAAGACGGTGAAGTTCCATGATCTTGGTCTGCTCATCATCGATGAGGAACAGAAGTTTGGCGTCTCTACCAAGGAGAAACTGCGACAGATGAAGTCTAATGTCGATACGCTGACCATGTCGGCCACGCCTATTCCCCGAACCCTTCAGTTCTCTCTCGTTGGAGCCCGCGACCTGAGTGTCATACAGACGCCGCCTCCTAACCGTTACCCCATACAGACGGAGATTCATACTTTCGGCGCTGAGATTGTCACGGATGCCATCAACTTTGAGATGTCGCGCAACGGACAGGTCTATTTCGTCAACAACCGTATCAGCGACCTGACTCATATTGCCGAGATGATCCACAAGTACATCCCTGATGCTCGCATTGCCATTGGGCATGGACAGATGAAACCGGAGGAATTGGAGAAGATCATCCTCGATTTCTCCAACTATGATTACGATGTGCTGCTCTCTACCACCATCGTAGAGAATGGCATCGACATTCCTAATGCCAATACCATCATCATCAATGGTGCCCACAACTTCGGACTCTCAGATCTCCATCAGATGCGTGGTCGCGTGGGACGGGGCAACCGCAAGGCTTTCTGCTATCTGCTTGCACCGCCCTTGGCTGCTCTCAATCCTGAGTCGCGCCGACGCCTGGAAGCTCTCGAGAACTTCTCCGACCTGGGCTCCGGCATCAATATTGCCATGCAGGATCTTGACATCCGTGGGGCGGGCAACCTCTTGGGAGCTGAACAGTCGGGCTTCATCTCCGATCTTGGCTACGAGACCTATCAGAAGATTCTGCAACAAGCCATGACGGAACTTCGCAACGAGGAGCCAGAATTTACGGCGGCAGAGAATCATGGGGACAGGTCGCTTGATAGCAGCTCTGCCGCCAATAGTGTTCAATCTTCCGCTCGACCGAAGGACGCTAACTACCAACGGGACGCAAGAATGTCGAATGCGCAATACTCAACGTTCGACGCTCAATTTGTCGACGACTGTGCCGTGGAGTCCGACATCGAGATGTACTTCCCCGATCAGTATGTGCCGAGCGACTCTGAGCGCATGCTGCTCTATCGCGAACTCGACAACATAGCCAATCGGCATGATCTGGATGCACAGCTCGAGGCTTATCGCAGCCGACTGAAAGACCGCTTTGGCGATATCCCCGAGGTGGCTGAAGAACTGATTCGGGTGGTGTCGCTCCGTGTGCTTGGCAAGCAGCTCGGCGTCGAGAAGCTTATGCTCAAGCAGCAGAAGATGTTCCTCTACTTCGTGAGCCGTCCGGAAAGCCCGTACTATCAGAGCGAGACATTCGGACGAGTCATAGACTATATGGCTCGCAACGTGCGCCGCTGCAATCTCCGTGAAGCCAACGGCAAGCGCTCAATGGTGGTCACCGATATCCCTTCCGTGGAGGCGGCACTGACAGTCTGTCGGTCTATCCTGTCAGATTGACATGCATATTTCCCTTCTAAGTTAGGAGAGGTGCCCGAAGGGTGGGGTGGTCTGAACCATTGCTTATTTTTGGCACATAATTTGCCTCTTGTTTAGTGAACGACGCTCCTTGATGGAGGAGGATTCATAGAATATTAAGTTTAACAAATTAAAAATATAATTAGGAGGTAAAGATTATGATGCCAGTAATGAGAAGTAATAGTTGGATTCCCAGTGTGTTCAATGATTTGTTTGATACGGACTTTATGCCGAAGGCCAATTGCACGGCTCCCGCTATTAATGTGAAAGAAAGCGACAAGGCCTACACAGTAGAACTTGCTGCACCGGGCATGAAAAAGGAGGACTTCAATGTTCACATCAACGATGAGGGCAACCTGATCATCAAGATGGAACAGAAGAACGAGAAGAAGGATGAGGACAAGAACACCCGCTATCTGCGCCGTGAGTTCTCTTATTCAAAGTATGAGCAGACACTGATCCTGCCTGACGACGTGAAGAAGGAGGATATCTCTGCCAAGGTTGAACACGGTGTACTCACCGTAGAACTCCCGAAACTCGTCGAGGAGAAGGTGAAGGTCTCCCGTCAGATCAATATCGCATAAGTTAATCGTCTTTTGAGTGTTGATAAATGAGATCCCTCGGCGCATTGCCGAGGGATTTTCTTGTCCCATACTTAAACTTTGGACCTGGCCCCAGCTTAAATCGCTACCGAACTAAATGCGCTTGGGGTAGGAATGGGGCGCCTTACGCGCGCGCAGTAGTTGTCTTAAGCCAAAAACAACCTACACTTCTTACACTTCTTACACCTAAACTATTTTGGCTTAGGTGTAAGAAGTGCGGGAAGTGTGGGATAAAAAGTGGGTAAGGCAACTATATATACGCGCGCGAAGGCTCTTTTCGAAGTGAGGAGGCACTTTAGGAAAATTAGGAGGCTCCCTACGTTTCTAAAGAGGCTCCTCATTTTCGTAAAGAGGCTCTTTTCTCGGTAACTGGACCTGGAGTTCTTCGACTAGCAAAGCAAATACGTCGATTCCCTATGGGAGTGCTGGATGGAGCAAAGAGTGAGGCATGGAGTATTGTCATAACAATTTAATACGCTTTATTCCGACTTCTCAGAAAAAAGCGGTAACTTTGCACCCAAATAATTATCAGTTTCATTCACAACTTTTTGAGCAATTATGAAAATACTTGTTGTCGACGACGAATTAGACATCTGTGAAATACTCCAATATAATCTTGAGACAGAAGGATACGAGGTGGATACCGTTAATTCTGCAGAGGAGGCACTGGCGCTGAATTTGACGGAATACGCACTGATTCTTCTGGATGTGATGATGGAGAACATGTCGGGATTCCAAATGGCGCATAAGATGAAAGAGAATCCTGCCACGGCGCAGATTCCCATCATCTTCATTACGGCACTCGATGGCGAGAACCACATGGTCAAGGGCCTCAATATCGGTGCTGATGATTATA
>DFGG01000043.1 GCA_002371695.1 bacterium UBA3756
ACCTCCTTGTCTTCAAATGACTTATATAAGTTCTTGACTTCTATCATGACAGCAGTTGGGTTAGGAAGACATCAGAGAAGAGTATCAGTACGCTTGAGGACACGACGGCATCGGTAGAAGCCTTACCCACATTGACGGAGCCACCCTCGACGGTATAGCCGCAGAAGGCAGGCACGCTGGAGATGATGAAGGCGAAGAACTGGCTCTTGATGAGCGACATATACATGAACCATGGCACAAATGAGTGTTGCAGGCCGAGCGTCAGGTCGTCGGGAGGCAGCACGTGCATGCCGTAGGCGGTGAAGTAGGCTCCCAGGATGCCGGTGGCAGAGGAGAAGATGACCAGACAGGGCATGATGGTGAGCATGCCCATGATCTTGGGCAGGATGAGGTAACAGGCGGAGTTGACGCCCATGATCTCCAGGGCGTCGATCTGCTGGGTGACGCGCATCGTGCCCAGCTCGGAGGCGATGTTCGACCCAACCTTGCCTGCCAGGATGAGACACATGATGGACGAGGAGAACTCGAGCAGCAGGATCTCTCGTGTGACATAGCCGCTGACCCACCGGGGCATCCAGGGGCTCTGGATGTTGAGCTTCATCTGGATGCAGATGACGGCTCCGATGAAGAACGAGATGAGCAGTACGATACCGATGGAGTTGACGCCCAGCTGGGCCATCTCCTTGACATACTGTTTGAAGAACATGCGCATCCGTTCCGGGATGGAGAAAACACGCCCCATCAGCATGACGTAGCGGCCCAGAATATGCAGATATCTGTTAATAAGCATACTAAGAGTATTGTATTTGGGTGCAAAATTACAATTTTTTTTCAACACAGAGCCACAGAGAGACGGAGAATTTTAATAAAAAAACAAAAAACTCTGTATCTCTGTGGCTCTGTGTTTCAAAATTTGTATATCTTTGCACCCGAATATGGAAGAAACAGAGAAAACAATGGAGCCTCAGGGGCAGTTGGTGCTGCGTACCGAGGGCCTCGTCAAGAAGTACGGCAAGCGTACGGTGGTCAACGATGTGAGCTTCGACGTGAAGCAGGGTGAGATTGTGGGTCTGCTGGGTCCCAACGGTGCCGGTAAGACCACCTCGTTCTATATGACCACGGGTCTGATCGTGCCCAATGGCGGACATATCTACCTCGGTGATGAGGAGGTGACGAAGTATCCTGTCTACAAGCGTGCCAGGGCAGGTATAGGCTATCTGGCTCAGGAGGCCTCCGTGTTTCGTAAGATGAGCGTCGAGGATAATATCCTCTCCGTGCTTGAGATGACCGGCAAGCCCCGCGCCTATCAGCTCGAGAAACTGGAGGAACTCATCAAGGAGTTCCGTCTGGGCAAGGTGCGCAAGAACAAGGGTGACCAGCTCTCGGGAGGTGAGCGCCGACGCACCGAGATTGCCCGTTGCCTGGCCATCGAGCCCAAGTTCATCATGCTCGACGAGCCTTTCGCCGGCGTCGACCCTATTGCCGTGGAGGATATCCAGCAGATCGTCTGGCGCCTGAAGTACCGTAACATCGGTATCCTCATTACTGACCACAATGTCGACGAGACGCTCACCATCACCGATCGTGCCTACCTGCTCTTCGAAGGGCGTATCCTGTTCCAGGGCTCGCCCGAGGAACTGGCGGAGAACAAGATTGTGCGTGAGAAATACCTCACCAACTCGTTCGTGCTGCGCAAGAAGGATTTCCAGCTGATGGAGGAGGAGCGAAAGGCCAAGGAGGAAGCCGAAGGATAAAGCATAAGAGGACTTAGTGATATCAATAAAAACGACCTGAACTAACATGAAACAACTTAAGAAACTGGCCGTGGTGGGCGCTATGCTTGCCCTCATGGCAGTGCCGGTGCAGGCACAGAGTGTGAGAGAGACCATCCGACTTGACGACGGCTGGAAGTTCGCCCTCGGCAATGCTTCCGATCCCAAGAAGGACTTCGGTTGTGGCACTGAATATTTCAACTATCTGACAAAGGCCAACTCCATCCACAACGAGGGACCTTATGTGATGAAGTTCGACGATAAGGACTGGCAGGAAGTGAGCGTGCCCCACGACTGGGTAACGACGCTGCCCTTCGCTCGTGAGGCCAGTCACTCACACGGCTACAAGACTGTGGGTTACAAGTATCCGGAGACCAGTGTGGGCTGGTATCGCAAAGTGGTGAATATCCCTGCCGGTGACCTGGGTAAGCACATTGCCCTGAGGTTCGACGGCATCTTCCGTAATGCCCGTGTATGGTTCAACGGCTTCTATATGGGTACTGAGCCCAGTGGCTATGCCACGCAAGTGTATGACGTGACGGAATACGTGAACTATGGCGGCGACAACCTGATCTGTGTGCGTGCCGATGCCACCCTCGAAGAGGGCTGGTTCTACGAAGGAGCCGGTATCTATCGTGATGCTTGGCTTGAGAAGACGGCTGCTGTCAGTGTGGCACCTTTCGGCACCTTCGTCTATGCCGACCTGAAGGCGCCCTATGCTTCGGCCACAATCCACGTGGAGACGGAAGTGAACAACCATTCGCTTGAGGCTCAGAAGTGTGAGGTCAGCCAGCGTCTGCTCGATGCCGATGGTAAGGAGGTGGCCTCGATGCTCCCGGTGACTCTCAGTCTGAAGGGCAAACAGACCCTCGGTTGTCAGCAGCAGGCCACCGTGCAGACGCCGCACCTGTGGAGCACTGCCGACCCCTATTTGTATAAGGTGGAGACCACTATTAAGGTGAATGGCCAGGTGACAGATGTCTATGAGACCACTACCGGTATCCGTGAGGTTGCCTTCGACGCTGAGCGGGGCTTCCTGCTCAACGGTGAACCACTGAAGCTGAAGGGCGTGAATATGCACCAGGATCACGCCGGAGTGGGAGCGGCCATCCCTGAGGCGTTGATGGCCTGGCGTATCCAGCGTCTGAAGGAACTGGGGTGTAATGCCTACCGCTCGTCGCACAATCCGATGACGCCAACCCTGCTCGACATCTGTGACCGTGAGGGCATGCTCGTCATCGACGAGAACCGTCTTTCTGGCATCAACCAGGAGCACTTGCGACTGTTGGAGAACATGATCCGTCGCGATCGTAACCACCCCTCCGTCATCCTCTGGAGCGACGGTAACGAGGAGTGGGGCATGGAGAATACGGTGACGGGACGCCGTGTGGCTGAGGCTATGAGAGAGTACACCCGACTGCTCGACCCCACCCGCCACTCTACGATTGCCAATGCCGGTGGCGGAGAGATGATCAAAGGACTCGATGTGGTGGGCTTCAACTATATCGCACAGAATAATGTAGACAACCGCAAGAAGGCCAATCCCACTTGGAAGATCGTGGGAACGGAAGAGACGACGGGGTGCGGCACACGAGGCATATACTTCAATACTCCCGATCAGCCAGGGCACATGGTGGCGATGAACCGCGACACTACACACCACCACGTGGAGAATGTGATAGAGCGTGGCTGGAAATTCTACGACGAACGGCCATGGGCGGCCGGCATCTTCTATTGGACGGGCTTCGACTACCGTGGTGAGCCCAATCCCCTCAGCTACCCTGCCCACGACTCTGAATTCGGCATCCTCGACTATTGCGGCTTCTGGAAAGATGAGGCCTGGTATCTGAAGTCATGGTGGACGGATGAACCCACACTCCACATCTTCCCGCACTGGAATCTGGCAGGCCATGAGGGCGAGGAAATAGAACTTTGGGCCTACAGCAACTGCGACGAGGTGGAGCTGACGGTGAACGGCAAGAAACTGGGACGGCAGGCAATGCCCAAGAACGGGCACTTGAAGTGGAAGGCTGTGTACAAGCCTGGAAAGGTGGTGGCCACAGGCTATAAGAACGGCAAGAAGATCATGACTCAGACTATCGAGACCACTAAGCCGGCCTCGAAGATTGTACTCAAGTCAGACTGTCGGATGCTGACGGCCGACGGAAGAGACGTGGCTGTGGTGACGGTGGAGGTGCAGGATGCGAAGGGACGTGTCGTGCCCGATGCCTGCCCCGCGCTGACTTTCCGGCTGGAGGGAGAGGGCCGTATCCTCGGTGTGGGCGATGGCGACCCGTCGTATCCCGGCGAAGACCACCCCAAGATGCAGGACTGCAAGACATTCAGCATCCCGGCTTTCAACGGTCTTGCCCAGGTACTCGTACAAAGCGGCCGCGCATCTTCCACTCTGTCGCTGACGGCAACGAGTGACCAGCTGAAGGCAGGAAACCTGGTCATTGACACGAAATGAGACTGCCTGCAGAATGTTAATTATTGATAATCTTTAGGCATTTCCGTTTTTTATGTGTACTTTTGCACCTCAAATTTTGAAATATATATAATAATAAGGTATAAAAAGACAATGAAGATTACATTTGAATGCCCTGATAAGATCAATGGTCTGCTGACGATGACCGTTGAGCCTGCAGACTATCAGGAGAAAGTCGAGAAGACACTGAAAGACTATCGCAAGAAGGCACAGGTGCCGGGTTTCCGCCCCGGTCAGGTGCCCATGGGAATGATTAAGCGTCAGTATGGTACCGCCGTCAAAGTTGACGAGGTGAACCGTCTGATGGGCGAGAAACTTTATGAGTATATCCAGGAGAACAAAATCCATATGTTGGGCGACCCTCTGCCCAATCAGGAGAAGCAGCAGCCTCAGAACTTTGAGAAGGAGGGCGACCTGACCTTCGTGTTCGACATTGCCGTGGCTCCTGAGTTCAAGGTGGAACTGACTGCCAAAGACAAGATCGACTACTACACCATCGCCATCGACGATAAGCTCCTCGATGAACAGGTGAAGATGTATCAGTCGCAGGCCGGTGAGTTTGTGAAGGCCGAGACTTTCAGTGGCAACGATACCATCACTGGCGATCTGCGCCAGCTCGACGCTGAGGGCAACACCCTCGAGGGCGGTATCACTACAGAAAGTGGCATGGTCATGCCTGCCTATTTCAAGGACGATGACCAGAAGAAACTCTTCGAAGGTTGCAAGGCTGGTGACATCATCACCTTCAATCCTAAGAAGGCATACCCCGACAACGATGCAGAGGTGGCCGCCCTGCTGAAGGTGAAGAAGGAAGAGGTGGCAGGACTCGAGAGTGATTTCTCGTTACAGGTAACCGAAATCCGTCACTACCAGCCCGCCGAGGTCGACCAGAAACTGTTTGACCGCGTCTTCGGTGAGGGTACCGTGAAGGACGAGAAAGAGTTCCGTAGCCGTATCGCCGAAGGCCTGAAGACCCAGTTTGCCGGTAGCAGTGACTATAAGTTCCTCCAGGACGTTCGTGCCTATCTGGAGAAGAAGGTCGGCAAGCTCGAGTTCCCCGAGGCTTTGCTGAAGCGTATCATGCTGCAGAACAACAAGGATAAGGGTGAGGACTTCGTAGAGAAGAATTTCGAAGGCAGCATCAAGGAACTGGCATGGCACCTGATGAAGGAGCAGATTGTCAGTGCCAACCAGATCAAGGTCGACGATGACGACGTGAAGCGCCTGGCCAAGGAGGCTGTACGTGCCCAGTTTGCCCAGTATGGTATGAGCAATGTGCCCGATGACGTGCTGGAGAACTATGCCAACGAGCAGCTGAAGAAGCGCGAGAGTGTCGATGGCCTCGTGGATCGTGCCGTTGACATGAAGCTGACCGAAACCCTCAAAAATGTAGTGAAACTGAATGAAAAATCGGTTTCTCTGGAGGAGTTTAACAAGATGTTGGAAGGAAAATAAGCGTTTTTACGAAAAAATAACGCCAACTATTAGGTAGTTATCGACTTTTTTAGTATCTTTGTGTCCCAAAATCGCGGAGATATTGAAAAGTCGATAACTTTTTTATCCGCTTAACGAAAGGAAGAAAGAATGAATATGAAAAATGATTTTAGGAAATATGCTATACAGCATTTGGGAATGGATGGCCTGACACTCGATGAGGTGATGAAGGTGCAGTCGCAGTATTTGAATCCATATATCCTTGAGGAGCGCCAGTTGAATGTCACGCAAATGGACGTCTTCTCACGTCTGATGATGGACCGCATCATCTTCCTCGGTACACAGATAGATGACTATACAGCCAATACGCTTCAGGCGCAGCTGCTCTACCTCGACTCTGTGGACTCTGGCAAGGATATCAGCATCTACATCAATAGCCCTGGCGGTAGCGTGACGGCAGGACTGGGTATCTACGATACGATGCAGTTTATCTCCTCCGACGTGGCTACCATCTGTACTGGCATGGCTGCCTCGATGGGTGCTGTGCTGCTCGTGGCAGGTCAGGAGGGCAAGCGCTCGGCACTGCCCCACAGTAGGGTGATGATTCACCAGCCGCTGGGTGGTGTGCAAGGCCAGGCATCGGATATCGAGATTGAGGCCAAGGAGATTCTGAAATTCAAGAAAGAGTTATATACCATCATCTCGGAACACTCCCACACTCCCTATGATAAGGTGTATGCCGACTCTGACCGTAACTACTGGATGACGGCAGAAGAGGCCAAGGCATACGGTATGATTGACAACGTATTGACGAGGAAGCAATAATGGCAAGGAAAGCATGTAGTTTCTGTGGCAGGACAGAGAATGAGGTAAGGCTTCTCATTACTGGTATCAACGGCTATATCTGTGAGGACTGTGCTCAGCAGGCTTACCGCATTGTGCAGGAGCAGGACTGGCTGAATGGGAACAAGTCGCAGAAGAGCAAGACCGGCTTGAAGAAGGTGCCTAAGCCCATGGAAATCAAGGCACATCTCGACCAGTACGTCATCGGACAGGACGAGGCCAAGCGTTTCCTCTCTGTAGCTGTCTATAACCACTATAAGCGCCTTCAGCAGCCGCAGGACAAGGATGGCGTGGAGATTGAGAAGAGCAATATCATCATGGTGGGTTCTACGGGTACCGGTAAGACACTGTTGGCCCGTTCTATTGCCCGTCTGCTTGACGTGCCTTTTACCATCGTCGACGCTACCGTGTTCACTGAGGCCGGTTATGTGGGAGAAGATGTGGAGAGTATCCTGACGCGACTCTTGCAGGTGGCCGATTATGATGTGAAGGCTGCTGAGCGCGGTATCGTGTTCATCGATGAAATAGACAAGATAGCCCGTAAGAGCGACAATCCTTCGATCACTCGCGACGTCAGTGGTGAGGGTGTTCAGCAGGGGTTGCTCAAGTTGTTGGAAGGAACCAATGTCAA
>DFGG01000158.1:0-1420 GCA_002371695.1 bacterium UBA3756
TTTCAGGACTCTCCCGACTCCATCATTGCTTCACTGCTCTACAAGGGTTTCACCGATGCACTGCTGAAGGACACTTCTGTCTTCAAGCAAGCCGATGCCGAAACCTATTTCAAGGAGAAGCAGATTGCCGACAAGGCTGCCAAGGAAGAGAAGTTGTGGGGCCCTAACCGCGACGCAGGACGAAAGTTCCTGGCCGAGAATGCCAAGAATGACAGTGTGAAAGTGTTGCCCAGCGGATTGCAGTACAAGGTGCTCTATATGGGTGATGGTGAAGTGCCCAAGGCTGATGACAAGGTGTTTGTGAACTACGAGGGTCGTCTTATCGACGGTACGGTGTTCGATGCTTCCCGTAAGCATGGCGACAAACCCTCCGAGTTCCGTCCTAACCAGGTCATCAAGGGTTGGACGGAGGCGCTGACGATGATGCCCGTGGGTTCCAAGTGGACGCTTTACATCCCTTACGAGTTGGCTTATGGCGAGCGAGAGGCAGGTCTGATCAAACCATACAGCGCGCTTATTTTCGACGTGGTGCTCGAGGGAATCGACCGTCCACAGCCCGAGGAGCCAACCGAGCCCGAGGCTAAAGACAAGAAAGCCAAGAAGAGCAAGAGGGAAAAGAAATAGCCCTCCTGCCTGAGGCAAGCACCATCAGGAACAAAAATCTTCAAAAATCTGACGTAAATCTCTTCGGATATAGATTTGTGTTAGATTTTTGGAGATTTTTGTCATTCATATCCCTTATTTTTCCACATTTTTTGCCGAAAAAGTTGCATTATTCAATTAAAATTCTTACTTTTGCTGACAAATTGTAAACGTAATCATTGAATAATGGAAAAAATTGACAATCTGGATAAGAAGATTCTGAGCATTCTCTCCAAGAATGCGCGCATTCCTTTCAAGGATGTAGCCGCAGAATGTAATGTGTCTCGAGCAGCCATCCACCAGCGTGTGCAACACCTCATCGACGGAGATGTCATCACTGGCAGCGGTTTCGATGTCAACCCCAAGAGCCTGGGTTATAGCACCTGTACCTATGTAGGCATCAATCTCGAGAAGGGTAACATGTATAAGAATGTGGTTGAGCGCCTCCAACATATCCCTGAAGTGGTGGAATGTCATTTCACCACCGGGCCATACACGATGCTCGTGAAGTTGTATGCACGTGACAACGAACAGTTGATGGATCTGCTCAACGGCAAATTGCAGGGTATTCCCGGTGTAGTGGCCACAGAGACGCTCATCTCTCTTGAACAGAGCATCAAACGTGAGATTCCTGTTACGCTTGATGAAGAATGACAGCAATGAATAGCAGATTTGATCTACAGGCTCACATGAGCCAGATATACTCAGAGTTCCCGGAGTCTCACAGATTGCCACTCATTGGTATTACTGGCAACTACGAGGACCTGACATGCAAACT
>DFGG01000158.1:1535-10197 GCA_002371695.1 bacterium UBA3756
CCAGTAGTCGACAAAGATATCCTGGTGGGCACCCTCGAGCGTATCGACGCCCTGATACTCAGTGGTGGCAGTGACATCAACCCTCTTTTTGCAGGTGAGGAGCCCCTGAGAGGTCTTCACGGCATCAACCAGAAACGAGACCTGCCTGAGCTGATGATAGCCCAGTTGGCTTACAACCGTCAGATTCCTATCCTGGGCATTTGCCGAGGCATTCAAACGTTGGCCGTAGCGCTCGGAGGACGTATCTGGCAGGATATCAACGAGAAGACCACGATGAAGCATTCACAGGATGCAGATCGCAGCGAACAGACACATTCCGTAGGGATAGAGAAGGATTCCCTCCTTTATGGTATCTATGGACAGGAGCAGTTGCTGGTGAACAGTTTTCACCATCAGGCCGTTCGTGATGCCGGGCCAAAGTTCCGTGTTGTGGGAAAGTCGCCCGATCATATCATTGAAGCCATGGAGAGTAGCGAGTTCAAGCCCATCATCGGTGTACAGTGGCATCCCGAATGCCTGGAGGAAGGGCTCCCCTTATTCCAGTGGTTGGTGGAAGAAGCAAAAACCTATCGGCGTGTGCATGAGCTGCACGACCGGATACTCACACTCGACACCCACTGCGACACCCCGATGTTCTTCCCTCAGGGCATCCACTTTGAGCAACGTGACTCGCGCATCCTCGTTGACCTGCACAAAATGACAGAGGGGCGTCAGGACGCCACAATTATGGTGGCCTACCTGCCTCAGCCGAAGATCGGAGATACCTTTTCCTCGCTTGTCGATTTCGATGTTGCCGGGCCAACGGAATATGCCGATCTTATCTTCGACAAGATAGAGGAGATAGTCAGTCAGAACAAGGCATATCTCAGCATTGCCCGTACCCCTGCCGACCTTTATGAGGACAAGCGAAGGGGACGCAAGTCGATTATGCTGGGTATCGAGAACGGCTTGGCGTTGAACGGTCAGTTGCAGAACCTTCAGCATTTTGCCCAGCGTGGTATCGTCTATATGACCCTCTGCCATAATGGCGACAACGATATCTGCGACTCCGCCCGTGGTTGTAATACCCATGGTGGTGTGAGTCGTTTCGGTGAACAGGTGATTCGCGAGATGAATCGTTTGGGAATCATGGTCGACCTTAGCCATGCCAACGAGAAGAGTTTCTACGACGCCCTTGAGATCAGCAGTACGCCTATCGTGTGCAGTCATTCCAGCAGCCGTGCCCTCTGTGATCATCCCCGAAATCTTACCGATGAGCAGATGCGAGCCTTGGCAGCCAAGGGCGGTGTGGCACAGACCACGCTTTACCATGGTTTCCTGCGTAGTGGTGACGAAGAAGCCACCATCCTCGATGCCATCGCCCATCTGGAACATGCCATCAAGGTGATGGGCATCGACCATGTAGGACTCGGAACCGACTTCGATGGTGATGGTGGAGTACGTGGGTTGGCCGATTCCTCCGAACTCATCAATTTCACCCGTCAACTGCTGGCCCGTCGCTATAGTGAGCGCGATATCCAGAAAATCTGGGGAGGTAACTTCCTCAGAGTGATGTCATTAGTACAAAACAATAAGCAATAATTCCATTCATGCGCAGCCGTTTTATTATTTATCTATCATTTGTCATTTTGTTCCTCGCCTCTTGTGGCTCCCGGAAGAGTGTGCCCGTTGTGGAATCGTCTGCTCCTGTGGGGCCTGCCTTCATTGCCGACAGTGCCTTTCTGTACTGCCAACAGCAGTGCGACTTCGGTCCCCGTACCATGAACAGCAAGGCTCACGACCTTTGTGAGCAGTGGATTATCAGTAAGTTTGAGGAATTCGGCATGCAAGTCATTCCTCAGAAGACCACTCTTAAAGGCTATGACGGTACTGACCTGCGCAGTACCAATATCATCGCCAGCTATAAGCCAGACCTGACTGACCGTATCCTGCTCTGTGCCCACTGGGACAGTCGTCCCTGGGCTGACAACGATCCCGATGAGTCTAATTGGCGCAAGCCTGTGATGGCAGCCAACGACGGAGCTTCGGGGGTAGCTGTGATGTTGGAGGTGGCTCGTCAGATTCAGCAATGTGACAGTTTGCAGAAAGGTGTTGACTTCATCTGCTTTGATGCCGAGGATTACGGATTCCCGCAATGGGCTGAGGGCGATGACCCAGGAAACACATGGGCTCTTGGTGCCCAATACTGGGCTGCCAATCCCCATAAACAAGGCTATACTGCCGATTTCGGAATTCTGCTTGACATGGTGGGAGGGCAGGGGGCCCGTTTCTATCAGGAACAGATGTCGCTCCAGTATGCCCGTAGCGTGGTGGATAAGGTATGGAAGGCTGCGTCAGTAGTAGGCTTCAGTAGTTTCTTCCCCAATGACGCAGGAGCAGGTATTACCGATGACCACCTCCCCGTGAACACCGTTGCCAAGATTCCCTGCATCGACATCATCCCTTATTATCCAGACTGTGAAGCAAGCAGTTTTGGACCCACGTGGCACACCGTCAACGACGATATGGCCCATATCGACCGTGCAACCTTACAGGCCGTCGGCCAGACCGTTATCCAGGTACTCTTCTCCGAGAAATAAGCGTCAGATTTGTCCCGCCTCCACCATTAGTACGACGCGTTCGGTGAGACGGTCGACGCCTTCGGGGTCATACTGCTTTTTGAGTGAGGCCCCGAAGGCCCAGGCGAAGGTCTGCCAGAAACCGGCACGGAAGGGCCCCATGAAAGCTTGTATCATTTCGTAGCTGGAGGAGTGGCATTCACGGTCGATAAGCTTGATAAGTAGCTTGCCCTGTGAGTAAGTGAGTTTCTTCATCTTCGGTTTGTAGGTCCTGAAGATCTCGCTTTCCACCTTCTTGATATGCGCATCCTTGGCCTCCTTGGTGGGCAATGTCTCGAGAATCTCAGTGGTCTCGAAAAGCAGTTGACGTGCCTCCTTGGCAATGGGTAGTACCTTCTTCACATTGGTCACCAGTCGCATGTAGGCCTTGGCCTGCTTCTTGTTCTTAAAGGTCAGCTGGGGGTAGACGTAGACATTGTTCATCTCCATATACTGTACGCTATCGCCTTGGAAAAGCACCTTGCCCACCTTCACCGTAGGGACGAATGTGGGTGAGTCCATCTCTGCCAAGGCTTGCTCGGCAGTGATGCGTTCCTCCTGTGCATTCATCGACAGGCAGATGGCAAAAAGCAGTTCTATCGTAAAGAGATGTCGCATATCGGGTGCAAATGTACGTAGTTTTTTTCAATCATAGGTAAAAAAAGCTCTCTTTTTGCATTTATTTCAGAAAAATGAGCTATCTTTGCATCGTTAATTCTTAAAACATATATTTTATGAGAGCACTAATCGTATTGCTTTGTTGCTTGGTGTGGCTGACCGTCAATGCTCAGCAGGAGCATAGGCCTTGGGAAGATTGGCTTCGTGAGGTTGTGACTCGCGAAGATGCAGGCGAGGCAGAATGGGAGGACATGTATGAGATGCTTTGCGAACTTGAGCAGCATCCTATGGATATCAACAAGGTCACGCGGGAAGAATTGGAGCAGCTGCCTTTCCTCTCTGCTCAGCAAGTTGAGGAGATACAAGAGTATCTCTATCGCTACGGTCCGATGAAATCAAAAGGGGAGTTGGCAATGATTCGCTCGCTCGACTATAGTCAGCGTCAGTTGCTCACCTATTTTATATATATATCGGATAATCCGGATAATCCGAAATTACCGGATATAGGGAGGATTGTCCGCCACGGGAAGAGCGAGTTGATGGTCACAGGGCGTATACCCTTCTATAAGCGACGAGGCGATGAAGGGGCCTATCTGGGCTATCCATACCGCCACTGGCTGCGCTACCAGTTCAGCTCTGGCGATGCCGTGAAGTTGGGAATGGTTGCCTCCCAGGATGCCGGAGAGCCTTTCTTTGCCAACAGGAATAAGGTGGGCTACGACTATTACTCGTTATTCTTTCAGCTAAAGAATCTTGGTAGGATACAGACACTCGTGGCTGGCCGATACCGTGCTCAGATGGGGATGGGATTGGTTATGAACAGCAACTTCACTCTGGGTAAGATGGCAATCCTACAGAACTTGGGGCGCTCAACAAATGCCTTGAGGGCCCACTCCTCGCGCACTGAGGCCAGCTACCTGCAAGGAGCAGGAGCCACTATCTCCCTCGGAAAGGGCTTCACCCTGACGGCATTCGGTTCGTATCGAGCCATGGATGCTACCCTGGGCAAGGATGGCTCGGCAGTTACCATCATCACCTCAGGTTACCACCGTACGGAGACGGAGATGGAAAAAAAGCACAACCTAAGGAACACCACCACTGGCGGGTCACTACGTTATGACCGCCACGGACTGCACATGGGAGTGAATACTGTATATACGCATCTGAATCGACGTCTGACTCCGAATACCAATATCTTGTACCGTCAGCATTACGCACAAGGTTCTGACTTCACGAATGCCAGCATCGATTATGGTTATGTCACCCATCGCCTGGCTCTGAATGGAGAGATAGCCCTAAACGGCAACGGTGCCATAGCCACCATCAACAGTGTTAGTCTGCAGTTGGGCAACGGGCTGAGTCTGATGGCACTGCAGCGGTTCTATAGTTACCGATACACGGCGCTTTATGCAAGAAGCTTCAGCGACGGTGGGAACACACAGAATGAAAGCGGCCTCTACTTAGGACTCAACTGGCAACCCTCGCCTCGCCTAAAGGTGATGGCTTATACTGACTACGCATATGCGCCATGGGCGAAGTATCAGGTGTCCCTGTCATCGCATGCCTGGGATCATATGCTACAGGTCAGTTATCATCAGAAAGGGTGGACATTAGGCGGACGGTATCGTCTGCGCAGGCGACAGCGTGACAACGAGGAACAGACGGTACTCATCCCCCGTAATGAGCATCGCATGAGACTGACACTCGACTACGATGGTATGCTGGCGAGTCGCACGCAGGTGGACTTGAGCTATATTGACTTCAAGGAATGGGAACGGGGCTGGATGGTAAGCCAGACACTAGGCTTTGAGCATCGCTGGTTGCGACTGAACGGCGGTGTGGGATATTTCCAAACCGACGGGTACGACAGTCGGGTGTATCTCTACGAGCAAGGGCCGTTGTATACCTATGCGATGAGTCAGTTTCAGGGACATGGGCTGCGGGCGTGGCTGATGATGAGGGCTGCCATAGGCCCTCGCCTCTCGCTGACGGGCAAACTGGGCCACACAAGATACTTCGACCGCGACGTCATCGGCAGCAGTTACCAGCAGGTCGACGGCTCGTCGCTGACCGACCTCGACCTGCAGGTGAGGTGGAAGTTCTGACGGGCTCAAGACAGCAGACGGCGATAGATGGCCACCATCTGTCGTGCCACGTCGCTGCCCTCAAACCGGCGTATATACTCCCTGCTGCGCCGGATGCGCTCTTCGCGCCCTTCTGCTCCCCGGAGCGACTGGCGGATGGCGGCGGCCATCGCCTGCGCGTCGTCGGGCGCGACGTAGAGGTTGTCGGGGCCTCCGGCCTCCTCCAGGCACGACCCCGTGCAGGCCACCACTGGCAGACCGCAACTGACGGCCTCGATGATGGGTATCCCGAATCCCTCATAGCGTGAGGGATAGACGAAGGCCTCGGCCCCGGCATAGAGGGCAGGCAGCTCCTCGTCGCTGATGCCGTGCATGATGCTGACGCGGTGGCTCAGGCCGCTGGCCGCTGCGTAGCGGGATACGGTGTCAGTGTAGTTCGTGTGCCGCCCCACGATGACGAGCGACAGGTCGTCGGGCAGATAGTGGAGGGCCTTGACGGCCAGCAGGATATTCTTACGCTCCTCGATGCTGCCGACGCTCAGGATGTAGCGCTTGTCGTTTCTGCTTGGCGTGACAGGGAGGCTGAACCTCGGCGCACAACTCTGGTAGACAACCGAGATGCGGCTCTCGTCGACCTGCCCCAACTCTATGATGTCTCGCCTGGTACATTCGCTGATGGCAATGATGTGGTCGGCCTCGCGGATAGCCTGGCGGAACTTCCAGGCGTAGATCTTGGTGTCGAGCCAGTGATAGTATTCGGGGTGCCGCAGGAAGATAAGGTCGTGGATGGTCACCACGCTCCTGATGCCGCTCTTCCTGATGCCTACGGGCAGTTCGCCGGAGAGACCGTGATAGAGCATGATGCCGTCGCGCTGCAGATCCTTGACGATGCCCCACGTCCGCCATAGGCTGCCACTCAGCGCCGGGCAAGGCTCAGACTTGCTCCGCGCGAAGTGCCAGTTCACCCCGGCCGCTACCTGGCTCAGCAGGTCGGCGCGGCCTTCGTCGGGGGCATAGAGGTGGATGTCCACGCCATCCTGCCTGCTCAGGTCGTTGACGAGCGTCCGACCATAACTGCCCAGGCCTGTGGCATTACGTACTATCCTTTTGGCATCGTATCCGATAATCATGGCTAGTTCATTTTCTTGCTGAATTCATATTGTTCTTTTCGTTTATATGCTATCGCGGGACAAAGGTACGAAAAAAGGTTGAATATCTCAACGCTTTTCGGAAGATTAACGCAGAATGGCCATAAATTAGAAGTTTCCGTTTCGGATGATGGCCTCACGCGTATGCGCGCGTATAGTAGGCTAACGGGAAAACAGCCCGCACCTCTCGCACCTCCCGCACCCGGCCCAGGTGCGGGAGGTGCGAGAGGTGCGGGCAAAAAAAACGATAGACCACTATATATGATGGTAGACTCATCTTTGTGGGCATTTTGGACAGAAAATAAAGCCTCTATTTTTCCAAACGGAGCCTCTATTTTACTAAATAAAGCCTTTATTTTTTCAGACGGAGCCTTTATTTTTTCAAATGGAGCCTCTGTTTGCCGGAGCTGTGAGCGTGTGGTTATGAAAAAAGTCACGGATTTCACGGCTATTCATCGAATTTTTTTTGTACCTTTGCCGATAAATTCGGTAAATGACATGGAAAAAGCAGAGAATATATGGATGGCGTGTCGTGACAGGGTGGCGTCGCTTCTGAGGAAACCGTTCTTCCACGACTACCGCACGATACTCTTGATATGGGTGGTGATGTGTCTCATCGTAGCCATCACTAAATCGTACAATAGTGATGGCAATTATCGTATCTTCATTGGTGTGTGGTATCACACCATCGCTGAGCTACCCTTGTTCGACCATTACCCTGCGGAATACGATGACATGAACCATTACGGGCCGTTCTTCGCCCTGGTGATAGCGCCTTTTGCCTGGATGCAGCGCTATTTCGGCATGTTCTTCTGGATGCTCTTCCTGTCGATGTTCCTCTATGTGGCCGTGCGCCGCTCCGACCTGACGAAGTATCAGCAGATGTTCGTCTACTGGTTTTGTACCCATGAGCTGCTCAATGCCCTCTTCCTGCAGCAATACAATGTGGCTATCGCTGCGGGGGTGCTGCTGACATTTACGATGATAGAGCGACGGCACGATTTCTGGGCGGCCTTCTTTATCATGCTCGGTACGATGATCAAACTCTATGGCATTGTGGGACTGGCGTTCTTCTTCTTCTCGAAGAACAAGACGAAGTTATTGTTATCCTGTCTTTTCTGGGGTGTGGTGATGTTCGTGGCACCCATGGCTGTGGCCTCGCCGGAGTATATCATCCAGCAGTATTATGAGTGGTATATAGCTTTGGTGGAAAAGAATCAGGACAACATCAATGTGCTGGCAGGCAATATGGCCGACCTATCTACCAATATCTCGCTGCTCGGTATGGTGCGCCGCACCACGCAGATAGTGACTTACAGCGACCTGTGGCTCATCATCCCCGGACTGATAGCCTTCGGCATTCCCTACCTGCGCATAGGCCAGTATCGGCATGTAGCATTCCGTCAGACGCTTTTGGCTTCGGTATTGATGTTCACCGTGCTTTTCAGCACGGGTTCGGAAAACAGCACCTATATCATAGCTTTCGTGGGCGTGGCCCTGTGGTATTGCTGTGCGCCTTGGCAGCGCAGCGGGTGGGACATCGCCCTCATGGTGCTCGTGTTTATCATTTCGAGTCTGTCACCCGGCGACCTGTTCCCTAAGGCCGTTTATCGCGGACTGATACAGCCCTATGCCCTGAAGGCACTGCCAGTGACCATCGTGTGGTTTAAACTTTGTTGGGAGATGTACACCCGCGACTATACCCCTGCTACCTCACGGGCGATGTAGACAGGACGCCCCTTGGTCTCGTGGAAGATGCGTCCTAAGTATTCGCCAATGATGCCGAGAGAGAGCAGTTGGACGCCACCCAGAAAGAGGATGACGGTCATGAGTGTCGGATAGCCCTGTACGGGGTCTCCCCAGATGAGCGTAGTGACAAGTACGTAGACCATAAACGAGAAGGCCACTACAGAGACGATGAGGCCAAGGATGGTGGCAATACGCAGCGGAGCTGTAGTAAACGAGGTGATGCCATCCATGGCCAGGCTCAGCAGTCGCATAAAGTTGAACGACGATGTTCCTGCCACGCGGTCACCCTGTTCGAAGAGTACCTCATGTTTACGGAATCCTACCCAGCAGTACATGCCTTTGGTGTATCGCTGAGTCTCGCGCAACTGTTTCAAAGCATCGATGCACTTGCGGTCGAGCAAGCGGAAATCGCCCACATTCTCCAGTATCTCTACGCGGGTGGTCCGTTGCAGCATGTGGTAGTAGA
>DFGG01000135.1 GCA_002371695.1 bacterium UBA3756
TGCCCCGTTGCGGGCACTCCATCGTTGTGGCAAATGGTGAGGTGGCAGTCATAGGCGGGCACTCCTCCTGACTTCAGCGATGCGTCACCCCTTACTGTTTTTTTACTTACGTTTTTTTTGAATATAGGTTGTAACGTTGTAACAGCGCCGATGTACAACGTTACAACCTATAAATCACATTCAAAAAGGGCCTGCATCACTGCAGGCCCCACAACTACTAACCATCTATATTATCATTTAAATTGGTGAGAGATTACTCTTGATTACAGGTTTATGCCAAGTGTAAAGTCGAAGCCTTGGAAATTAGTCTTTATGTCATGCTTTCCACTTGAGTAATTCTGGAGCTTCATCAAATCCATAAAGTAGCCGGCCCCGATGGTGAAAGCTTCTGTAATACGGAATTGCACTCCAGCATTCCAGCCTAACTGGAAACGCTTGCAGGCTGCATCTCCGAAATCATCACTGCTGAGAATATTCGCAGACTCATCACCAACCTTCTCCTGGCCCCAAATATTAATGCGGCCATAGATGCCTGCATAGGGCTCGATACGGAAATTGTCAGAAACCTGGAATGAGTACACCAGATTGACGGGAATTTTAGCAGAAATCATATTCGTCTTGTGACCATCCTTACTCTTAAAGAACCACTGGACAGCAGCACCCGGAGACAAGAACAAAGGTATGTCACCAAGGGGAATAAAATGACTGTAGCCTAAAGTAACGCCATTGAGCGAAGTGTTCTCACTATCATGATTCGTAACGGTTATATGCTCCGTAGTAAGATTATACTGCGCATAGAACAATCCGAAACTCTCATTGTCAGCCCCATAGAGAGTGCCACTTGTAGGTTTGTACTGATAGTCGTTACCATACGTCACCTGAGCCGATACTGACACGGCCAAAGCAGCCATCGCTGCCAATGCCAAAAATCTTAGTTTTTTCATATCATCAATATTAATTAATAATTCGTTGGCAAATTTAAGACTTTTTATTCAAACAGAGTGTTCATTTTCAAAAAATTTATCGTGCAAATTCACAATTTTACCAGTCAAATTCACAAAATCAGCATGCAAATTCACAATCCACCCATAATTTACCAGTAAAAAACGAGGCTATCTCATAAAAAAGAACTACCTTTGCGGCATTATGTTCCAGTCGATAGTCACATCCATGCCCATGTTTGTAAGCGGCGTTCTCTCCGTGCTACTTGCACTGAGCCTGCACCACCGTTGGGACAAGCCACGCTTCCGACTGCTCATCTTCATGGTGACCACCACCCTGCTCTATCTGGCTCACTATATCTTCTTCAACCACATTCTTGAGGCCATCCCCTTCTCCGACACCATCTACTGTTTCTGCAACCCAGCCGTCTATCCCCTGTACCTTATATATATAGAAGAGCTCACGCTTCATCGCCCAGACCGTAGTCTGCAGTTCGTCATCTTACTGCCCGCCATCGTCTGCAGCCTGGCCGTGGGAGGCTTCTACATGCTGATGAATGCTGAAGAGACGACCCTCTTCATCACCGACCACCTCTACCACGACCACTACGCATCGCTCAGCGGACTTCCCTGGCTGCAAGGCATGGCCCACCTGGCCGTAAAAATCATCTTCGCCATACAGATCCCCCCAGTACTCACAATAGGCCTACGGCACATCAAGAGATACAACAAGATAGTTGAAGCCAACTACTCCGACACGGAGGGGAAGACGCTTACCCCCATCAGGACACTATTGGTACTCTTTGTGGTAGTATCGCTATTGTCGTTCCTTTGCAACATCATTGGGCGCTACCGCTTTACCGACTCCTCAGCGCTTTTAGCCTTCCCGTCGATCACATTCTCCTTGCTCATCCTGCTCATCGGACATATCGGCCTGCAACAGGACTTCCATATTCAGAACATTACGGACAGCATCGAAGCAGAAGAGTCGTCAAAGCAGCAACAGCCCCAAAATGAGAGACAAGCACTGAGTGAGAACCTGCGACGACTCGTAGAGGCCGAGCATATCTACCTTCAACCCAATTTGAAGCTTGATGATCTGGCCAAACATCTGAACACCAACCGCGCCTATATCTACAACGTCATCAACACGGATATGGGCATGTCATTCTCTGAGTACATCAACCGCAAGCGTATCGAACATGCCACAAGGCTGATAGAGCAGAACCCCAATCTGCTGTTGGCCGATATCGCCACCATGTCGGGATTCTCTTCGATCAGTGCTTTCTATCGCAACTTCAAGTTGTACAAGCACTGTTCACCCAGCGAATATCTGCTTCATAAGAAATAGGAAGCATCTTCTTTCACTATGGGATAAAGTTCAATGAACTCACCCTGATGGTTCTGGCCGTCGCTGATGAGCTGGGCAAACTTCAGGCCTACGGTGTCAATGTCATGGAAACCCGGAAGTGACATATTACCGTTGAGGTCAGTGGTCGTAGGACCTGGGTGAACGGAGAATATCTCCACAGGGGTGCCTGACTGCTGGAACTCGATCGCCATCACGCCCATCATAGCATTCTGCGCTGCCTTACTGATGACATAGGCAAGGGGGTGCCAGTAGGGGCTGATCTCCGAGGGTACGGTGATGTTGGCAATGCGCCCACCGTTGTTGGCTATCAGTGGAATCAGGGCCTTGGTAAGCGCGAAGGTGCCGATGAAGTTCACGTCGAGCGTCTCGCGGATGGTGCTGATCTCCGTATGTCTGCTATCCACGCTCATGTCGCCGGGGATGCCAGCGTTATTGACGAGTAGTGACAACTCCGGATATTTCTCCGAAACCTCCCTGGCGGCTTTGTCGATGTTTGCAAGGTCCTTTAGTTCGATATTCACCCATCCTGCCACATCGATGCCCAGTGATTCCAGTCTGCTGACGGCTTCAGAGGCGCGCTGCTCATGGCGTGCGCCGATAATGACTGACCAGCCACTCAGGCCGAGATGTTTTGCGATACCGAATCCGATGCCTTTATTGGCACCTGTAATTAAGACAATCCGTTTTCCCATTTCATTTCCAGTTTTAATGTTTTGTGGGTGCAAAGGTATCGAATTCTGGAATATTCTCCAAAATATTTGCGCAATTCAGAAAATATCCCTATCTTTGCAGCAGCAAACCGATAGTCATTCCAACAGGAAGCGCAGCGGCATACCCCAACAGAATAATATTCCAAGAACTATGGCAGATACATTAGACGCGACAGACCTGCAGATACTCAGAACACTGCAAAAGAATGCAAAACTGACCACCAAGGAGCTGGCCGAGGCCGTACACCTGACCCCTACCCCCGTGTTCGAACGGCAGAAGCGGCTCGAGCGTCAGGGCTATATTAAGAAATATGTAGCCGTGCTCGACCCCGACAAGCTGGACCAGGGCCTGCAGGTGTTCTGCAAGGTAAAGCTCAAGCAGATCAACCACGAGATAGCCGACGCCTTCGTGCGCCGCATCAACCGCATACCCGAGGTGACGGAGTGTTACAACACGTCGGGCAACTATGACTATCTGCTGAAGGTGCGGGCCGCAGACATGAAGCAGTATCAGACCTTCGTGCTCAACAAGCTCGGCGAGATAGAGATGCTGGCCTCCATTGAGAGCACCTTCGTGATGAGCGAGGTGAAGCAGACTTATGGGATTAGTATCTAGAGAGCGGCCATACTTCGCACCAAGCGCAGCTACGCCGTAGCTTTCTACCACCGGAATCGGAGACCAACGGGCAGGGTGATTTCGAGGGGATGCTCTGTGCGATAGGTCTGGATGTCGCTGCCGTTGCCGTAGAAGTATTGCAGGCTGGGCTCCAGATAGATGCCGATGTGGGGGGCGAGATGGTATTGCAGGCCGATGCCTAACGTGGCAGACCATTGGCAGGGCGAGTCGAGTGAACTGTGGTTCCTGAAGGTTGTGGTGCCATTGTCGATGTGGCTGATGTCAGTGGTGGCACTCATGGGCAGTTCGAGCATGGCTCCTGCCGAGGAGTATAGGCTGAAGCGGTTGTTGGCGTACCACTGCCAGCCGAGGCGGAGCGGGATGCCGAGATAGTGTATCCGCTGGCGCTCCAGAACAGAGGCGACGCTGCCCGTATGGACGGTTGAGCTCAGAAGCGTGTAGCTGAGGCCGGTCTCGAGCGACAGGCGGGCGGACAACTGGCGGCTGAGCAGGAGCTGGACGGTCAGGGGCAGCTGGTGCTCGTGACGGGCTTCCATGGCGCCGTCGTTGATGGTGGAGTTCTGTGCAGCGATGTTCATCAGCGAGCGGGTTTCTGCATCCATAAGCCCCTGGGGGCTATTGCTCAGGTAGTAACTGTAGTCTTTCCAGTTGCTGAACGCTTGTCCTGCCGGGATGAAGCTGTTGCTTGTCGCATCGAAACTGCCCTTGCTGATGGTGGCAACGGCCAGATAATCGTCGCGACGGCCTAACTGTCCGTTGTAAGCCAGCGTGATATTCCACTCCGGCTTCTTAGGTTTGGAGGGCATGAATTGCTGTGTTTCCTGCATCTCCGTCGGGGGGAGCTGGGGGGCGAGCCGCTCATGCTGGTGGCCGATGGTGTCGAGCGGCTGCTCCTCTATCTGAAAGGAAGGTATGGAATCAGGCTCTATGACGGCTTCCGCCTGATAGCTGCTGGGCTGAGGCGCCGCCGTCAGCTTGCCGACGGCGGCGTAGACGGGTCGCTCTCTCAGACTCTCGACAGCGGTCTCGCGATGATGGGGCGTGGGTGTTGGCATATGGTCAGCCTCTGGCTTTTCCTTGGTCTTTTCTTCGTTCTGCATGAGTTTCCAGAGGGCTGTAGGAATGGCGATAAGCAACAGCAGAAGCAGCCACGAACGCCTGATGAGCAGCCGCAGCATCCGCTTGGCGTGCGACAGCTGTGAGGAAGACGAATGGGGGGCGATGCCCAGCAGTTGGCTGATCTCCTGATGCGACAGGCCCTCGAACACCGACAGCTTGAACACGCGCTGATAGCCTTCGGGCAGCAAGGCCACGAGCGACTGCAGCTGGTCGTAGTCAGGCAGTGGCGCTGTCTCTTCTGGAGCGGGTTCGTCGTGGGGAACCTCTCGGAGGGCAGCCTGCTCTTTCTTCAGCTGCTCTCGGTAGTGATAGCCCACGTGGCGGGTGATGGATGTCATCCAAGCCTCAAGCTTGTCACCCTCTTTCAGACGATCAAGTGAAGTAAGAATGACCACGAAGGCATCGTGCAAGAGGTCTTCGGCCATGTCGGCCTCACCAGTATATTGCCGGCAGACGCTGAGCAGCTGTGGCTTGTATCGCTGATAAAGCAGGTGCAAGGCTTCGCCATCGCCAGCCTTGCACCTGCTGAGGAGTTCATCAGTGTCCATCCAGTCGCCCTGTTAATAGGATTCCCTGTTTGTTTGTCAGTCAGTCTCCGATAATCTTTCCTTCTGAACGTAGAATACTGATGAAGTGGTCTATGGCCGGGGCATTCTTGAGCATGAGTTGCTTGAGGCTCTCGTCGCCATCGATGATGCCTGGGTAGCCATAGCGCAGGTAGTAATGCGACTTAGAGGCGTCAGTCTCGTCAGAAGGGCCATAGAAATCGCACTGGAAGGTGAGCTGGTCCCAATAGGCGGCACTGGAGAACCATGAGACGGGCAGGGCGTCGAACAGCAAGTCGTTGCCGGCATAGAAATAGACACGATACTTGCAACTGGAGTCATAGAATAGATGGGTGTCGAACTTAACGCTGTTGAATGCCATCTCGCCCGTTTCTGGATTATAGCTCCTGATGTCGTCGAGCGTGAACAGCGGCATCTCGGCCTTGTACTGCAGGATGGCGTCAGGACTCTGGCGAGCCACGGCATAGAGTTTCTGCACTGCGCTGCTATTGCGGGTTGACACTATGTCATCGCTGTTGTCACAGCTGATGCAGATGACTGCCAGTAGGAGCATCAGCCCTGTCCAAATGACTTTGTTCTTCTTCATAAGCTACTTCTTTTATACGTTGCAAATTTAACCATTTCTGCCTATATAGTGTGAGATAGTCGGCAAAGACTGCATGCAGAGTATGCGTTTTTAGACTTTCTTAACACACTGGCGGCAACAGAAACCGTAAATTGTGTAAGCAGATTACGGCTTTTTATTCGTACCTCTGGCTCCGCCGAAGGTACTCACGTTCGGAAAAGTCCAAATAAATTTGGCTTTTCGCTCACTTATTCGTACCTTTGCATCCGATTTAGAAATAAGATAATGGAACTGATTAAAGACAAGACATTCGGGGGCGAGAGGCCCCTGTTCGCCACACATGACTTGAGACTTGAGAATGTGACGATCACTGACGGCGAGTCGGGCATCAAGCAATGCCAGCGCATGGAGGCTTACGACTGTAAGTTCTACGGCAAATACCCCTGGTGGCACGTCGACGGTGCCCGCATCGAGAACTGCTACTTCGCCCTGGGCTCACGCTCGGCCATCTGGTATACCAACGACCTGGTGATGAAGGACTGCCGCATCGACGCGCCCAAGTTCTTCCGTGAGATGAAGAACCTGGAACTGGAGAACGTACAGATTACCGATGCCGACGAGACCTTCTGGAAGGTGGACGGCATCAAGATCAAGAACGTGAAGCTGCATGGCGGCACCTACCCTTTTATGTTCTCGCAGAACATCTACGTAGACGGACTGGAGAGCGACTCGAAGTACGTGTTCCAGTACTGCAAGAACGTGGAGGTACACAATGCCAAGATCCTGACGAAGGACTCCTTCTGGGAGTGCGAGAACGTGACCATCTACGACTCCGTGCTCGACGGTGAATACCTGGCATGGCACTCGAAGAACGTACGTCTGGTGAACTGTCACCTGGCAGGTGAGCAACTGCTCTGCTATACCGACAACCTGGTGCTGGAGAACTGCACTTTCGACCGTCTGTGCGACCGTGTGTTCGAGTACTCCACCGTGGAGGCCGACATCCGCGGGCACATCGAGAACATCAAGAACCCCACGAGCGGGCATATCGTGGCAGACTCCATCGGCAGCATCACCATCGACGAGAACGTGCGCCAGCCGAACAATTGTGTGATAGAAACGAGAGGATAATAAGCAAGGAAATGAAATACAACTTTGACGAACCTGTAGTGCGCAGGGGAACGAACTGCGTGAAGTGGGATGAGACTGCCGACCCAGACATCATCCCCATGTGGGTGGCTGATATGGACTTCCGTGTGGCACCAGCCATCCAGAAAGCCTTGGAAGACCGCGTGGCTCATGGTGTTTTCGGCTATAACATCGTGCCGGAGAGCTACTACGAGGCCGTCATCTCATGGTTCCGCCGGCGCCATCAGTGGGAGATCAGCCGGGAATCCATCCTCTACACCACGGCTGTCGTACCAGCTGTTTCATGCGTCATCAAAGCTCTCACCATGCCTGGCGAGAAAGTGCTCATCCTGTCACCCGCCTACAATTGCTTCTTCTCCAGCATCCGGAACAATGGCTGCGAGGTGCTGGAAAGCCCGCTTGCAAGTGAGTTTAAAGTAGATTGGCAGGACTTCGAGCAGAAGTGCGCCGACGAGAAGACCACCCTCTTCCTGCTCTGCAATCCCCACAACCCCTGCGGACGGGTATGGACCCGCGAGGAACTGCAGCGAATGTACGACATCTGTCACCGCCACGGGGTCACCGTCATCAGCGACGAGATCCACTGCGAGCTCATCATGCCAGGCTATGAGTTTGTGCCCTTCGGCACCGTCACCGACGACTGCGTGGTGATGAACTCCCCCTCGAAGAATTTCAATACCGCAGGACTACAGATAGCCAACATCATCTGCACCAACCCTGAGTGGCGCCGTCGTATCGATCGTGCCATCAATATCAATGAGGTGTGCGACGTCAATCCTTTCGGTATCGTGGCCCTACAGGCAGCCTACAACGATAGCGAGGACTGGCTCGATGCGCTGAACCTCTACCTGTGGGAAAACTACAAGGCCCTCTGCGACTTCTTTGCCCGGGAAATGCCACAACTGAAGGTGACGCGCCTCGAAGGCACCTATCTCGTATGGGTAGACCACAGTGCCCTCGGCATCAGTACCGACGAGTTCTTCAATCGTCTGCTCAACGAAGGCCGCGTCTGGGTATCAGCAGGTACGATGTATGGTCCACAGACAGGCGAAGGCTTCATCCGCATCAACATCGCCTGTCCGCGAAGCCAGCTCAACGAAGCCCTCAGGCGTATAGCCAGTGTCGTCAATTCCTGACACTGGCCATACGCTTCTGGTAGAACTCCCTGAAATCACTCCATTTGTAATAAGGAGCCTGTGTCGTAGGCACAGGCAACGTAGCTTCGCAACCGTTCAGCAGACATTTTACGAGGATATCGTCCGTAGCCTTTTTCCCTTTGTAGAAGATTAGCTGGATGTTGCTGGCCTTGCAGGTCTGCCAGTTCTGGTAGATATTCTTCACCTCATAGGGATCCTCGGGGTCGGTATCTGCACCATTGAGGCCCAACAATACGGTCAGCGGCCCGATATAGGTGTCGTGACCGAAGCGCAAGTCAGCAATATGGTCGCTCGAACCATCGACGACAGCATCAGCCTTTTTGATAAAGTCCTCCAGAATCGGTATCACATTGTACTGCGGCTCAAACACCCAGGCATAACTACCCAGGTTCGACTGTTCCCACTGAGCAGCAATCTCCTCATCGGTGAGAATACCGTCCATCATGCCCTCATGGTCGATGCTGGGCAGCGTGGTGTAGAAGCTGATCAGGTTGGAGGCGATGCGCTTCATATTGCCTGGCAGGCCCTCTGTGCTGGTGAAGATACGGGGGATTATCTTCTCCTGCAGCGAGTTGTCATACTTGAACTTGTCACGGTTCTTCTCGAAGCGAGGCTTCACCTTGGGGAATTTCCGCTTATTAGGATTCTGATTGTCATCAGGCACCACGGCATCGAGGGTGAATCGCGACGACTGCTCACGGATCTCTATCTTCGGATTGCACTGCACCAGTTCCTGACAGAAGGCCGACATGCTGAGTACACACCGCCCGGATAGCGACGATACTGCCAGCACATTGCCACCATTCTTGAATACATCCGTAAAACGGTTGTACATCGTACGGGCTATCTGCTGATGCTGTTCCCATCCCAGCTGCGTCAACTCGCTCACACCTGTCGTCAGCTCTTTCTTAGCCGCCATGAACTTGTCGTGGAAGGCTTCTCCGCGCTCTGTCAGCAAGTGCTTCTGATGGGCCACGGTGAGCAGTGTGTCGAGTTCCTTGTAGAGGAAACCATTCCAGTAATAGCGCGAGCCGTGACGAGCGTAGTGGCTGATGTAAAAAGGCTTATAACCTTTGGGCGATTTCGTCAGATCGCACTTCTCCTGCTGATAGGGGTAGTCGTTGCCGTAGGCCTTACGAGGATTCTCTTTCAGCTGATCGAGAGCCGAGGGTCGCTGCGCTCCGGCTGTCAGCACCAGAAGCATCAGCATCAGGATGGTCATTAATTTCTTCATTGCGATAAGCCTTTAGTTGAACAATCTGCTACAAAGATACGGAAAAACTGGTGAAACGCCAAATAAATCTCCGACTTATTACCATCAGTTGATCAGATACGTCTTC
>DFGG01000159.1 GCA_002371695.1 bacterium UBA3756
GCACGGGCTACTTCATCCAGAAGCTGATTCCCCACCAGTGCAACGAGGGCGACCGCTGGTACGACTGGGACTACGCCTTCCAGAGCTACCTGCCCTACATGCGCCTGGCTGATGTCTACCTGATGTATGCTGAGGCACAAGCCGCCATAGCAGGCAGTGTGGCAGACCTGAATACAAGACCCATCTACTGCACGTCGCTGTCGGCAGTCGACGCTATCAACAAGCTGCGCGACCGTGTCAACTCCAGCGACTATCCCATGGAGCATGTGCCAGCCAACCTGCGTGACACCCGTGAGCACTTCATCGACGAGGTACGTCGCGAGCGTGCCGTGGAACTTTCCTTCGAAGGTTTCCGCTGGTGTGACCTTCAGCGCTGGCTTCTGCTGACCGAACCTCCCTACACGGTGAAGTACTCTCATGAATTCGAGCGTTTGGAGACTGCCGACTGGTTCAAGAACCATGATCCGAAGGATGCCAAGATCGGTAACTTCCACAAGAAGGAGCTCATCACCCGTCGCCTGGAGTCAAAGCACTACTGGTTCCCGCTTCCCGACAAGGATATCTATCTCTATGAGGGATTCCCCCAGAACCCGGGTTGGTAAGACATTGAACATTGAACATTGAACATTGAACATTATGAATAGAATGAAAACAAACATATTGCTCTTTGCCATGTTTGCCGCGTCGCCACTGACGGCCCATGCCCAGGAAACGGCTGACGATGCTGACTCTACCGTGGTGAAGAAGAAGGTACATGTGGCCTTCCGCGACAAGGACGCCGACCAACTCCTCGGCGGCATCTCATACGTCGACATGGAGGAACTGCAGAAGAAGGATTACACGATGGGTAGCCTCGAAGACATGTACGCACTCGTCGGCGGATGGAACGGCAACAGCCTCTGGGGCATGGACAACGACCGTCTGGACACCAACGACAACGACAACCTGCCGCTCGTGATCATCGACGGTGTGAAGCGTCCGTCGAACAACGTGCTCCCGTCCGAAATTGAGCAGATTACCTTCCTCAAGGGCGCTCAGGCCGTAGTACTCTATGGCGCCAAAGGGGCCAAGGGGGCCATCCTCATCACCACCAAGCGCGGCACGGTGGACGGTCTGCAGATCAAGGCCAATGCCAATACAGGTTGGCACGTGGCCAAGGAATTTCCCGAGTATCTGGGTAGTGCCGAGTACATGACGCTCTACCGTGAGGCGCTGATTAATGATGGTCTCGCTATACCTGAAAAGTACTCTCAGCAGAATATCTACAACCACGCCTCAGGGGTGAATCCCTACCGTTACCCCAACGTGAACTACTACTCCGACGAGTATGTCCGCAAGGCATACAACCGTTCGGAAGGTACGCTTGAGATACAGGGTGGCGGCTCTCGTGCCCACTTCTATACGAACATCAACTACTACCGCAATGAAGACCTGATCAACTTCGGTCCTGCGAAGGATAACTACACCGACCGTTTCAGCGTTCGCGGTAATGTGGACATCGTCATCAACAAGGTCATCAAGGGCTGGGCCAATGCCAGTGCCACTTTCTACAATGCCAACCGGAACAAGGGTGACTTCTGGGGCGAGGCCGCTACGATGCGTCCTAACTTCCCTGAGAACGCTGCCCCGCTGATTCCCATCAGCATGGTAGACCCCAATGCCAGCAAGGCCCTGGCCATCCTGGGCAAGTCGCTCAACCTGCTCGACGGCATGTATTTCCCCGGTGGTACGAAGGCTACTCAAACCAATGCCATCGCCGACACCTACTTCGGGGGTAAGACGAAGGCAGTCAGCCGTCAGTTCCAGTTCGATGCCGGCATCATCTACGACATGAGCAAGTTCGTCAAGGGACTCTCCTTCCGTACGCTGTTCTCCATCGACTATGCTGCGAACTACAGCCTGTCGTACGACAACAAGTACGCCGTGTTCATCCCCACCTGGAGTAACTACAACTCGCAGGACGTGATTGTCGGCCTGACACAGCAGAACGATGAAATCGTAACCGGACACATGGCCATGTCTGACACGAAGTACCGCCAGACCATCACCTGGAACGGCCACTTCGACTACGACCACACCTTCGGCGGCAAGCACCACGTGACGGGTATGCTGCTCGCCAATATGTTCACCACCACGGCCAGCGGCACCTATCACCGCTACGCCAATGCCAACCTGGGACTGCAGGCAGGTTACGACTATATGGGTCGCTACTTCGCCGACATTTCGGTGGCCGGTGTACACTCCGCCCGCCTTCCCAAGGGACACCGTGAAGCACTCTCTCCCTCGTTCACCATCGGCTGGAACCTGGCCAGGGAGAACTTCATGAAGGACAGCTTCGTCGACGACCTGCTCATCAGCGCATCGTACAGCAACCTGAATGAGGATATCGATATCTATATGGGTGACTCGAATACCAAGTATTATTATCTCTACGATGCCCTCTGGTCGACAGGCGGCAGCGGCTTCTCCTGGAACGAGGGTGTCAGCACCGACCGCACGTTCTCCACAGCAGGTAGCAACCCCTCGCTCGACTTCATCCACCGCAAGGAATGGTCGGTCAGCCTGCGTGCTTCGCTATTCAACAAGCTCATCAGTGCCAACCTGACATTCTTCAATACCGATATGGATGGCTTCATCACACAGAACCCCACCATCTTCCCCTCGCACCTGCAGGGAGGACTTTCCGGCAGTTCGTTCAAGCCCGCCATCAACAACAACATCCAGAACCGCAAGGGTCTCGACTTCAGTGTCACCTTCCAGAAGCAGATTGGCAAGGTTCATACAACGCTTGGTGTGGTCGGAACTTGGCTCACCACGAAGAACAAGAAGTACGATGAACTCGTAGAGTATGACTACCAGCACCGTGAGGGTCGTCCCCTCGATGCCATCTGGGGCTATAAGTGCCTGGGCTTCTATACTGAAGATGATTTCGTAAGGGATGCTGACGGCTATCTTACGTCAACCCTGAAAAACGGGGTTAAGCCAATGATCGGCGGTACCATCCAGCCTGGCGACCTGAAGTATGAGGATGTCAACGGCGACGGCCGTCTCGACAGCAAGGACATGGTGGAGATTGGCAAGTCAGGACTCTACGGTGCACCATTCACCCTCGGTGTGAACCTGACGCTGAAGTACAAGAACTTCACGCTCTTCGTACTCGGCAACGGCCAGTTCGGTGCTAAGGGTCTGAAGAACGGTTCCTATTATTATATGAGCGGCGATGCCAAATACTCCATCAACGCCCTTGGGCGCTGGACATCCGAGACAGCAGCAACCGCCACTCATCCCCGTCTGACGACGCTGAGCCACGCCAACAACGCATCTTCCTCCACCTTCTGGCTCTACAGCACCAACCGCTTCAACCTGCGTAAGGTGCAGCTCACCTACGACTTCCCCAAGGACTTGTTCCAGGGCAAGTGGGTGAAGGAGCTCTCCATCTATGTGAATGGCAACGACCTGCTCACCTTCGCCAAGGAGCGCAAGCTGCTGGAAACCAGCGTGGGCTATGCTCCCCAGACCCGTTTCTATAATCTCGGTGTAAAGGTAACCCTTTAAAGAATTAAGAATTGAGAATTAAGAATTGAGAATTATGATTACCAAGATCTATAAATCATTGCGCAGCCTCTGTGCCCTCAGTCTTCTCTGTGCCCTCTGTACGTCCTGCGACGACATGTTCAATCCTGCGGATGAGAACAACCGCACCGAGGATGCCATGTACGAGGAGTCTAAGTATGCGCACGGCTTGCTCATCTATGGCTACGACCGTCTGCCATACATCACGACCACCCAGACAGATATTGCTACCGACGATGCCGTGACCAATGTGACGAGCAGCGCCTATCTGAACATGGCAACCGGTACCTGGGCCTCCGACAACAACCCCATGTCTCAGTGGGACAAATGCAAGGACGGCATCCAGTATGTCAACCTCTTCCTCTCCAAGGTGGAGCGGGTGAAGTGGGCCCCCAGTGCCGCTTCCAAACAGCAGATGTTCGTCGACCGCCTCAAGGGCGAGGCCTTCGGACTGCGCGCTCTGTTCTACTACTATCTGCTGATGGCTCACGGCGGCTATGCTGACGACGGCCAGCTCTATGGTGTGCCCCTGTTGCTCACTCCTGAAGACGGTAGTTCCGACTTCAATCAGCCCCGCGCTACATTTGCCGACTGCATGAAGCAGATCTTTGCCGACTGTGACAGTGCCATGGCTCTTCTACCCGCCTCTTATGACGACATCAGCAACAACAATGAGATTCCTGCCAAGTACCGTGCCCTGGGTGCTGAGTACTCCGGCTTCAACCTCGTGTTTGGTACGAAGGCTCGTAACTTGATGTCGGCCACCATCGCCGAGGCCATCAAGGCGCAGGCAGCACTACTCGCCGCCAGTCCCGCCTTCCGCGACCAAAGCGGTGTCACCTCTGCCGAGGCTGCTACGCTCTGCGCCAACGTGTTGAAACGCATCGGAGGCATGGACGGCTTCGACCCCACGGGCAATGTCTGGTATAAGAACAAGGCTAAGCTCGAGCCCGCAGCTGCCGAAATGCCTGAGATTCTCTGGCGTGAGGACCGCCACAAGAATGCCGACCAGGAGCGCGAGAACTATCCTCCCACCCTCTACGGTCAGGGCCGCACCAATCCGTCGCAGAATCTGGTAGACGCCTTCCCCATGCGCAGCGGACGTCCCATCACTGATGCCAACAGCGGTTACGACCCGCAGAATCCATACGCCAACCGTGACCCACGTCTGTCAGACGACGTGATCTACAACGGCATGACGTTCCGCAAGACCACCATCATCACGGGTACTTATCCAAATGATAAGAACGAGACGGACGACAACCTGAACAGCATCGGCACCTCCACCCGTACGGGCTACTATCTGCAGAAATTGCTCCGCGACGATGTCAGCCCGCTGTCAAGCTCACTCATCGAGCAGCAGCACATCTATCCGCGCATCCGCTACACGGAGATATTCCTGGCCTACGCCGAGGCTGCCAACGATGCCTGGGGGCCCAAGGGCGATCAGGCTGGCGCAGGCTTCTCGGCCTACGATGTCATCAAGGCCATCCGCAAGCGTGCTGGTCTCGGCACTGACGAGTACGGATTGCCGCTTCCCGAGGGAGACGCCTATCTCGAGGAGTGTGCTGGCGACCAGACCAAGATGACCAACCTCATCCGCAACGAGCGCCGGCTGGAACTCTGCTTCGAGAACAAGCGCTTCTGGGATCTCCGCCGTTGGATGTTGCCGCTCAACGAGACTGTGAAGGGTGTGAAGATCGACCGCAACGAAGAGACTGGTGTCCTCACCTATAACTATATGGACGTGGAGGAGCGCCGTTACGACAGCTCTTATCAGTGGTACGGCCCCATTCCTAAGGCCGAGCTGCTCAAGTGGAGCAACCTTAAACAGAACAAGGGCTGGCAGTAACGTTGGACATTGAATATTGAACATTGAATATTGAACATTGAACATTATGATAAAGATGAATATGAAGAAGACGGGATTAGCATTGTGCTTTGCGTTTGGTGCATTGTGCATGACTTCCTGCTACAACAGCGAGAGGGAGTTCCCCGACTATGAAGGCGGCACTACAGCCTACTTCGCCTACCAGAACCCGGTGCGTACGCTCGTACTTGGCAATGACATCTATGACAATTCGCTCGACAACGCCCACAAGTGCCAGATATGGGCTACCATGGGTGGTGCCTACAGCGGACGCGACGCCGTGGCCGACATCGCTGTCGACGAGTCACTCTGCAACAACCTCTATTTCACCGATGAGGGCGGCAATGCAGCTGAACCCGTCAGGCCCCTGCCTACGTCCTACTATCAGCTGGCGTCCAACTCCATCCCCTACAATGGCGATGCTCGCGGCTATGTAGAGGTACAGCTCACCGATGCTTTCTTCAACGACGAGAAGGCTGCCCAGGACACCTACGTCATCCCCCTCGTGATGACAGGTGTCCGCGGCATCGACAAGATACTCACCGGTACGCCCCGTGAAGGTCTTTCTCCCTCGCGCACCAATACTGAGGACTGGGATGTCCTGGCCAAGGACTATGTGCTCTACCTGGTGAAGTACATGAACCCCTGGCAGGGTAAGTACATCCGCCGCGGTGTGGACAATGTGACGGAGAAAGGCGTTACCACGCAGATTGTCCGCAAGGACATGTCGATGTACAACTCCGACCTGGAGCATTACAAGGAGAACCCCGTCAACCAGAATGACGAGATCTGCGGCATCACCACCAAGAACATGACGCAGGCCATCTTCCCCGTATCCTTCAAGACCTCGGGTGCTTCAGTATCCTGTAACCTCATCCTGACATTCTCCGGCAACCAGTGCACCATCTCTACTGATGATGCCGACGTGACAGCCTCCGGCTCCGGCGAGTTCATCGAAAAGGGAAGCGGCAGGACTGAATACAAGGACTACCAGTGGCAGGGAGAAGGCAAGGCCGACGAGCGTGACATTCTGCGTCTGGCTTACGACGTCAAGTTCAACAAGAGTGATATCCAGGTGTCCACCGCTGATACGCTGGTCATCCAGACCCGTGAGTCCAACAAGAAGGTGTTCTTCTCTACAAAGTACGTTAAATGAAGATTGAACATTGAACATTGAAGATTGAAGATTATGATTACCAAGAATTATAAGAAACGACTGATAGGTCTACCGTTTATTGGTTATTGTTTAACGGTTATTGGTTTGTCCTCCTGTGCCGACTATAACGTGACGGACGACTTCGTGGCACAACCCGATCCGACCGTCGTAGCACCTTACAACGACCTGGCTCCCATCAAGTCGTATATCAATAGGGACACATACGCCAACATGTCGCTCGGTGCCCAGCTGCAGGTGTCGGAATTCAACAAGCAGGAGCTGTCGCATGCCGCTGTCGTCACCAATTTCGACAACGTGGCTTTCGGCACCTCACTGATGTCGGGTAACATCGTCAATGCCAAGGGCGTGATGAACTTCCTCGACATGAGCGACCTCCTGGCCCATGTCCAGGATATTGGTTATGAGGTTTACGGTAGTCCTATCGTGGCCAATGCCAACCAGGCCGACGAATGGTTGAGCACGCTTACTGCTCCCATTGAGATTGTGGTAGACTATGTGGAGGGAAAGTCGGTTAACTTCAATGAGCTTGCAGTGGGCAAATTCGGTTCGGAAGACGGATCGACCGCTGCCGAGATTGTCAAGTACGACGGTCAGAACGTACTGAAATTGGCCGCCGGACTGAAGCCTACCCACGTGCGCATTATCGATGGCTTTGAGGTTGACCCCAAGGCCACCTATACCGCCACCTTCTGGGCCATGTCTGAGAAGGATGCATCGTACGACGTGAACTTCTCCGGCAATCCCATCAAGGGTACAGGTCCTAACGGCAAGTGGACCTTCAAGGCCGGCAAGTGGACCAAGGTCGTCGTTGAGGCTCAGAGTGCCCCCGACGCCACTGAGGGTTACCTCCAGATAGACAACTCACGCACGGGTGTCATCTATATCCAGAAGGTAGAGGTAGGCTACTATCCCGACAACCACCGTCCTCAGACAGCCCAGGAGCTGAACGACACCATCAATTACGCCCTCAATGCCTGGTGTGACGGTCTGATGAAGATCAACGAGGGACGTATCTCGTCCTTCGACCTCATCGACGAGCCTATCGACACGAAGGCCGAACTTGAGAACGGCATGTACGACCTGAAGCACTCCACCGAGAAGATTTTCTGGCAGGACATCTTCGGCAGTGCCAACTATGCGCCCACTGTGTCGCGCGTGGCCAGTGCAGCCTTCGAGCGTCATGGTGGCATCACCTCCGACCTGCGCTTCTTCATCAGCGAGCGCGGACTCGAGGACCAAAAGACTTTCGAAAGCTTGAAGTACTGGATTGGCGTCTGGGATGCCAACGGTGCCAAAATCGATGGTATCAATGCCAAGCTGAACCTTATCTACAGCGAGAATGCCGAGACACAGGCCCAGAATGTG
>DFGG01000129.1:0-4044 GCA_002371695.1 bacterium UBA3756
AATTCACGAAGACCTTTCTCGGCAGTCTTCATCACGTGTTCGAAATAGTCCTGCTCACCGATGGCCAGCGTCAGTCCCGGCAGTGCAATAAACGTATCGCGAGCCCTGCACTTGAACCAGGGATAGCCTGCCAGCAGATAGCGGTCGTCATTGTCGTCAAGATGCTCTGCAGAACTGCCACTGCGACGATCTCGGAAGTGGAACTGGTGGGCTGCCGTCACCAGACAGTGATAGAAATTGTCACGAGGAACACGCAGGCCTACCTCACTCTCGAACAACTTCTTCAGCGATGAAGCCTTGATCTGTGAGGTTGAGCCAGAGAAGACGATGCTCTCGCCCTTCTTGATAGGCATCTCGAAATAACCGGGCACGTAGAGATCCTCATTGGAGGCGTAGCCACGCTCCTGCTCTTTCGGATATTCGATGCCACGATACCAGTCGGGTTGGAATACGAACTCATTCTTCTTCGAGAACTGCATGTAGAGGTCGGGATAGCCAGCATACATACAGGTCTTGATGCCGCCGTCCACAGCCGTATATTCACGGCTGGCCGTGGCGTTCTCATGAGTAAACTGACGCACCGAGCGGAAGGCCAGGAACGGGCGGAACCTCAGCGTGGTAGCCGAGTGGGCATCCACCAGCGTGTAGCGGATCAGGATGCGGTCTTCGTAGGCCTGGAAGATGACCTCCTTCTTCAGGATTACGCCTCCCACGCGATACGTAGTAGTCGGTACGAGGCTGGCATCAAACTCACGGATGTACTTGTGTCCGTTAGGACTGAATGTGTTGCCCTGATACTTGTGCAGGCCCAGATTGAACTCCGCCCCATGCTGGATGACCGTACAGTCGAGCGACGACAATAGCACATGGTTCTCATCGTCGAGCTCAGGTACAGGAACGACCAGCAGACCGTGGTACTTACGAGTGTTGCAGTCCACAAGCGTAGAACTGCTGTAGGCACCTGAACGGTTGGTTCTGAGTAATTCGCGGCGTAGACTTTCCTGCAGGTTAGTCATCACGGCTTTTTCTAAACGTAAATAACTCATAGTTCCTTGATAGGTTTTTATATTAGTTTGCTGTTTTAGCGTTTTAGATACGCGACCCCAAAATTAAGCATTTTAATTGAGCCAACAAAGGAAATCCGATGTTTTAACAATTATTTAAGCAAAAAAGAGGTTGCGGAACTCGCAACCTCTGTCTTCATGCCGGTATCAGGAAGTTGATGACCTCTTGCTCGACATCGACCTTAAACGCTCCAACAGGCGTCTTCATCAGTCGTCCGTCGATACCGACGAGGGCATGCAAGGCCTCGTCGACACGCACCTCTGTCGTACGGTAGGGGTGCACGCTGCGATGGTTCAGGAAGCGCCCTGTGATCAATAGCCACAGTCCCTCTATCAGTTGTACCACCTCGGGATGATACACCACCGAGACATCCAACATGCCATTGTAAGGTACTGCATTGGGAGTCTGTCCATAGCCTGTAGCATTACCGATGCAGACTGTCATCACCTTGCGGTCGATGGTATCGCTATTAATGCGCAGTTTCATCTTATACTCCATCCTGTGGAAGAACATCACGAAGAGCGAAGAGACGAACGACAGGGTACGCGAGCCGAAAAGACGGCGTGTCTGTCGGCGCAGATTCATGATATCTGCAGTCATACCGATATTCAGGCAGTTGAGGAAGTATCGGTGGCACTTCTCGCCCTTGGCATTCACATAGCGGATGCAGCCCAGGTCGATCTTACGCGTACGGTGCAGCAGCAGCCAGTCTATAGTCTGCTCCACATGGTCTTCATCAAAATCCCAGAAGCGGGCGAAGTCGTTCATCACGCCATTGGGAATCACCCCCAGTGCTATCTCGTCGCGCACACTCTTCTCTTCCTGCATCAGACAATTGGCGGCATCGTTCAAGGCCGAGTCGCCACCAGCGATGATGATGGTCTTATAGCCATTGCTGATCATCATCCTCACCAAGCGCTCCACACTGCCGGACGTCTCGCTCTGCACGAAATCGTAATCCACCTTGCGGTTGTCCAATGCCCGCTGAATCCGTTCTCCCTGCTTGCTCTTGCCCAGCAGGCCTGTCTTGGGGCAGTACAGAATGCCCCAGCGTGTTGATGCTACTGCCATAACTCCTTGATCCTTTCTATTTTGTCCTCCATCGGGAGGGTTGTGTCTATCCAGTGGATGGTAAATCCCCTGCGCTCCATTCCGCGGAACCATGTCATCTGCCGCTTGGCAAACTGATGGATGGCTATCTCCAGCCGTTGGAACATCTCCTCGTAAGTGGTCTGTCCTGTCAGATATTCCGTGACGAACTTGTATTCCAGCCCATAGTAAATCAAGTCTTCGGCAGGAATACCTTCATCGAGCAATGCCTTCACTTCGTCGACCATACCTTCTTCCAGCCTGGCTTTCAGACGACGGGTAATCTTCTCGCGACGCAACTCCCTGCTGATGTCCAGTCCGATGATGAGTGACTCGACGGGAGGCAGCTCACGCCTCGGAGCGGGATGCTCCAGGTTATAGGTCTCAATCTCGATAGCCCTGATGGCCCGCTGACAGGAGTCCACATCCGTCGTATTGTGCATCGTTGAGCCGCTTTTCTCCTTCAGGGCCACCAACAGCTGTGTCAGTTCTCCAAGCGACTTACCCTCCAGGCTGTCGCGCAAAGCCTGGTTTTGGGGGACTGGCGACAAGTGATAACCCTTCAGCACTGCTTCGATATAGAGTCCCGTACCACCACAAAGAATGGGCACCGCTCCCCTATCCCGTATCTCCTGGTAAGCATCGAAGAAGTCCTGCTGATACTCAAACAGGTTGTATTTCGTCCCCGGCTCCCGGATGTCTATGAGATGATATCGGACATTGCCCACTGGGGCTGCAGGTATTCTGACGGTATAGTCAGCCAAGTCCTTGCCTGTGCCGATATCCATGCGACGATACACCTGACGACTGTCTGCGGAGATAATCTCTCCGCCTATCTCTGCCGCAAGTCTTGCCGCTACAGGCGTCTTACCACTGGCAGTCGGTCCCAATATGGTTATCATCTTCTTCATAGCGGGACATCTGTCAGTGTTACATCAAATGATCATTTCTAAGGAAATCCCACATACTCTCACGAAAATCTGTCATGTACTTCAAGTTGTGGAAATTGTCGATTACCCACCGCCCCTCTTCAAATACCAGATCGATTCGGGCGGGTACATAGGTAGTAGCCTCATAGACCGTGAACGACACTGAAGCCATCATCTGAGGCTCCAGTTCAATATTGGTCACTTCAAACTCGTCGAAGGAAACAATACCAGCATCACGTGTCATCGACCAATAATTGGACTCAAAGAACAGTGCACCTGTCAGGTTCTCCTTCCAGCGCACGGCCATGAGTAACTTGTTCCACGACTTGGAACAAAATGCCTTGTCTAACAGCTCATTTTCACCGGCTCCACCATTCTCCATAAAGTCCGATTTCACCAAAGCATAGATATCCTTCACACGCTCCAGCACGATTCCGCTGATGATCTGCATCTTCACCTCCGTGTCCAGCGTGTCGGACAACTCTGTCAGTTCACCTTCCGGCACGACCACAGAGAAGGCGTTATGGGGCTCCTTTTCTGGCTCTGGGGTACGATTCCCGCATCCCGCCACCAGCAGAGGCAGCAGTGACAGCACAATCAATTGTATTTCTGCGAAGCGTCTCAAATTACGATAATTTTTGTATGTGGATACTAAACCGCTGCAAAATTACACAAAAAAAGCCGTCCGACAAAATCGGACGGCAATTATTTTAGATTTATTGCGAAAACTCTTATTTGAGCTCAGCGAGGTACTTGATAGTACGAACCATCTGAGAAGTGTAAGAATTCTCATTGTCGTACCAAGCAACAACCTGAACGAGAGAGTTGCCATCGCCGATCTTGCTAACCATGGTCTGGTTGGCATCGAACAGAGAACCGTACTTCATACCGATGATATCGCTGGAAACGAGCTTCTCCTCGGTGTAACCGAACGACTCATTGGCAGCAGCCTTCATGGCAG
>DFGG01000129.1:4123-4262 GCA_002371695.1 bacterium UBA3756
CCTCAACAGTCACCTCACCCTTAACAACAGCGTGCAGGATAGTGGTAGAACCTGTGGGGGTCGGAACGCGCTGTGCAGCACCGATCAGCTTACCGTTCAGCTCGGGGATAACCAGGCCGATAGCCTTGGCAGCACCAGT
>DFGG01000008.1 GCA_002371695.1 bacterium UBA3756
TTAAACGGCGGACGGATGCCGGTATAGCCCTCCATCCATTTCAGTGACTGGGTGAATTCATTCATCACCTTGTCGAGCTGCTTCACCTTGGCGGGGTCGTTCTCGCGGTAGAGGATTCGGATGGGGTGGTTGTTGTATGAACCGGTCTTCTCCTGGAAATTACCGGCTACGAAGGAATACAGGTCGGTGGGCATGAGACCAGTACCGTCGCTATAGATGGCCTTCCATCCTGCGGGGACGTTGATGGTGGTGACATACTTTCCCTTCAGGTCAGACTGGTTGAAGCAGGGGAAAAGGGTGGGAGCCAAGCCGGGGGCCAGCATGGTATAGAGATAGTCCTGCTGGCGCTTCAGGGCCTTGTCGAGACTGGCAAAGTCGATCTCCACGGTGTTGGTGCCCTGCTTGACGAACTTGGCAGGCAGGACGATGTGCTCCTTCTGCTGGGAGGCCGAACGCTTCTTATTGTTGATCTTGCAGTTGCCTGAATATCCACCCTGGAAGTCGAGCACCACGTCTTCTTTGTTCTGAAGGTCGAAGGTGATGATGGCCTTTCCTGTGACGGGGGTCTTGACATCGGCAGGGATGTTGAACGTCAGGTCGTAGACGATGTTACTGATGTTTGCTTTGCGCTGGTTGGCGAGTTCCTGGGAGACGCCTTTCTGCAGCTTCTGTGCACTCATGCCTACTGCCATCAGACAGAGCATGATTGAAAGAAAAACTCTGTAATTTTTCATACTTAATGCTGTTATTTTGGTTTTTGTGTGCAAATTTAATTAAAATAATTCTAATTCGCACCATGTTTTTGCGGTTTTTTGCGTCATTAATGTAAATTTGCAGTCGAATTACTTCATTTAAACAAGGTATAATATGAAAAAGAGTGTTTTTTTGATAGCAGTTTCCGCAGTGCTGCTCAGCAGTTGCGGTAGTAAGAAGGAGCTGGTGGAATGCCAGACACAGAACAAGTCACTGACAGAGTCGCTGCAGTCTGCCAAGGAAGACCTGGCCGGTAAGAATGCCCGCGTGGCAAGTCTTGAGGAGCAGCTTGCTGCCCAGAAGAAGGCCCTTGCGGAGCAGAAGCGTGCCTATGCCGCCCTGCAGCGTTCACTCGACAAGAGTCTGACGAATGCCAGTCAGAACAATGTGTCTATCGAGAAGCTGGTAGACCAGATCAATGAGTCGAACCAGTATATCCGTCACTTGGTGGAGGTGAAGTCGAAGAGCGACTCTCTGAATATGGTGCTGACCAACAACCTGACCCGTTCGCTCTCGAAGGAGGAACTGAAGGAGGTCGACGTCCAGGTGCTGAAAGGCGTGGTGTACATCTCCCTGGCAGACAACATGCTCTATAAGAGCGGTTCCTATGAGATCAACAGTCGTGCTGCCGAGACTCTCTCGAAGATTGCCAAGATCATCAAGGACTACAAGGATTATGACGTGCTCATCGAGGGTAACACCGACAACGTGCCCATCTCGAAGACCAATATCCGTAATAACTGGGACCTCTCGGCCCTGCGCGCTTCATCAGTGGTACAGGCCCTGCAGAACGACTATGGTGTAGACCCGAAGCGTCTGACTGCCGGTGGTCGTGGTGAATACAATCCCATCGCCAGCAACGATACTGCGACGGGCAAGCAGCGTAATCGCCGTACCCAGATTATCATCACCCCGAAGCTGGATGAGTTTATGGAACTGATTGGTGAGGCGCCGAAGACAGAGTAAGATGAGGAAATACTTAATAACCACCTTATTATTAATAGCCGTAACTGCTGCTGCACAGAATCTGCAGAAGGGTAGTTACGGCTATCTGTATTGTCACATGAGTGACAAAGGCGAATGGACGGCCTATGCTGTGAGTCGCGACGGCTACCACTATGAAGATATCCGTGGAGGTGAGCCCGTCTTCGATCCCAAGGAGCATGCCCGCATCGAAGGGGGAACCCGCGACGCATATATCGCTCGCAGCTGGGACGGGAACGGCTACGTGATGGTGACCACTGACATGTGTGTGGCCAAGTCGAAGGTCTGGGATAACTACGGCATCGACTTGCTGAAGAGCGACGACCTGATCCACTGGACGAGTGTCACCTTCGACTACAGGCGTGGCGACAGCATCTTCTGTGACCCCCAGTCGCCAAGTCCCTATAAGAACTGGGCCACCATCAATCGTGTCTGGGCCCCTCAGATCTTCTGGGATCCCAATTATCGGTGGGAGAATGGCGATAAGGGTGGTTATATGATCTATTACTCCATGCTCAACCGTCCGGAAGAGGGCTATGACAGGATGTACTATTCGTATGCTGACAAGAGCTTTACCAAGCTGACGAAACCCCGCATCCTCTTCGACTGGGGATATGCCACCATCGATGCCGATATCAATTATCTGCCCAGCGACGGCCTCTATCACATGCTCATCAAGAAAGAGGGTGGGCACCCCGGTATCTATACTGCCACTTCGAAAAGTCTTACCAGTGGCTGGGGCGAACCCGTAGAGGATGACTACGTGAGTTTTGAGGGCAACAAGAAGTGCGAGGGCTCGAGTGCCTTCCAGCTGATTGGTGATTCTACCTGGCGCGTGGCATATATCGAGTACTCGTCGAAGCCCAAGCACTACCGTATTTGTAAAGCAGACAAGTATCTGCGCAATTTTTCCGATCCTGTTGATATTGAGGGTGTCACAGGACCTCAGCACGGCTCCTTTATGCGGCTGACGGAGGAGGAATACAACCGTCTGTTGGAATGGTCAAAGCAATAAGAGGAATCCTGACGGCAATGTTTCTTGCCGGCGCGTTGACAGCGGCTGCCTCTGACGATGTCAGCGACAGCCTCTCTGTCTTTGTGCCCGATTCCCCTGCTGCTCCCGATTCCACTTCTGCTTCAGAGTCCGGCAGTTATGTCCATCGGCTTGAGGCAGAGGTCATCGACGGTGCCGTGCTTCACACCAACCGCTTCCTCGAAGGTTACAACCCCGAGGTGCGTACGATGAACCGCTATTTCACACTGAAAGCCAAGTATGCCTTCATGCTGCCTCCAGGCTCAGAGAAGGCCCGTATCTATAAGGGAGCCTATCAGGGAGCCGGTCTGGCTTATCACCACCTGAATCATCAGATAGGCAATCCTGTCTCGCTCTATCTATTCCAGGGAGCCACCATCGCAACGCTCTCCCGACGGCTGTCCTTCAACTACGAGTGGGACTTTGGTGTGGCTTACGGCTGGAAGTCGTATGCTGGTGGTGAGCGACCTTCCAATCGTGTCATCGGTTCGAAATTGACAGCCTATATGGATGCCAACTTCTATCTGCGATGGCGCCTTTCTCCTCGTTGGGATGCCAACTTCGGTCTTACTGCTTCACATTTCAGCAACGGCAACACCTCGTTGCCCAATGCGGGTCTCAACGTGGCTTCACTGAAGTTCTCGCTGGCTTATTACTTCAATCGTCCGGAGACAGAGCCGGAAGATGGACCGTTGCCCACCTTCCAGCGCCATTGGAATACGGATGTCGTCCTCTTTGGTGGA
>DFGG01000178.1 GCA_002371695.1 bacterium UBA3756
GGTTGGGCATCAGTCTGATTCTGAGGCCGTTGGATTCCATTTCTGCTGTGGCTCCGATGCGCATGCCCATTTGGTCTTCGGCATCGTAGTAGCGTATGCCTGCCAAGGCGCCGTGCTCGTGTATATGGCCGTCTATCAGTGCATTGAATACAAACTGGGGATTTTTCTTGTTGTTGCGTACCTGTGCTTGGTAGGTGAGTTTGTCTCCCTTCTGGGTGAGCCTCAGTTTGATGGTATCGATACGCGTGCTGTCGTAGTTGAGCGAATAGAGGTATCCGTTGCCGTTGATACCTGTTTCTGCAGAGGTGGTCAGGTCAAGTTGTGTCTCCTTGAAGTCGATGCCTGCCGTTCTGAGAAGAATGGCTACGGGATTCTCACGCTTGCTTTCCAAATGCATCTTCATCGTGGGCAATATGGCCTTGATGGCTTTTTGGTTGATGACTTTGGCATCATACTGCGCCATCACGGAGTCGGCAAGGGTGGTGGTGCGATGGAGCAACTGCTCGTATCCTCCCGAAGCATCGAGTTTCAGGATGAAGTCGCCACTCTGGGCTCTGACGTAGGTAGTGTCTTGATTTGTGTTCAACAGCAGTCCAATATTGCCAGGATTGTAAGTCTTCTTTCCTGTAGTGACATATACATCACGCATCAGCCCGCTCAGGCGATGGCGTTGTTTCATATCCGAATCGATGTCTATGCTGCCATGCATACCAACGGTGATTTGCTGGTCCATCAGGCGCATCTGATAGAGGTCTGCCTTGGAAAGGTCTGCTTTAACTGTACCTTGTATCTGCTTGGTGCTGAGTAGCATGTCAACGTCCATCGATCCGTTGAAGACGGGGTTGGAACCTGTGATTGTGGCTTGTGCACGTCCGTTTGCCAATACGGCATTGGCATTCAGATTGTCTAGATCCATGTGGCCGTATTTGAGCAACCCTACAGATACTTCTGCCGTCATTCGGCTACGGTTGGACAGAAAGTCAATGCCATAGCCTTTGGCCTTAATATCCGCCGTGAGGGTGTAGATGGAGTCTTTGGGCAGGAAATGGTGAAGGTTGAGCTGTCGGATGTCGATTCCTGCATCGTAGCTCATCAGGTCAGGATTCAGTTCGCCTTTGGCATCTGTGGGTATGAGCGAGTAGCCCTTCAGACGTATGTTGCCGTTGCCGTCGTGTGCAGTCAGGTCGGCTCCGTATTTGGTACCATCAGCGGTTAGTCGCCCGTTGAAGGTGAGGCCAACGGGTATCCGGTAGCTGCCGCTCATCTTAGGGTCTGCGAGAGCTGTTATGAAGTTCAGGTCTCCGGTTTTGCCTTCTATCTGGAGTTCGGCCTTCATCCGGTTGATGTCTGTCACGTTTTCTGCAGTACCTTTCACATTGGCGTGCAGGGCTGTTGCCAGATTGATGTCTATTCCTGATATGTCGAGGTGTTGCATATTGCCATTGACAGAGCCTCTGATAATCAACGGACGATTTGGGAAGTGCTCCATGAACTTCTGGGGCAGGTCGCCTTTCATTCTGAACAGGTCCTGCTTGCCCAGCTGAGCCATCAGTCGCAGCTTCATCCTACCAGGATTCTGCTCATCGAAAGCATTGAAGTCGATATCTGCCTCTGCCATGATGTTGGAATCGGGGGTTCGCAGCGTTATCTGAGGCATTTGTATATTGTTGAAAGCGGAGTCGAGCTTCACTCCACCCGTGAGTTCCTTGATCTCTATGCCGCTCTTCTCCTTGAAACATACTTGACGGATGTGGAATGAGGTGTTTTGAGGCGTATAGCTAATGTTGTCAATCCCCAGTCGTAATTGGTTGAGAGCCAGATGACTGAAGTCTAGACCCGACAGTTCGGGCTGCGTGTGGTCATCATAGTTGAAACGGCCGTCATGCCAGTCGAGGCTTGCTACCTTATATATGCTCTTCCCCAAGTCGATATCTGCTTTCTTGGCAACCGCTCTGTCCATCCATGCAGTCACGCTGAGCGTATCACCCGGCATACGGATATTCAGTAGTGATTTGCTGATAGTCAGGCTATCGGCATTGATTCTCCACTTGACGTCTGATTTGGTTGTGTCGACTGCTGCCGTATCGCTTAGGATGATATCCAAACGGGCATCTGCGAGACGCGCACCATTCACCTCAACCATCTCTCCCTCGAGATCGATGCCCTTCGATGAAAGCCATAGCTGACTGAGTTCTCCCTGTATGCGCAGGTCGCTGATGAATCCATCGGTATTGATACGTGCATTTTGCAGCGACAGCTCGTTGATGACGATACGTTTCTGAAACAGAGGCCATAACTGCACATCAGCCACCAGACGGCTCACATCGGCGATGGTGTCTTTCTGTTGGGGATGTAGTTCGTTGGGTTTGATGGCACGAAACTCTTCAATACCCAGATTCAACGGCCATTCCAGACGGACTCTGCCCACGCTGATATCCATGTCGGTCTTTTCCGAAACAATAGACGTCACCTTCTGGACCGCCCAGTTCTGAATGGGTGGACAATAGAGCAGTGCGGCAAGTATCAGTATCAGCAAAATGGGTGTCAATGCCGCCAGTATCACCCATTTCAAGGCTTTTCTCATCAGATTTCTCTGTGGATGACGGTACAAAAGTACAACAAAAGATTGAAGATACAGAAAGGGGTGGGGAAGAATTTCGCATGGCTTGTGTATTTTTAACATCTTCGGCAGAAAATAAATGCCTATTTGTTTGGAAGATTAAGTTTTTATTCTTATCTTTGCAAACGAAAATGATAATAACTAACAACATTATTGTATGAGGAAAATGATAATTGTGGTCATTCTGATGGCGATAGCCATCGCTGGCCGAGGTTTTAATTACGACAGAGCCCGTGCAGAGGCACTCTTCTTATCTGACAAGATGGCTTACGAACTGAATCTGAGTTCACCGCAGTACGATGCCGTCTACGAAATCAATATGGACTATTTCCTGGGTGTTGGTAACCGACTCGATGTGTATGGCAACATATGGGATCAGCGCAACTATCAGATGCAGCGCGTGCTAACACCTATACAGTTCGATCAGTTCCAACGACTGCTCTATTTCTATCGACCATTGGCCTGGCGCGATGGACGCTGGCATTTCCGTGTATACAGTAGGTATGGCGATCGTCGGCACTTTTATCGTGGACGTCCTGGTGGCTATGCTAGCTATCGTGGTGGACGTTACTACAGGCCCGGTGGGCGTCGTGCCGGACCACCAGCCAGAAGGGTAGGACCGAGTCCTCGTAACCGTCGTGTAGCACCAGCACCACGTAATAATTTCAGAGATAACAGGCCTGGAATTCGTGACCGTCGTATGGCACCTCCAAGAAGCAACAACCTTCGCGGACCTGCTCCCAGACCCAATCAGGGGCGCGTGACTCGTAATGGAATGGTACAGCGTGTGGGAGGAACATCACGAACAACGGTGACTCGTCGACAGGCTCCTACACAGCAGAATTTCCGTGGAGGCACCCGTGGAGGTGACAATATGCGTCAGGGTGGTAATCGCAGACCTCAGGTTAATGACGGTCGCCGTGGCAACCGTCAGCGTAATAGATAGGGCACGCAGTTGCGGATTTCAATGGGGATGGTTTCCACTTGGAGACCATCTTTTTTGATAAATAGGCTGACAAGACATGCTTTTGTGTTGAGAGGCTTATGCTGATCGAATATGAAGTTGCCGACACTATAGTAGATACGATGGTCTTGGTAGTCTTCTATAGTTTGAAGGGTATGTGTATGGTGACAGACAAGAAGGTCGGCTCCTGCACGTATAAGTCTGTGGGCTTCAAGACGTTGCCGAGGTGATGGCTGCAATGTGTGCTCACCGCCCCAATGCAGGCTCACAATGATGACTGCCGTCGAGTCAGCACTCCTGATGGCGGCTACACGAGCAAGTAATGTGTCCATCGGCTCCTGGCTGACACATGGCTTATCAGGCAGATAGGCGTAGTTTTCAAGGGCCAGGCGCAATGAGGGTACAAGCCATACATGTCGCGGATGTTCTGCCAGCAGTACAGGTTCGGATGCTTCTGCCATGTTTTCTCCTGCACCAATAGGGACAATTCCTGCCTCAAGGATGTTGCGCCGGGTGTCCATCAGTCCCTTCCGGCCTTGGTCTATCGCGTGGTTGTTGGCCAGATTCAAGTGAGTGATACCGTGCAAGTGAAGACTATCGAGCCATTCCGGTTCAGCACGGAAGATGAAGAGCTTCTGGACGGGCGCATGAATCTTGGTGGCTGGGCACTCAAGATTGCCCACAACTACCTGGGCAGAACGAAACACGGAGTCGACCCCCTCAGAAAAGAGACGGCCGACTCCATGACGATCAATCACTCGACGTACTCCGCGATCAAGCAGAATGTCACCAGTGAGAACAACTGTGAGGGTGCTGTCCTTATCGCTCAATGGGACTGTCCCTCTGTGCTGCGATGGCTCCGCACAACAGGGGCAGTCCACATTAGTGATAAACAGGCTAACAGCCAGAGCTATAGAAAACCTCTTCATCTGGTTCTGGGGCTACTTTCAGTGGTACGATGATGGATTTCATCCACTCGGGCACACCCTTACGTGGGGTCTTTTTCAGCATTTCCTGCCATTCTTCATCCGTCAGGCGAGGTTCATCGATTGGCTGTATGAACTCACGATAGCTCAGCACGGCACCACGTGTCAGATAGAGATAGCCTCCAATCTCAACGATGACGAATATCTCATCGGCATTGCCAACGGCTTCAAAGAGAATAGATTTTTCCGGATTGTTGTCTGCATTGGCGGTATAGACATCTGCCACCAGGGCTACATTCTTATCGGCTCCCTGTACATCGTTCCAGCCCTGAAGGAACTGGTCTTTCTCACAGACCAGTTCAAGGGAGATGTTTTCGAATGTTGCACCGATGTACTCCAGTTGCTGATACTCCTCGTTGGAGAGCAGCTTGCCCTGCAATTCCTTCTGGCTAGCGCGCAACAGGAATTCGGCCTCTTCGTGAAGACGTTCAGTGGCTCTCTCGATTTTCTCTGTGAGCATGTTCTCCTGCTTGAGCAGTTTCTCGGTGTTCTTGAGCAGTTCGATGGCTTTCTGCCAGAAAGCCACATTGGGCTCCACATATCCCTTCAGAATTGGTTCTGGAATCTCATCACCACCACCACACTCTGCTCCTGCGGGCTGCTTGGCATAGAGGATAGCATCGTGCTTCAGTTCGGCCCACGAGGCGAGCATCGCATTCAGGTCCTTGCGGTCCCATTGGGTGTTGCCCATGAAATAGGGGAGACTGTCACCCTTGGCGCTCAGCTTTGTCAGGGCATTCATCCACTGCGTGGCAATCGTCTCCTGCCAGTCTATCTCATCCATGCGTTTCTTCATCACTACAAGTGTGTCGCCGAGGGCTTTCCAGTCATTCTTCTCCTCCATGAGGCTACGCTCGGCAGCGGTGACGTCCATCGCTGCGAAGAAGTCAAGGCCCTTGGGGGTGGCGCGCTTCGTTGGCTTGTTGTCATAATCGACCATCTTCAGCAGCACTTCGCCATCGGGCTGGTAGCGCTGCGGCATCACACAGATTTTATTGTGGCTGGTACGCTCGAAGGCAGGACGGATACGCGTCTGTTCATTGCCAATCTTCTCGAGTCGGGCCTTGATTTTGCCCAGCTCGGCATCGTTGTGCAACAGGTCTTCCATCTGCATGTCGGTTTTCGCCACTTCGGCCATCACTTGAGGCAGGCTCAGGTTGTCAGGTTTGCCCATCAGGAAGGTGATGAAGCGGTTCATCTTGTCATACTTCTTCATCAGTTCCTTGTCTGATTTCAAGGCGTAGGCCATCATGACGGCCTGCTGCACCTCTTCCTGGTGGTTCATGCCGAAGGGTACGGTCTGTAGCCACATCATGCCTCGGAAGAAGCGTTGTAGTTTCTCTGTGCGACTGTAGTGGCCTCTCGGACGGAATAGACTGTAAGGGAATTGAATATCTTCGTAATCTTTCATGAAACGGTTCATGGATTCTGTAGCTGCCATGACGTGCTCTACCTCCTCGATGACCACACTGCCAGGCTCAGGGGCGCTGATGTATTTGTCGGTGAAGAGTTTATAGGCGATGTTGTAGAAGTCTGCATTGTGCTTGGCGGTCTTCTCTACGAGCTCATCGGCACCGGCCCGTCGATACATATTGTACGACAGGTCGTACATGCCACGTGTGAAATCAATCATCAACTGGCACAGTCTCTGCTCTTCCAGTTCGCGTAGCATGCAATCGAAATAGAGGTGGAAGAGCTGCAGGTAGAGATCGGTGGTGACGAAGCTGGGAAATCCTGCATAGTCATTTCGCTCATAGACGTGGAAGAGCTGTTGGTGGTTGGCGGGCACGATGCCGAAGCCATCTTTGGCCAGCTGCTGGCAGAGCAGTGAATCGTACTCTTTGATCTGGGTGGGGTTGATGATGTTCTGCACATTCACCTTCAGCCCTTCTCCAGGAGTGAAGTTCTGCTTCCGTAGTTCGTCCTCACGCGCCTTCAGCCGCTTCATGAAATCAAGTTCCTGCTGAGTGTATTTCAGCAGTTTGCCTTCTTCGATTGTGCGGTAGAAGGCATGTTCCCACGTCTCATCTTCTTTTTCATTGATTTTCACCTCCATTTTCTCGCTGAGGACATAAGTCAGTGAGTCGTACCAGGTGGTGCTACCGTAGATTGAGCGCAGGTAGGAATCCTCGAAAGGATAACCCTGCAGGGCGGCAGGAGCATTCCGGAGCACTCGGATATCACCGAGACACAATCCGCTGACATCCATGTCGTAATCAATACTGTCGCGCAGCTGCTCCACATTGATCTGTGATACAGGTATCTGCACGGCTGTCATCTGTTTCTGGCTGCAGGCAGTTGATATGGCTGCCACACTCAGCAATACCAAGGTCTTTGCTTTCATTGGCTAAAGTATTTAAGTGCTGTTGATTTGTCTGTTCCTTTGACGATAAAGTGGTCAAACTCCATGCCAAATCCGCTCCATCGGTAATCTGTCACGACGTAGAGACTGTCGGTTGTGGATTCCAGGGCTCGGATACGGCCATCGATGAATCGGAAATCTTCCAGTGTGCCACCCAGGCGCGAGCCTAACCACAGCGGGCGGGCTTTGCCGTTCACCTGCTTGAAGATAAACAGCCGGCGCGCTTTTTCTGGATAGAATCGGGTGGACTTGACGACCCCCACCATTGCGTCTTCACTGCCATCACCATCCACATCGCCTGTCTGAAACTGATACACAGGGTAGGGTAGCCGCCAGTCGTTCACCCAGTAGAGGCTGTCATTCTCCTTGCGGAGATTGAAAGTCTGGGCCAGGGCTGCAAGATTGAGCAGGCATGTTGTGAGAAGGATGGTGGTTCTTAGTTGCATAGTGGTTGATGGGTGGGTTTTATGGTGCAAGTGCTCTCCAGAGATTGTCATCGGGTATGGGCGCTTCGATGCTGATGGGCTCTTTCGATACGGGATGGATGAACTCCACACGGCGTGCCATCAGCGAGATGGAACCATCAGGGTTGCTGCGCTGGGCACCGTATTTCAGATCGCCTTTGATAGGACAGCCCATAGCGGCCAGCTGGCAGCGTATCTGGTGGTGACGGCCTGTCAGCAGTTGCACCTCCAGCAGGGTATAGTTGTCACTGTGGCCGATGGTGCGATATTTCAGGATGGCCTTCTTGGAATGGGGCTTCTCCGACTGATAGGCGTACGACTTGTTCTGCTTCTCATTGCGCACCAGCCAGTTCTCAAGCGTACCTTCTGGCTGCCGAGGGGCGTTCTTTACGATTGCCCAGTAGGTCTTGTGTACCTCGCCTTCGGCAAACATCTTGTTCAGCCGGGTGAGGGCCTTCGAGGTGCGGGCAAACACCACGAGCCCTGATACGGGGCGGTCCAGGCGATGCACCACGCCCAGGAATACAGCCCCTGGCTTCGCATATCGGTCCTTGATGTAGTCTTTTAACATATCAGAGAGGGGGCGATCGCCAGTTTTGTCTCCCTGTACGATCTCCCCGCTCTGTTTATTGACGACGATAATATGGTTGTCCTCGTAGACGACTTCCATCTATAAACCGATTTACATATTCATGCCGCCGTCCACCTGAATCACCTGACCACTGACATAGCTCGACATGTCTGAGGCAAGGAAGGTGGCCACGTTGGCAATATCTTCCACCTGACCGCCGCGGCGCAGAGGTATCTTCTGTATCCACTCCTTGCGGATATCATCGGGCAGAGCCTGAGTCATGGCTGTATCGATGAAACCGGGAGCGATGGCGTTGGCACGGATACCCTTGGGGCCCATCTCCTGTCCGATACTCTTTGCCAGGGCTATGAGGCCAGCCTTCGAGGCGGCATAGTTGGCCTGACCGGCATTACCGTGCACACCTACCACAGAGGCCATGTTGATGATGCTTCCGCCACGCTGGCGCATCATCACGGGTACGCAGGCATGGATGAAGTTGAAGGCCGATTTCAGGTTCACGGCGATCACGGCATCCCACTGTTGCTCCGTCATGCGCAGCATCAGACCGTCTTTTGTAATACCGGCATTGTTCACCAGTATGTCGATGCTTCCGAATTCCTCCTTCACGGCCTTTACCACTTCCTCCGTCTGTGCGAAGTCAGCAGCGTTCGAGGCATAGCTCTTAGCCTTCACGCCCTTGGCTGCGATTTCCTTCTCGGTCTCCTCGTTTACTTCGAGGTCGGTGAATGCAATGTTAGCGCCTTCTTCGGCAAACTTCAGTGCGATAGCTTTTCCGATACCGCGTGCAGCACCTGTGATCAGCGCTGTCTTTCCTTCTAATAATCCCATAATTACTGATTTGTGTTATAATTCTTTTGTTGATACTTTCCTAATGCACCGTAGACCACTTTTGCCACCTGTGGCTTAGTGTCTTCTTCCTTCATTCCGTGAGCGATGCGCCCGTAGATATAAGGCACTTCAAGACCCTTGATACAGTAGTGGGTGATGTCTGCCACGAGGTCCACGTTATCGATGTCAAACTCTCCGTCTTCTTTTCCTTCGGTATACACCTTGCGGAAGAGTTCTATCTCGGCGTCATCAAAATGCTTGCGCACCTTCTCTACCATCCAGATATTTCGGAAGAACTCTGCACGCAGGTTGCCGTTTCTGACCACCGTCTCGCGAATCATGCTCAGGTGGGTATAGATGAGTTCAATGATCTTGTCCTGTGGACGAATCTTACGAGCTGCCACCTCGTCAAGCTTGTCGCTCAGGCGTTCAAGTTCGCTCTCGATGACGGCATAGTAGATCTCTTCCTTAGATTTAAAATAGGTGTAAAGCGTTCTGCGACCTTTACCCGATTGCTGGGCGATGTCGTTCATTGTCGTGTTTTCTAGCCCGTTCTTGGCAAATAGCTGACGGGCCACATCTACGAGTTTCTGTCTTGTCTTTGATATTGACATGTCTGTTCCCTCCTTGGTTTAGTAAAATTGCACACGGCAATTACAGTGTGCAAAATTAAGCTTTTTCTTTTAATTACGCAAGTTTTCTTGGCAAAAAATTTACTCGATAGGCAAATTTCTAAAAAAAACTCGTATTTATTTGCATAATTCAAAAAATAGTCGTACCTTTGCACCCGATTTCAAGAGAGCATCTCTGAAACACTGGTTTTTTACATCGCGGAGTGGAGCAGTTGGTAGCTCGCCAGGCTCATAACCTGGAGGTCGCACGTTCGAATCCTGCCTCCGCAACTTTCCAAGCAGTCCTGAGGGGCTGCTTTTTTATTGCCGCTTTTATATGTATCTCCAAGTGTATTCAAAAAAAACGTCCGGTTGCCAGTTCTATGACTTGACAATCGGACTGTATCGTTTGTTAGCTCATGAGCGCGGTAACTTTCTTGTAGTACCTGTTTGTTGCTCTTACGCTGTAGTGTATTCCCCCGTTCCAAATACGAATCGCTTTCTCTACATCGTTGGTTGGGTTGTAATACATCTGAATCAGAAGGAACATTTCTTTCGATTTACTTACGCTGAAACGGTCTGCCAGTGTGTAGCGCTTCTTACTCTTCATCTTCTTAAGAATGTCGTTGCAATCTTCCACGAGAATCGGAGTAATCTGCATGGCGCCGGCTGAGTTGCCGCTCACTGCGTGGGGATTTCCTTCGCTTTCTACTTGAATAATCGCATCCATTACTGGATTCCAGTCAAAGCTCAATGCCTTGGTTGTGCGTGCGCTTGCTGTCGCAAAAGCCATCAGCACGGCCATCAAGCAGAGACCTGCTTTCTTACTAATAATTTTCATATGCTCTATACTTTAGGCGGAACCTCGTCACGAGAACCGCGTTATCCTTTAGATCTTCTGATTTATCAGGCGATTCATCTCGAATCGGGTGCAAAGGTACGAATAATCAAGCGGTTAGCCAAATATTTTTGGCTTTTTTAAGGTTTTTGTGTGCGCACACTTAACTTATGTCAATCCTGATTTGCTAATCCAGGTCCACCACGGTGATGCCTGCTCCGCCGAACTGTACGTGCTCATCGCGGAAGTGGCTCACGTTGGGAATAGTGGCCAGATACTGGCGGATCAGCTG
>DFGG01000051.1 GCA_002371695.1 bacterium UBA3756
AACTGGCTTTCAACGTGAACGACCGTCAGGAGACGCTCGACCTCTACGTCAAGCACACCGAGCAGCGGGCCTTCGACCTGAAAGTTGCCTTCGATGTCAACGGCAAGGAGTTGGCACGTGTGGAGTGCAACGACATGCACGATGAATACACCGATGAGGAGATCAACAGCGATGAGTTCAAGGGACTGCGCGAGATGGGTCCCTTCTTCGCAGCATCATACGAAATGCTGAAGGCCCTCAAGGGAAAGTCGGTTGACAATGTCGTTATCTCCATCAACGACAACATGGTCATTGGCGGCAAGATCGATAACATCGCCAAGTCGCTGATTGCACTCGGCAACATCCGCAAGCTGCAGGGCACACAGCCGAGCCGCGAGGCTGTCGACAAGTACACGCAGGAGCTCAACAGCCTGATCCATTTCGTGGTGAGCCAGAAGAACACGGGTGTTTATGCCGAGGGCAAGCTGGTGACAGGTCTGAGGGACAAGCAGAATGGTGACTATCAGCCCTTAGTAGCACTGCAGTTCGATGGTGAGACAGAGGCTCTGCCCATGTTTGACCGCATGAGCGAGGCCGACATGGCCAACTACCAGAAGATCATAACCAGCTTCACGCCGATAGGGAAGGAGGTGAGTGGGATGATCGACGTGGCCAAGCAGAAGTTTGCGGCCATTGCCACTGCAGTCAATGGCTATTTCAGCAGCCTATAGTTCTTTTTAGAGGGGAGAGGTGAGAGATGATGAAAGGTAACTCACCTCTCCCTTCTTATATAATACAGGATGTTTGAAGACAAGAAAGAGAAATACCGGGAATTCCGTGAGTGGCAGAAGGTGCCACATCATGTGAAGCCCATGTCGGAGGATGAGCATGTCTGCCCCACCTGCGGCCGACACTATGTGGGCAACTACTGCCCCCAGTGCGGACAGTCGTCGAAGATTGGGCGCTACTCCCTGAAGAATGCCCTCCTGCTCTACCTCGATGTGTGGGGGCTGGGCAACCGGGGTATGTTCCGCACCATCCGCGACCTGTTCCTCCGGCCCGGCTATATGATACAGGACTACCTGCGCGGCATGCAGATGGCCTATTTCCCGCCGTTCAAGATGCTCTTCCTGCTCGCTACCTTATCGCTGCTCGTCAGCAGCGGACTGAACATCAAGGGTGAAAACCAGTTTGAAACCGAGCATGAGCGTTTAGAGAAAGAATCCAAGGATGCGGCATTAGAGCGGAGTCAGCAGAAGGAGAATACGGCCAAGGCCGTCAACGGAGATACTGCTGACAAGAAAGCACAACAGGAAAAAGACACTCAGAACTCTGATCACAGGGTGATCCTCATTATGAATGAATGGGAAAAAAGCCATGGAGCCCTAATGAATCTGGCCCTCCTGATACCAATCACCCTGCTGCTCTATCCCTTCTTCAGGCATTGTCCCAACATTCCCGACATGCGCCTCTCGGAGTTCTTTGTGGCAATGGTCTATATGGGCAACCTGCAGACAATGTTTGAAATCATTTTCACTTTCTTCTGTCTCGGAGGTGCGTTCGCGCTGGCAATCATGTTTGTACCCATCATTCCGCTGAAGCAGTTTTCGGGCAGTGGCTATCTAAAGTGTATCTTTATGTACACACTCGCCCTCCTGCTGTCAATAATCCTCATAATTATTCTTATCGTGGGCTATATCGTCATCAAGAATGATTTGAGCACCTTATGAATCCAGTCAAGAAACAATTAAGCAATTAAGATTATGAAAAAGTATATTAATATATTATGCGTGCTGATACTGGCACTGATGCTGGCAGACATCATCGTAGACCTCTTCTTCACCCAGAGCGGTTCGGTCTCCATGAAGAGTCCTGATGGTTTCTCTCTGGGTAGCGTGTTGCTGCTCCTGCTGCTCTGTCTGGTCATGCTGGGCGGAGTCTTTATGGCCTTCGTCTATTTCATCAGGTTTATCCTCAACGTCAACCGCAACCAGGTGTTCACGGCGAAGAATGTCAGTCTGCTCCGCAAGTATGGCGCCTGTGCCCTCATCGTTGGCGTGAGTTTCATCATTTTCAGTGCCACTATCATTACAGGCAATTCACTTGTCGATGCTCTGTTAGACGGCATCGACACATTGGGCGAAGGCTTCTTTGCGCTGCTGATGGGTGAAATCTTCAGTATCGGCCTGAAACTGGAGGAAGAAAAGAAAGCTGCTGTGTAATCAGGGGCAAGGCCGCACAGAAATTAAGTAATATCAGGACTAACCTAAAACAAAGGAGGATATGAAGACAACAGCAAGAAAGATGAACATCCCTGAGGAGGCAGGACGCTGCCTGTTGTGCGTGGATGCACCATGTAGCAAAGCATGCCCGACGGGCGATCCCGCACGGGCCATCAGAGCTATCCGTTTTGGAAATGAGACACTGGCAGGTCGGTGGGTGGCATCGTGTAGCGATGCTGACTTAATGGCTGCCGAACAGGCCTGCATCCACTACGACCGCCCCATCCGCATCAGAGAGCTGTGCAGGGCTGTGGAGCAAGAGGCTTCCAGCAGTCCCTCACAGGGAGATGCTCCCTCACCCGTTCCCGGGAATTTGAATTCCCCGGAAGAAGAGCTGTCGCTTGCCATTGACTTCTGCGGCATACGCTGCGAGAACCCATTCTTCCTGGCTTCGTCGGCCGTGTGTACGAACTATGAGATGGTGGCGCGGGCATTCGACATGGGATGGGGTGGCGTGTTCTACAAGACCATCTGCAAACAGGAGATCCGGGAAGTGTCGCCCCGCTTCGATGCCGTGAAGAACGGCTCAGCGATAGAGGGCTTTCGCAACATGGAACAGCTCTCTGAGAATCCGTACCAGACGGACTTCGACATTCTGCGTCGGCTGAAGCGCGACTACCCGTCGAAGGTAGTCATAGCATCCATCATGGGGCAGCTTGAGGAAGAATGGATTGAACTGGCGCAGATGGCCGAGGAGGCTGGCTGCGATGCCGTGGAGCTGAACTTCTCATGCCCACAGATGCGACTGGCAGGCATGGGAAGCGACGTGGGACAGAACCTGGAACTCGTCACCTTCTACACCACTTACGTGAAGCGCGCAGTGAGAATCCCCGTCATCCCTAAGATGACTCCCAACATCACTCACATGCAGGAACCTGCCATTGGGGCCTACTTTGCCGGAGCCGACGCAATCTCTGCCATCAATACCATCAAGAGCGTCACGATGTCGGAACAGGCCGAGGTGAGCCAGAAGAAGACCATTTCGGGCTATAGCGGCAAGGCTGTAAAGCCCATCGCCCTGCGCTTCATCTTGGAGATGGCTTCGCAGCGCATTTTGAACAAGCTTCATACGGTGCATTTCAGTGGCATAGGCGGCATCGAGACATGGCGCGACGCCTTGGAGTTCATGCAACTGGGCTGCCGCAACGTGCAGGTATGTACGGCCGTGATGCAGTACGGCTACCGCATGATCGACGATATGCTGCTGGGACTGCAGACCTACCTGCGCCAGCGTGGCATTAAGCGACTGGAGGACATTGTCGGCGAAGAACTGCCCAACTTCGTACGTCCCTCAGAGTTGGACCGCGATACCATTGTCTATCCGAAGATAGACCTCAACCGCTGTATCGGATGCGGACGTTGT
>DFGG01000141.1 GCA_002371695.1 bacterium UBA3756
GATGGTTATCATACTATTAATACCATTTGTAACCATGTTCCTTGCAATAGTCTATCGCTGGCTGATAGCCTTGGAAGGTAGCCTTGTGAATCCACTTTAACCCCTTGCGCTCATCCTTGGGAACGCCTGTGCCAGTCATCAGAAACCAGCCCGTGGCGAATTGTGCCTGGGCATCACCGCCATTGGCCGCCAACTCATACCAGAACGCACATTCCTCCAAATTCTTCTCTACGCCGTCGCCATTCCAAAAGGCTGCACCAACATTTTTCTGGCTCAGTACATGGCCTTGGAAGGCTGCTTCAAGATACCATAGGAAAGCCTTATGGTGATCTTGTTCGACACCATCGCCAAGGTAGTAGGCGTTGGCCACGTTCACCTGCGACTGCATGTCACCCTTGTCGGCGGCTTTCAGGTACCACTCGAATGCTTTTACCGCATCTTGCTCTACGCCTTTTCCGTGATAATAGCACTCGCCGACGTTGAAGCAGCCATAGACATCGCCCAATTCCGCAGCCTTCATATACCACTCGAACGCCAGTTCAAGGTTGACCTTTACGCCTGTGCCACGCTCGTAGCAGACCCCAAGGTTGTTCATTGCCTTGGTGTCGCCCTCGTAGGCCTTCTCACGATAGCCATCAGCCTTGTTCCGTTCTTTGGGCATAGTTTATGTAAACTCAATGATGGCACTCACCTCACTCCCTATAGACAGGGAAACAATGATGCCGTCAGCTATTTTGTATATAGTAGGAATCAGACAATCACCAAGTTTGGCAGCTACTCGATATTCTACCCGTAAGCCATTCACCACAAAATTCTCCGGCAACAGTTCCATCGCCATACGGACATAGTTGGCATTGTTCAGATGCTTGTTGTAATCAATGTCGGCACGAAGCACCTTAATAGGATGCTGCTCTTCACCTTCAGTCTTAGGCAGAATGATGCGGCGGTCTTTGTAGTTCATCTCCAGCTGTGGTTCCAGCGTCATTGATTGTATAGTCGCATCGTCCACACGTTTCAGTTTGCCCGCCACCTTGTCAACGAATGCTCCCATGCTCCATGTCTTGTAGCAAGGCTTGCCTTCTGCATCATAGATAAAGGTGTTGCGGAATCCGAACATAGGCTTCATGCCATAGACGGAGGTTGTCACCGTCAGTTCCTCTTTGAATTCTGGCACTCGGACGATTTCAACCTGGCGTGTTGCTAGGAGTTGTGCCATGTTCTGCTCAGCGAAATACCGCTTTACGCCCGGTTCGCTGTCAATCCACATCTCTGAGCAGTCCTGCATCATCTGGAGAGCGGAATAGAGTTTCAGCTTTCCTTCGCTGTCGCAGGTGCTTGTTGTTACCTTGTATGTTAAGCTGTACATATTTTTATGCAGATAAATTGGAATTTACTTCTTACACCATCTCTCAATGTAGCCATAAGCATCACCTTTAGGGCCTTCGTAGCCACTGCCAAAATTGTGCGACTTAAAATACTCAATTCTTTCCAAAGCTTGTTTGGTGTTTCCTGAGTGTATATCCATCATTAGATCGTAAATGCGGTTCGTTCTTCCAGATGGGCAAAAACTATCTGGATTGGGGTTCTCGCTGAGGAAATGGGCAATGTCTGCTTCTACAGTACTGAACGTGCTTTCCCATCGGGCAATCACATCATCTTCTGTATAAACTGGAATTTTGGCTGTATCAAAGACAGCGTACTCCTTTAATTTTACATCTGAAACAGCAAAAGCTCCATTACCTCTTAAGCTTTTAGGTGCTTGTTTGTTTTCTGGCATCTCAAATATGTCCCACCATAGGTCATCAATGAAGTATGGCTTCACGGAAAGCTCAACCTGTTCCAAGACCAAATGACACAAGCTGAAATAATAGCCTGAATCTATTCTCCAATTGAGATAGCCACTTTGTTTCCAACCAAACTTCTTTGCAACTTGTTTCCTACACTTATTTGAGACCTTCTCCAATGCATTACGTGCTTTTGATTCTTCTCTAGTCATAACTATAAATTCCGATTTATTTATCTATTATTTCAGATACTCATCATCCCTCACCAGCACCTTCTCGATCTTACCGACGTACATGGTGTGATAGTCACCCTGCGGATAACTCTGGTCGATGGTTTCCTGATAGATGATGCCACTTGGCTGGATCTCTGCGGCATAGACCTTCTTGCAGACGAGCACCAGCTTGGCTTCCTTGAAATAGACAGTGTTATCGGCATAGATGGGTGTGAGTCCTGCCTTGGCTATCTTGTCCTCGTCACGTCCTGACGTGCTGCCCAGATAGGCCATCTGCTTCTTGAACGACTTGTCCATGACACAGAGCGAGAAATAAGGCTCCTCATCGACAAACTCCTTGGTATAACGAGATTCACGAATGTAAACCACTGCCGAAGGATCGTTGTTACCCCACAGGCAACCAAGATGCCCCCATGAGGCAGTCATCGTGTTGCAGCTGTTCTCGTCACCAGCCGTTATCAGCATCCATTCACCGCCAATGAGGTTGAACGGATTAAATTTCATGTCTTTGTAGTTGATCTCTTTCATCTTCTTATTTGATTTCAAAAAATGTATTTAGATTTCATTGATCGTAGCCGATGGGTCTGAATTGTTTCTGATGCTCACTCCATACGAAGCCGTACTTCATGAGATAGTCCTTAATTTCCTTGGTTTCTCTGCTGCAGGCATAGCATAGTGATTCGAGACTGTCAAACTCTTCGTCTCTCAGAAGCATGTTGACGCTTGAAACTAGTA
>DFGG01000094.1 GCA_002371695.1 bacterium UBA3756
GCAGATCAAGGAAGGCGTCAAGTCCATAGGCAGCAACTGTCTGGCGGTCTATGTCAATCAGGCCAAGACAGACAGATGTCCCGACGGCAGGCCATATCTGCTCTATTACCGTAATGGCGAGCAGACCGACTCCATCCCCATGGAGGAGACACTCACCAGCGACCCGGCTGTACTGGAGACAGTGGCCAGGAAGGCCTTCACCGACAATCCCGCCGACAGCTACGGAATGGTGTTCTGGGGACACGGTACGGGATGGAACATCAAGAATGACTCCACCGTTTACAACTCGATGGCGCGTCCGAGGGCCTACGGCGGCGACACAGGCAACCAGTCGCACAACGGTTCCGGCAAATACTGGATGAACATCCCCTCGATGGCCAAGGCCCTCTCCCACGTACCCCACCTCGACTTCATCTTCTTCGACTGCTGCTTCATGGCCTGTATCGAGAATGCCTATGAGCTCCGTCAAGTCACCGACTACATCATCGGCTCACCGGCCGAAATACCGGGCGTCGGTGCTCCCTATCAGACCGTCGTACCTGCCTTGATGGAGAAGACTTCCTTCTACAGTTCCATCATCGACCGGTATTATGAACAGCGCGCCGATGGGCTTGACGTTCCCCTTGCCGCAATCAAGACCAGTGAGGTGGCTAATCTTACCAGTGCCACACGCACGGTGCTGAAGTCGTTTGCCGACAGTTTCGGCAGTGAATATCCAGATGTCAGCGGACTGATCCACTATTATAACGACAGAACCTACGACAACATGTACTACGACATGAACGACTTCATTCTTAAGTTTGCCTCCGCCGATAACTACAAGATCTGGAAGCAGGCCTATGACAAGACCGTCGTCTATAAAAAGATGGCGGAGCGATGGATGACAAATAGAGACCCATATATTGTAGATTCGACCTGGAAGACATACTATGGCGACTTCGAGATGACCGAAGCGCGCTTCGGTGGTGTCAGCATGTTCGTCCCCCAGTGGAGGTTCCGGCATACAGAAAATCTGACCATCCAACAGATGGGGTGGTACTGGGCCGCCGGCTACAACGAGATAGGCTGGTAGTGGTAAAAAAACACGCAACACCCCGCGAACCCTACGTATAGTAACAACTATATAGGGCTTACCAAAACATGGTGCACTTTCTGCACTCTCTGCACCTGAATAAATATGCACAAGCAGGATATAGACTGCTTCAAGTGCCTATATTCGCTCAACAGGAGGCTCTTTACAAAAATCAGGAGCCTATCTTTGAAAAATAAGAGCCTCCTGTTGTTAAAAGATAGCCTCTTATTTCCCAAAGATAGCCTTTTGTTGTCGGAAGCGTATCGTTTCCCTGTGTAAAACAGCCACTATCCCAGAGTTATGAATACTTATTCATAACGGATTAAATATGCAACTGCATACTGGCGTAGGTGCAGAAAGTGCAGAAAGTGCACCATGTTTTTGTTAACCTATATAGTAATAGGCATCTGTCAGGGCTCAGCGGATTTAACAGGGGAAGAGAGAACGTGATTAGGTGAGAAAAAAGTCCCGAAGGAGAGATTCCTTCGGGACTTATCATTGGGATGGACAAGATAACTATAGATTGAGGCTCTTCTTGATGGCCTCAATTTTTTCCATGGCGGCGTTGGTGCAGCGCTCGTAGCAGCCGGCACACTTGAAGGTGGGATCCTTCACCTCGCAGTAGAACTTGATCTTCGGCTCCGTGCCTGAGGGACGTACGGAGACCTTCGTGCCGTCCTCGCAGAACCACTGGAGCACGTTAGAGGTGGTCGGCATGTTGATCTTCTCCTTAGAGCCGTCAGCCTTCGTGGCCTCCAGCGTCTGGTAGTCCTTCCAGAGGCATACCTTCGCACCACCCAGTTCCTTCGGCGGATTGTTGCGGAAGTCTACCATCATCTGCTTGATCTCATCGGCGCCGCTCTTGCCGGGCTTCACCACGTTGATGGTCACCTCCTTCGAGAAGCCGTACTCAGCGTAGATATTCATCAGCAGGTCGTAGAGGGTCATACCGTTGTCCTTGGCCCAGGCAGCGATCTCACAGATCAGACAGATAGATGCGGGGGAGTCCTTGTCGCGCACCTTGTCGAACGGCAGGAATCCGAACGACTCCTCGCCGCCGCCGATGTACTTCTGCTTGCCCTCGGAGATGCGGATTTCGTTGGCAATCCACTTGAAGCCAGTGTAGCAGTCGCGCAGCTCCACGCCGTTCTTCTTGGCGATCTCGGCAATCTCCTCTGTTGTCACGATGGTCTTCACAAGGAACTCGTTGCCCTTCAGCTGACCAAGCTTCTTCTTATTGGCGATGATATACCAGCAGAACATCATGCAGGTCTGGTTACCGTTAAGGATTTCCCACTCTCCCTTGTTGTTGCGGCAAACGATGGCCAGACGGTCGGCATCAGGATCGGAGGCGATGACGAGGTCGGCATTGAGCTTCGTACCGAGCTTCATACCCAGAGTCATGGCCTCGGCATTCTCAGGATTCGGAGAGACCACGGTGGGGAAGTTACCGTCGATAGTCATCTGCTCGCGCACCACGTGGATGTTCTGGAAACCCCAGGAACGGAGTGCCTCGGGGATAATGACGCGCCCCGTGCCGTGCATCGGAGAATAGACGATATTGAGGTCCTTCTGGCGCAGGATGACATCCTGATCGACCATAGCCTCCTTGACTGCCTGCAGGTAGTCCCAGTCCATCTCACCGCCGATAATCTCAATGAGATCGTAGTTGGGCTCGAACTTCACGTCCTCGATCTTCACCTTGTTCACCTCCTCGATGATGCCTACATCGTGAGGAGCCAGCACCTGTGCACCGTCCTCCCAGTAAGCCTTGTAGCCATTGTACTCGCGGGGGTTGTGGGAAGCGGTCACGTTGACACCAGCCTGAGCGTGGAGCTGACGGATGGCGAATGAAATCTCAGGTGTCGGACGGAGGCTCTCGAAGAGATAAGCCTTGATGCCGTTGGCTGAGAAGATGGCTGCTACGGACTCAGCAAACATACGTCCGTTGTTGCGGCAGTCATGACCTACAACGACAGCGAGGTCGTTGCGTCCGGGGAATGCCTTCAGGATATAATTGGCGAAACCCTGGGTGGCCATACCCACGATGTACTTGTTCATACGGTTGGTGCCTGCCCCCATGATACCACGGAGTCCACCCGTACCAAACTCAAGATTCTGATAAAAGGCATCGATGAGGGGAGTCTTGTCCTCTGCGTCGAGCATAGCCTGTACTTCTTTGCGTGTCTCCTCGTCGAAGGCCGGAGAGAGCCATTCCTTTGCCCGTGCCTCGCACTGAGCAATCAATTGAGCATTGTCTGCCATAGTTTTCTTCGTAAATATTAATTTGTTTTAGATCAAATATGTATTCTAATCCACAAAATTACGAAGAAATCCCGAAAAGTGTATCAGAAGGGGCAATCTTTTTTATTTCTTTAAGATTTTGTCTATCTCGTCGAACTGTTTTCCCATGTTCAGATTGAAATAGACGCGATAGAGTGCCGGTCCCCATTTGTCTTTTTCTGTGGGTGCCAACTGGCGGTAGTGCTCAAGCGGCTGGAGGGCCTGCTGATACATCTTACGTATCTGCTTCTTATGCCGCCGGGAGTCCATCCGCAGGGCGATGTTGAGGTAGGCCCTTCCGGCATTGTAGTAGACATCTGCCATCTTGGTGTCCATCGCTATGAGGCGGTTGGTATATTCGAGGCTTTGGGCATACTGCTCCATATTGAGCAGCACCACCGACTTGGCAAAGAGGAAGAACTCGTTGAGGGAGTCTATGGCAAGTGCCTCGTCAGCAGTCTTGAGGGCCTTGTCATAGTGTCCGCCCTGACTGTAGCTGTCCATCAGCCTGGGGAAGAAGTAGGTCGACTTGGGGAATCTCGTGAAGCCATCGCGAAGTGTGGCCACATACATGGAGTCGTCGCTCAGCGCACGCCACGCTTCAGCGATATACTGATAGGTGTATTCGGCCTTCACCGAGTCGAGCAGTGCCAACTTGTGGTAGCGTAGAGCAAGCACGGGATTCTGCATACGATAGGCAGTATATGTGGCCCAGTAGGCAGCCTCGGGCAGTCGTGTGTCGGTAGAGTCGAAATGCTGAGTCGTGAAGAGCGGCTGACGGGCGCAGTCGATATAGGTCTCGAAATAGTCGTAGGCCCTGGGATAGTCGCTTTTCCTGAGATAGTAGGAACCACCCGAGAAGAGGTTGGGCCGGTAACCTGCCATATCCCTCGATACCGACTGGCGCAAATCGGGAGCCACCCTCCCCTTCTTGTCGGGACGAGCATCGAGCGAGTCGAGACGGAAGGCAATGGTAAACATACGGCGAACGAGTGAGAAGAACTGTGCCGTGTCCTGCTGCTTCTTCATGTAGAAACGCTCGTTGGCCTGCTCATATTGTTTCTGGACACTCAACAACCATATCTCGTGAACACGTTTGTTGTCGCGATTAGCGGAGTCCTTCAGCAGGTTAGTCATCAGCAGCTCGGCCTTGTCGTAGTTCTTGCCGCTCTTGATGATGGTACGCGCCTCTCCTATCTGTCTACGCTGGGCAGTGACAGTAAGGCAACAGCCTATGACGAGTATGATGATGGTGGTATACCTATTTATTATCCTAATCATAATTATATCCTCCGGTTTAAAAGAAAAGAGAAAGCCCACATAGTGACTTTCTCTCTCAAACTTTGTGATTCCGGCGGGATTCAAACCCACAACCTTCTGATCCGTAGTCAGATGCTCTATTCAGTTGAGCTACGGAACCAATCCGTTTCTGTTTTGCGGGTGCAAAGGTACACACTTTTTCTTAACTTACCAAACTTTTCGAGATTTTTTTTGCAATTTCAGTCATTTTTCCATCAATCCTTGATTTAAGACAAGAATTATCAGACGATGACGCGCGTCTTATGATAGTTTTCGCGGAACTCTGAGGGGCTGCAGCCTTTCTTCTTTCGGAAGATGCGGTTGAAGTTGCTCAGGTTGTTGAATCCGCACCTATAACTGATCTCTGCGATGGAGTCGGTACTGTCGACGAGTTGTCGGCTAGCATATCCGAGCCGCATGTCAATGATATAGTCAGTGAGATTGCGGCCTGTATGCAATTTGAAGAATCGGCTGAAGGCGCTTGCACTCATGCCTGCAAGGCTGGCCATGTCGGAGAGACGTATCTCGTGCTGATAGTTCTCGCTGATGTAATTCTTTACCTTGAGTACTCTGCGGCTATCACTTGCCACATCGACCTTGGCAAAGCTGCTCGACGCCAAGGAGCGTGCACCGTCGCAGCGCGAGAGCTCGTAGAGGATAGCGAGGAACTGTTGGAAGGCGTAGAAGCCATCCTTAATACTGCTGAGCGTGTGGAGCTGCTGGTAGACCTTCATGATGGCATCCATCGGGAAGCAGAGTCCCTTTTGGGCTTCTACCATCATCTTGCGCATCGAGTTGAAGGGGTTGCGCCCAAAGATGCTGCTGTCGCTGAAATCGAAGTCGAACTGTATGGTCACCTCACGGATATCCTGACTGGTGCATTCATTCTGCTCCCAGACATGCTCCAGGTCAGGGCTGGTGATGAGCACCAGATCGTAGTCGCCAATCACCTCGCTAGAGTCGCCCACTATACGGCGCACACCGGCAGCGTGCTCTACGAAATTGAGTTCGTAGACCTCGTGGTTATGGATGGGATAGGTAAACTCTTTTTTCCGACGGTCAGCGATGTAGAGCACATCCTTGCCCATCAGCGGGGTAATCTCATGAATAACCTTCGACTCTTCCACCTTATTATATTTTAAGTGCTTTGAGGATTTCCGACATCCGCTGGATATTCTTGATACGCATCGGAACGAGCGGCAGTCGCAGCACGTTCTTAATGAAGCCCATCTCGGAGAGCATCGCCTTCACGCCTGCCGGATTACCATCGACAAAGAGCAGCGAGAAGAGGTCGGTAAAGCTATGGTGAATCTTTCGGGCAGGATCGTATTCGCCACGCATCTGCAGCCGAATCATCTTGGAGAATTCCTTAGGCAATGCATTGCCAATGACACTAATGACGCCAACAGCACCACAGCTAATCATGGGGAAAGTAAGGGCGTCATCACCAGAGATGACATCGAAGTCGCGCGGCTTATTCTTGATAATCTCGTCTACCTGTTCGAGATTGCCACTGGCTTCCTTGATGGCAACGATGTTCTGGCAGTCACGTGCCAGACGGACGGTTGTGGCAGCCTGCATATTGACGCCAGTACGTCCTGGAACATTATACAGCACAATGGGCAGACGGGTGGCAGCTGAGATGGCTTTGAAATGCTGATAGAGACCTTCTTGCGATGGTTTGTTGTAATATGGGCAGATGCTAAGCACGCCGTCGATGCCTCGGAAATCACCATTCTTGAGTTCATCGACCACCGCAGCAGTATTATAGCCTCCGCACCCCATCAGAATGGGCACTCGGCCCTGCACATAATCGACAATGGTATCCTTAATCTTTAGCTTTTCAGCAGCAGTGAGGGTTGGTGTCTCACCTGTAGTAGCGAGGATGCAGAAGAAGTCGGCACCATTATTGAGTTGATAGTCAAGCAGGCGTATGAGCGATTCGTAATCCACCGAACCATCCTCGTTGAAGGGTGTTATCAGGGCGATTCCAAGGCCCTTGAAGATATTATTTACCATACAGTCTAATTTCTAAACGGCTGCAAAGTTAGCAAGAATAAATGAAAAAATCGCAGAAATCTGCGATTTTTTCACTCACTCTGCTTTAAAGAGGTCTTTTATGCCACCAATAGACCCCAGCAGGTTGGTGGCCTCGTAGGGCAGATAGACGGTCTTGGTCTTGTCGCCCTCTGCGAGTTCCTGCATCATCTGTATGTACTTCTGTGCCAAAAGATAGTTGGCGGGATTAGTCGACTTGCCGACTGCCTCGGTGATGAGTTCGATGGCCTTCGCCTCAGCCTCAGCCACACGGATACGTGCTTGGGCCTGACCTTCGGCCTGGAGAATAGCTTCCTGCTTGGCGGCTTCAGCCTTGTTGACAATAGCCGTCTTCTCTCCCTCTGAAGCCAGGATCTCAGCAGCCTT
>DFGG01000005.1:0-5159 GCA_002371695.1 bacterium UBA3756
CGCTTGGCATTGGCAATGATGGCACGGAGTGCGGGGTTGTTCTCTGGCTCCGGACCGCCTGCCTTGACAGCGATGGCGATCTGCTTGCCGATCTTGGTAAATGTCTTGGCCATGTGGCCCCATCGCTTCAGCTTCGTAGCCTTACGATATTCAAATGCTCTTCCCATATCTTTAATTCATATTTAATAATTCATAATGCATAATTAGCGAAGCTCAGCGTTGAGTTGCTTCTTCAGGTTGGCGATGAGTTTCTGCATGATGGCATCGATCTGCTTGTCGCCCATGGTCTTCTCCTCGTCCTGGAGGATGAAGTTGACGGCATAAGACTTCTTGCCAGCAGGCAGCTTGTCACCCTCGTAGACGTCGAACAGCTCTACACGCTTGAGGAATTTCTTCTCTGTCTGACGGGCTATCTGCTCTATCTGGGCAAATTCCACACCATTGTCTACCAACAGAGCCAGGTCGCGGCTCACGGCAGGGAACTTAGGAATCTCGGTGTAGAGTACCTCGTTCTTGCGAATCACCTTCATCAGAGCCGTCCAATTGAGTTCCGCATAATAGACTGGATTGTCAAGTGAGAACTGCTTCTGCAGCTTCTTGGCGATGATGCCCATCTCGACAAGCTTCTTGCCACCGCGATTCTCGAAGGTGAGACCGCTGGAGAAGATACCGTTTTCAGACTTCTTGCGTACAATCATTCCCGGCTTCACACCAATGCGGCGCAGGATATTCTCCACGTAGGCGCTGAGCTCGTAGAAGGTGCTGTCCTCGTTCTGATGCGCCCAGGAGCCCTCAACGCGCTTGCCCGTCACCCAGAGTCCGCAATGATACTGCTCCTTATAGGCCTGCATGGGATCGTCGTCGTTCTGTTTCTCCGGCGTGAAGGTATAGACATTGCCGAACTCAAAGAACCGCAGGTTCTGACGCTTACGGTTCACATTGTGCTGAATACTCTCCAAACCACCGAAGAGAAGCGTCTGGCGCATCACGTTGAGATCGCTGGAGAGGGGGTTCATGATTTTGACGCAGTTCTCGGAGGGGTAACTTTGTAGACTGTCGTAGTACGACAGTTTACTCAACGAGTTGTTGAGGATTTCATTGAAGCCCTCGCCTACGAGCTGCTCACTGACGATGTTGGCCAGCTTGTGCTTCTGGTCCTCGTCGCCCTTGATGACGAGCGAGCTCTTCAGCTGGGTGGGAATCTCCACATTATTATATCCGTAGATGCGCAGGATATCCTCCACCACGTCGCAGGGGCGCTGCACATCCACACGGTATGCAGGAATCTCAAGCGTAAGGCCCTGTTCGTTCTCATATTTAACTTCCATATCGAGCGACAGGCATATGGCCTTGATGATTTCCGCAGGAATCTCCTTGCCAATCAGGCTGTGCACATAGTCGAAACTGAGGTCGACAACCGCATTGCGGATGGGCTCCGGATAGACATCACAGACCTCCATGGACACCTTGCCACCAGCCAGCTGCTGACAGAGGATAGCAGCCTGCTTGAGGGCGTAGATGGTGCCGTTGGGATCGATGCCGCGCTCAAAACGGAAGGAAGCATCAGTGCTCAGGCCATGGCGACGGGCACTCTTGCGGATCCACGTGGGATGGAAATAAGCACTCTCGAGCACCACGTTCTTGGTAGTCTCGTAGGTACCACTACCCTTTCCTCCGAACACACCAGCGATACACATAGGCTCCTCGCTATTGCAGATGGCCAGGTCGCGGTCGGAGAGCTTATGCTCTACGCCGTCGAGCGTCTGGAAGGGTGTGCCTTCGGGCATGGTCTTCACCACAATCTGATGGCCCTTCACCATGTCGGCATCAAAGCAATGCAGGGGCTGGCCATAGGCCATCATGATATAATTGGTGATATCGACGATATTGTTGATGGGACGCAGGCCGATGGTTGTCAGACGATTCTTCAGCCAGTCTGGCGACTCCTTCACTTCGCAATCGGTGATGCTGACGCAGGCATAGCGCTTGCAGGCCTCCTGATTCTCGATGGTCACCTGAATGGGCAGGTCGTGATTGTCAACCTTGAACTCCGAACAGTCAGGACGATGCATACGTGTCTGGTAGCCATTACGCTTCAGCCAGGCATACAGATCGCGTGCCACGCCCCAGTGGCTCAAGCCGTCGGCACGATTGGCGGTAATATCGACCTCGATGAGCCAGTCGCTCTCCAGGTGGTAGTATTCTGCAGCGGGAGTACCGACAACTGCATCGTCAGGCAGCACGATGATGCCATCGTGAGAGGTGCCGATACCGATCTCGTCCTCGGCGCAGATCATGCCACAGGACTCAACGCCGCGCAGCTTCGACTTCTTGATGACGAACTCCTTGTCGCCATCATAGAGCACACAACCGAGATCAGCCACAATCACCTTCTGGCCTGCAGCCACATTAGGCGCTCCACACACAATCTGCGAGGGTTCGCCCTTGCCTAAGTCTACCGTAGTCACATGCAGGTGGTCGCTGTTGGGATGCATCTCGCAAGTGAGCACCTTGCCCACGTAGAGCCCTTTCAGTCCACCCTTGATACTCTGTACTTCTTCCAATGCGTCGACTTCGAGACCTGTCGATGTCAGAGCGTCAGCAACCTGCTGGGCAGTGAGGTCGAAATCCACGTATTCCTTCAACCATTTGTAGGAAATATTCATTATACCGATTCTTTAGTAATTACTCTGAATTGAAATTTCAAGGCGCAAAGTTACTAAAAAATCGGTATACTGGCAAATTTTTCTATCGAAATTTCAGTTAAACACTAAAACTCTACTCAATACACTTCATTAAGAAGTCGACAGCACCATTGACGCCGAACTTCCTTACATCTATGGAGATGTCGTAGTTGCGGGCATCTGTCCAATCCTTCCCTGTGAAAGTCTTTGTGTAAAGTTCACGACTGTAATCATTGTCTACCACCATCGCCGCAGCATCAGAGAGATTCAGGCCGTACTTCTCGGCAATACGCCTCTTTCGGCAGTCTTCCGAAGAATGTACAAAGATTTTCAAGGCATTGGGATGTTCGGCAAAGATGTGGAATCCGCAGCGACCCACGAGTACGCAAGACTCTTCTGCCACAATAGAACGGATGGCGTCTGCCTGGGCCTCGAAGAGGTCGTGCGAGGTACGGTCGTGCTCCAGGCCATTGTATTCGGCATGCGTCATATAGTTGCGGTAGAAGTCGGTGAAATCGTCTCGCCAGAGTGGATTGCGAGCCTCTATCTTCTCCATAGCCTCCTCAACCACGCTCATACGTTTGGCCACCTCATTGATAATCTGCTTATCGAGCAGTTTCACTCCCAACCTACGAGCCAGTTCTGCTCCAATCTCATGACCGCCTGTTCCAAACTGACGGCTGATGGTAATAACGAATTGCTCCTCCCTATTCATAGTGCTCTGAATTTTTAGTTAGTAAATATTTATGCCACAAAGTTACGAAAAAGATTTGGAACTACCAAATCTTTTCCGCATTATTTTTGCAAATAGGCTGCAGCCATCTCTGCGCAGCGCTCACCATCGACCCCTGCCGAGACGATGCCACCTGCATAGCCAGCCCCTTCACCACACGGGAAAAGGCCTTGAAGGCGAACGTGTTGCAGCGTTTCGCGATCCCTCAAGATACGCACCGGGCTGCTGGTCCTGGTCTCTACAGCTATCAGCGCGGCCTCGTTGGTGAGGAATCCGTGAGCGTTGCGCCCGAAAGTCTTGAAGCCTTCCTGAAGCCGGGAGGAAATCATCTTCGGCAACCAGAAGTGCAGCGGACTGGAAATGAGCCCTGGAGCATAGGACGACTTGGGGAGGTCATAGCTGAGTCGCCCGTTGACGAAGTCAGACATACGCTGGGCAGGTGCCGTCTGCTTCATGTTCCCCTGCTGCCAGCAGGTCTTCTCCAACTGCTCCTGAAACGCCATCACCCTCAGCACTCCGTCGCCTTCGATATCCTCCGGGCGCACTTCTACCACCATCCCAGAATTACTCCATTGAGTACCACGACTGGCCGGGCTCATCCCGTTGACAACAATCTGTTCCTTGTCCGTGGCAGCAGGAATCACAAAACCTCCCGGACACATACAGAACGAGTAGACACCTCGCCCGTCCACCTGGGTCACCATCGCATACTCTGCTGCCGGCAGATATTTCCCCCGGCCCTGCTTGGAGTGATACTGGATCTGGTCGATCAACTGCGACGGATGCTCCAGTCTCACTCCCACCGCGATACCCTTCGCCTCGACCTCAATCTTTGCTTCAGCCAGATATCTGTAAACATCACGTGCCGAGTGACCTGTGGCCAGAATCACAGGACCGCGATACTCCTTGTCGGCGATGCATCCCGCCACTCTGTCTCCCTCTACGATGAGTTGAGTCATCTTGGTCTGGAAGTGTACCTCGCCACCACTATTAATAATAGTATTGCGCATGGCCTCGATCACCTTCGGCAAGCGATCAGTACCTATATGAGGATGGGCATCGGCAAGAATGGCCGTCGAGGCGCCATGCTGACAAAACACGTTCAGGATCTTGTCCGTATTGCCGCGCTTCTTCGAACGGGTGTAGAGCTTGCCATCGGAATAGGCTCCTGCCCCACCCTCGCCGAAACAGTAGTTGCTCTCAGCATCCACCTTCTGCGTCCTGGTGATGTCAGCCAGGTCTTTCTTGCGGTCGTGTACGTTCTTGCCTCGCTCGAGGACGACGGGACGAAGGCCAAGCTCTATCAGGCGCAAGGCTGCAAACAAGCCTCCAGGGCCGGCACCGACGACAATCACCTGAGGCCGCCCCTCCACATTGGGGTATTCCGTCCTGACATATTCATCATCACGGCCAGGCTGCTCATTCACGTAGACCCTCACCTTCAGATTCACGTATATCTGCCGCTGACGGGCATCGATGCTCCGCTTCAGGATCCTCACCCCGCAGATGGTTCTCATGTCGACACCGTTCTCGTCGGCCAGCCAGCGCTTCAGTCTGTCTTCCTGTGCTGCCACCTCGGGCACCACCCTTATCTGGTATTCGTTGATCATACAAGACTATAGCATGCCGACCTCTTCTTGAGTCAGTCTGAGGCTTTTAGCAATCACATCAACGGGGACACCATTCTCCTTCAGGTTTCTGGCGTTCTCAAGTCGTTCTTCCGCCCGACCTTCTTCACGGCC
>DFGG01000005.1:5296-5929 GCA_002371695.1 bacterium UBA3756
GGCCCTGTTCACGACCCTCCGCCCGGCCCTCTTTAAGCCCTGCGATGCGGGCTTCAAGCAACTGGGTCTTCAGAACATCGGTGTCTCTGACCAGCGTGTCGAGGTAATAGTCATAGGCCCGCTGCTGTTCTGGCGGCATCCGCAGGTACTCCAGTCGCTCTCGGGCCTCCTTCAGGCCCGGAACGGTCGTGTCGGGACTGATGTACTCGTCCTTCAGGTAGCGCATCCACTCGTCGAGAGGGTCGACAGCCAGTTTGTCGAACTCATTGACACGAATGACATAGTATTCGGGGAATATGTTCTCGGGCGAAACCACCCTGAGGTCTTCGCGCTCGTGGTCCGTCAGGGCCAGCTGGTCGCCGTCGTGGACGCCGTAAAGGATTGTCTGCCCGTGATACAGATAGTCGGTACCCTCACCCAGTTTGAAATAGAGGATATTGATGCTGAACACCTTTTTCACCTGCTCGTAGGTACTGCCGCTCCTCATGTGCTCAGTGATGGCCTTGGCCACGCCGTAAAGCATGCGCTGCAAGTAGTCCAGCTCGCGGGTCTGCTGTATCTCAACCAGGATAATCTCGCCCTTGGAGTTCTTGGCCTTGATGTCCACACGATTGTACTTGTCGTCCTTCGACT
>DFGG01000054.1 GCA_002371695.1 bacterium UBA3756
TCCTGAAGGCCAACAGCGACCCCGAGTGTGAGATCGTGTGGAACACGATGTCGCTCAAGTGGCTTATCCAGAAGTATCAGGCCACCAACCTGCAGCTCACGCCCATCGACATCCCGCACGGAGAATATAAGTTCATGTCGAACAACAGTCACCTGCTGCAACAGTTGGACAGCGTATACAAGCTACTCTATAGCGAGGAACAGCTACAGCCCATCCAGAACAAGTGGTTCTACCCCGAGCGCACAGAGACAGGCATCCCCTCGTGGATATGGAAACTGGCAGTGGCACTGGCCGTGCTGGCCGTCATCTCGCTGCTCTACTATCTGTTCTATCGCATTCAGGAGAAGAGAGTATCGAAAGACTTGCAGAAGAAGAACGCCCGACTGTCGCTCGTGCTCAACACCAGTAACGTGCGCTTCTGGACCTACGACATCCCGACGAAGACCTTCACCTGGATGGACAAGGAAGGCAAGGCCGAGCGCAACTACTCCATCCTGGAGTTCTCGCAGCGCTACCGCAGAGAGGACTTCGAACGGCTCACGGAGGCCATCAACCAGCTGGTGCGCCAGGAAAAGGAGAACGTGACACTCGAAATGAGTGCCAAGGACAAAGGTGAAGGCGGCGAGGACCGCGAGTTCACCATCGCACTGTCCGTGTTGCGCCGTCAGAAGAGCGGACGCCCCTCGGTCATCATCGGTACCAGCAGCGACATCACGGAAGAGCGGCAGAAGCAACAGAAGGCAGAAGACGCCATGCTCCGCTACCAGGCCATCTTCAATAGCGCCATGATCGACATGGTGTACTACGACGAGAACGGTATCCTCACCGACATGAACCAGAAGGCAGGCTCCGCCTTCGAGGGAGGCAAGGATGCCATCATCGCCAAGAAAATCACAATCGCCGACGTGCTGGGCGAAGGCGACGTCGACCTGCAGAAGCTGGAGCCGATACACCTCACGCAGATCTTCAAGTCAGCCGACGACGAGCGGGCACTCAACAAGCACCTCAGGCGCGGGCAGCTATACTACGAGCTACAGCTGATGCCCATCTACGACCAGAACCACCGGCTGCTGTGCATCTACGGCACTGGGCGCAACGTCACCGAGGTGGCCAACAGCTACAACCGCAAGCAGGAGAACCTGCGGCAGCTCACCAAGGCCAATGAGGAGGTGACCAGCTACATACAGAACATCAACTACGTGCTCAAGGTGGGAGGAATACGCATGGTGAACTACTCGGCCAATACCCACACGCTGACCATCTACAACGAAATAGGCCACGAGCAGTACAGCCTCACCCAGACGCGCGCACTGGCACTCGTCAGCGACAAGCACAAGCACATGGCACAGCGCATCCTCAACAGTATGGACAACCATGCCATAAGTCCCATCAGCACCACCATAGAGACGACACTGCGCGTCAGGGAAGGCTATCCTCTCTGCCTGCAGATACACTTCGTGCCCCTCGTGGACGACAGTGGCAAGGTGGCCAACTACTTCGGTATGTGCCGCGACGTGAGCGAGATGAAGCACACGGAGAACGAACTGGCGAAAGAGTCAGCCAAGGCCCAGGAGGTGGAGACAGTGAAGAACGCCTTCCTGCGCAACATGAGCTACGAGATACGCACGCCGCTGAACACCGTCGTGGGATTCGCAGAACTATTCCAGATGGAGCACAGCAGCGACGACGAGGTCGTATTCGTAGAGCAGATCAAGGAGAACTCGCGCAACCTGCTGAAACTCATCAACAACATCCTCTTCCTCTCTCGCCTCGACGCACAGATGATAGAGATCAAGACAGAGTTCACCGACTTCGCCCAGCTCTTCGACGTCGACTGCAGCACCAGCTGGGAGAACCTGCGACAAGACGGCGTGGAGTACATCATAGAGAATCCCTACAAGCAACTCGTGGTAGACATCGACGCCCAGAACCTGGGCATCGTCATAGACCAGATCGTCACCAATGCTTGTCAGCACACGACGCAAGGCTTTGTCAGGACACGTATCGACTACATCGGCGACCGTCTGATCATAGCTGTCGACGATACGGGCGAAGGCATCGAAGAGAAATTCCTGCCCACCCTCTTTGAGCGCTTCGCCACAGGTGCCAACACAGGCTCCGGACTGGGGCTGAGCATCTGCTACGAACTGATGCAGCAGATGGGAGGCAGCATCAATATCAAGTCGACACACGGCAAAGGTACCACCGTATGGGTCACCCTGCCCTGCAAGACAAGCGAAATAGTGAGGAAGTGAATAGTGAATAGTATAAAAATGAAATGATGGAGAGAGATATATTATGGTATAGGATACGGATGGCGAGAGTGGTAGCGATACTATTCACGATCTACTATTCACTATTCACTATCCCTGCCGAGGCGCAGCAGTTGCGCGAGTACACTCAGGAGCGGCCGCTCGTCATCGTGTGCGACTGGGAGTTCCCGCCTTACGAGTTCAGCAACAACAAGGGCAAGCCCGACGGCTACAACATAGACATGTATGACATGATCTTCCACCGCCTGAAGATACCCCACCGCTACGTCATGCAGGAGTGGTATCAGGCCGTTGAGACATTCGAGAACCGCGAGGCAGACCTCATCATCGCCCTTTCGACCAACTATAAGCAGCGTCCCTACGTGATGACGCGCAACTTGTCCCACTTCTACCGTGTGAAGAGCGTACGCCTGGTAGCTACCAAACCCCTCACCCAGATCGGCAGTCTGACGGAAAAAGACACGATTACGGTGAAGAACAACGACTATGCACCCATAGAGATACTCGCCAACGACCCGTCGCCCAAGTTCACCATGGAGTACCACTCACCCCGCGAGGCCATGCTCGGCGTGCGCAATGGCAAGTACAAGTATTTCCTCTGGGGAGAGCACCCCATCGAATGGAAGATGAAGGAGTACGGCATCGACAGCCTGCTGGTGGCCGACGATACCGACATCCCTGCCGGCGAACTGCGCATCATCGGCTACGACAAGGACCTCATCGACATGATCGACGATGAATACGCCCGACTGGAGCAATCGGGAGAAATCGAACGTCTACGCGACAAGTGGTTCCACCCGGAGCGCGAGCACGACGACTCCTCACCGATGGCCCTCTTCATCATCATCGGTGCCGTGATCACCATCCTCATGGGCTTTATCCTCAGCCGTCTCATCCGTTCACGCGTCAAAGCAGCCACACGCAAGAGCAGCGACCTGAACAACATGATGACGCAGGCACTGGGCATGGGCAACTACTACGTGGTACAGTGCGACATGGACACCGACGAGCTCACCAACGTCTACGGAAGCCTGATACCCAAGGAGGGCATGACCTTGCAGGAGTTCACCAGGCGCATTCTCTCCTGGCAGCAGGAGATATTCACTGCCGCTATCAATGAGCTCAAGCAGAAAGGCACCAAGAACGACATCAAGATACGCTGGAACTCAGGCACGGAGGAGAATCAGGAATGGCACTATCTGCACGGCAACGCCATCGTAGAGAAAGAGGACAACAGGCCCCGCTACATCGTATACAGTGCCAAGGATGTGACGCGCGAGATTCTGGCGGAGCGCAGCAGCAAGGAACTTGGAGAGAAATACATCAAGATGTTCAAGACCAACCTGGTGGCCATGTCGTTCTATGACGACAAGGGACATCTGGTAGACCTCAACGACAATATGCGCCAACTGTGCCGCTTCGACGAGGAGGGCGAGCGGTACTTCCGCAAGACATCCCTCTTCGACATACCCGTTTTCAAGGATGACTTCGACCACGTCAGCGAGTTCCACGTCTGCCACCACATGTACTACCCGGAGATCGGCCTCGACAGCAATATCGAGTTCCGCATCAAGCCCGTGGTCAACGACGAGGGGCAGATACGCTACTTCACCATTACGGCACGTGACATCAGCTACGAGCGACTCATGTACCGCGAGCAGATACGCCACGACCGGGAGATGCGCAAGGTGGCCGACGAGGCAAATCAATATGAGGCACAGCTGAACTACCTACTCAGCAACAGCAACATGTTTGCGTGGCGCTCCAATCTGAATGACAGGCGAATCAGTTTCTCACGTTCCCTCCGTACCGTGGATTATGAGATGTCTCTTGCCGAATATGTCGACGCGATGGACGACGTAGAGCAACAAGACTCGACCAATGCCATGACAAATAAGGATATTATGAGCAAGCCATTCAACGTCGTCCACCACTTCAAGCGCGCCCTCATCACCGATGGTCCTGAGTGGTTTGCCATCAGCGGCATGCCCCTACACGACAAGCAGGGACGTTGTATAGGGCAGTTTGGCGTGATCCGTATCATCACCGACCTGATGGAGGCGCAGCAGCGGCTGAAGGAGGAGACATCGCGGGCAGAAGACTCGGGACGCCTGAAGTCGGCATTCCTCGCCAATATGACCCACGAGATACGTACGCCCCTCAATGCCATCGTAGGATTCTCAGACCTGCTGCCTGTCATCGACGAGCCCGAAGAGCGCATGGAGTTCATCCGCATCATCCGTAACAACTGTGACATGCTGCTCCGCCTGATCAACGATATCCTCGAAGCCTCCAGCATGGGACAGGCACTGGCCATCGAACCCGAGGAGGTGGACTTTGCGCAGGTGTTCGACGACATCTGCCAGACACTCGCCCAGCGCGTGCAGGAGCCGGGGGTGGAATTCATCAAGGACAACCCATACACCAGCTTCCGCACGGTGCTCGACAAAGGCCGTGTGCAGCAGGTACTCACCAATTTCACGACCAACGCCGTGAAGTACACCCACGAAGGGCACATCAAGGTGGGCTACCGCCAGGAAGTGCGGGCCGTGGGTGGTGCAGAGCCTCGCAAAGGTCTCTATTTCTACTGTGAGGACACAGGAGCCGGTATTCCCAAGGAGAAACAGCCCAAGGTGTTTGAACGATTCGTCAAGCTCAACGACTTCGTACAGGGCACAGGTCTCGGACTCTCCATCTGCCAATCCATTGCCGACCGCTGCGGCGGCGAAATCGGTGTCAGCTCCGAAGGCGAGGGCCACGGCTCCACCTTCTGGTTCTGGATACCTTGTGAAGAAATAAAGGAAACGAAAAATTAAACTATTGTGCAGACAAGTAAATATCTATTGGCAAATGAGCGTGACGCCCTCTGGGGACTCACCGTGAGTACCGTTGGCTATGAGGAGATAGCCCCCGGCGAGTCCTACCCCACCAAGGGTCACGCAGACGGCTACTACTTCAATGTGGAGAAAGGCCGGATACTGAATGAATATCAACTGTTGTACAACCCTGAGGGCGAGGGAGTGTTCAGCACGACCCACTGCGGGGAGATGCGGCTCAAGCCCGGCGACATGTTCCTGCTCTTCCCGGGAGAATGGCACACCTACCATCCCCTGCAGGACGTGGGGTGGAAGAGCTACTGGATTGGCTTCCGTGGCCGCAATATGGACGACCGTGTGCGCGCCGGATTCCTTTCACCTGAGAAGCCTGTCTACCATGTGGGCTACTCCTCTGTCATCGAGGAACTTTACCGCTCAGCCTACAAGCAGGCCGTCGAAGAGGCAGCCTACTCGCAGCAAGTCATGGCAGGACTCGTCAACCACCTCATCGGCATGATGTACTCTCTGGAACGAAACATCGAACTCAGCAAGAACCAGCAGCAGGTAGACATGATCAACCGTGCCCGCCTGCGCATACGCCAGTCGCTCGAGAGCGACCTCACCATCCAGCATGTCGCAGAGGAGATGGGGGTCAGTTACAGCAACTTCCGCAAACTGTTCAAGGAGTTTACCGGACTTTCTCCAGCCACCTACCAGCAGGAGCTACGCCTGCAACGTGCCAAGGAGCTGCTCTCTACGACCGACCTCACCGTCAAAGAGATAGCCTACCGGCTCAATTTCGAGTCGCCTGACTATTTCTCTGCGAAGTTTAAGTCGAAGATGGGGTGTAAGCCCAGTGAGATAAAACAAAGATAGTACCGCTTATCTGGCACGTAGCTGCCAGAAGGCCACCGCTGCTGCTGCAGCAACATTCAACGAATCAACCCCATGCTGCATCGGTATGCGCACCACATAGTCTGCGCCTGCTATCGTCTCCCGAGGCAGTCCGTCACCCTCCGTTCCCATCACGATAGCCAGTCGTTCTTCCGTCAGGAGTCGCTCATCATCGATTGACAACGAATCGTCAGTCAGTGCCATGGCAGCTGTCTTAAAACCAAGTTCACGAAGCGTGGCATAATCGTCGAGCCATGTCCAGGGTACGAGAAACACACTCCCCATCGACACTCTGACAGCCCTGCGGTTGAGAGGATCGCATGCGTTTCGAGTCAGTAGCACCGCATCAATCCCTAAAGCGGCTGCCGAACGGAAGATAGCGCCTATATTCGTCGTATCCACCACACCGTCGATCACGACCACACGACGCTTTCCATCCACGACACTCCGAAGGTCCTTCTCCAGAGGCCGTCTCATCGCACAGAGAACCCCACGTGTCAGCACATAGCCTGTCAGGCTCCGCAGCAACTCACGACTGCCCGTATAGACGGGAATGTCACCACAACGCTGGATGATGTCGGCCGCATCACCTGTGATATGCCGTCGTTCACAAAGGAGTGCGACAGGAGTATACCCAGCATCAAGAGCCACGCGAATCACCTTGGGACTCTCCACGATGAACACACCTTTCTCTGGTTCCACCCTGTTTCTCAACTGAGCTTCCGTCAGAGAGGAGAATATCTCCACACCGGCTTGTTGCAGCGATACAATTTCTATCAGGTTAGCCATAGACGAAGTACGAGGTTAAGCTGTCAGCGTGAAAGAGAGTTTAACGAACTCCTTGTCGTTTGTCTTGATAGTAGCCTGAGCACTGACGATACCAGCATCCTGACCGACCTTTTCGAAACAGCAGGAAACCTCCGGTGTCACAAGGGGTGAGATCACGGAGAGGAACTTCATGTTCTTGACAGACTTGACAGCAAGAGGACGTTGAAGAAGGTCCTCCAGCAACTCGCGAGCTATCTGCAAGATACAAACACCCGGAGTGACTGGCTCACCAGGGAAATGAGCTTGATAGATCGTGTGAGCAGGATTGAGACGAATGTCGTAGGCCATGGCATCAACATCCTTTCGAAGGATGGTGTAGAAATTGTCTTTGAGAATCATAATAGTGGGGTTAAAGTGTATTTAATATGATAACGGGAATTTTCGTAGGTTCCGTCACCCTGCTGAAGATGCAGGAGCAACTGACGGAGGTCACGGCGCAGGGTACGGCGGATGTACCATTTGTCAAGGGCAGGCAACACCGTATGGAGCCGTACCTTGTCTTTTCGGCGGTTGTAGGTAAACTCCAATGCAGTGATGCCAAACTCATTGAAGAGGCACCCCCTGATCTCTGTGCTGTCGCTCACAAGGATGCAGATGCCGCTGACAGCTGCACGAGGAGTCTCGATATAGGCGGAGTAACGGACAGTGTCTTCGCCTATACTCTCCCGTGGAAGGGAAACGGCAGTGGCAGCCATGCTAATCGAGAGCAAAGACAGCAGGAGGAATCGTCGCATTGAGTTTGATATTCTTGAGTTGTATGACTGTTCGGTCGCCCTTCTTCTCAATCATCTCCACCAGGGTCACCATCTTCTGACTTCGGCTGATGTGGAGAATGATTTGCTGAAACATCTGCCTCATGTCCTTGCGCTTTGGCACAAGTGTAGCGACATACTCCTGAGGCTTGGTGGTGAAAGTAGTGTGGAAGTCCTTTGAATCTGCGAGGTTCTGACCTGTCACGCTGCTCATCATCATACGGGCTATCTCACGGAAAAGTTTGTTTTGACTCGTATCGACAACATCTTGCCGGCGACTGTTCTTCAGCAACACTTTCTGTCCGTTGAGGATAAAGGTGTAAGTATATGGAGCAGTATATTCCCAGCGTAAACGGTTACTCTGCTGGTAATACATACGTCCCTCGGAAACCATCGCGGAATTGAGCAGCCGAAGATGCTTAGTCTGCACAAAGTCACACTGCATGGTCTTGACAGTTGCTGCGACCTGCAGGATTTCCTTCTGCTGCGCATAGGCAGTGATGAGTGGACAGCAAACGGTGAATAGTATAATCAGGAATCTTTTCATAAGGCTATCGAGCTATAAGGGTGCAACCTAACATGATGAAGAATACACCTGTCCATTGGGAGAGTGAGACCTCCTCGTGGAACACCAAGAAGGCAGCCAGCATACCGAAGACGTAACTGAGTGATACCATGGGATAGGCCATGCTAAAGGGGAACACCTTGACGATATACATCCACAACAAGGCAGCAGTCCCAAAGAGCAGGCCACTGACGGCAAAGTGCCAATTGATGAGTATCGCCCCCCAGAACTCTCGTGTCCACCCAAAAGGGGGCATACGCTGCAAGGCCAGCTTTAGAAACACCTGGGCACTGGCCAGCAACAGACTCTGGAGGATGGCGTATGGAATTATTCGGAACATAATACAATGGCTGTAGACGTGACAGAAGACAGAGGACTATCGGCGGTCTTTTTCAGACGCGCCATCAAAGAGCGATAAAGAGGAGTACTTTCATCGTGGAAACCAACAAGAACAGTCTTGCATTGCCCCGACTTCAACAGCATCTCCGCATCGTGGAGGGCCCAGCGCAAAGGGTCAGGCCCTTCGGTAGCATAGGTGACATTATAACCATGACAATGAGTGCGAATGGCGATAAGACTGGAAATGGTATTGTGGGTGCTCTGCATGAACCATGTAGGCTTGAGCATCACCTCACCTTCTTCGTCGAGCTGGCGCAATAGAGCCTCGCTATTCTCCCAACAGCCTAAGGACGTAGCCGTGATGATGGCGTCAGGCTTCTCGATACCCGCCTCGCGCAAGGCTCTCAGCGAAGCGAGCAAAGAACTCTTCAACAACTTACCCATGCGACGAGCCTCGAGGGGACTAACGAACTCGCGGATTCCCAACAGCTCGTCCTCGGAGGTAATCTTGACACTTGAGAGGATTCTAGCGGATAAGCCGGAGATTCCGGATAGACCGGATAGACCGGAGATTCCGGAGAAACCGGAGAAACCGGAGATTCCGGAAATTCCGGAAATTCCGGATAGACCGGACAGGCCGGAGATTCCGGGGATTCTGGGAAGCCCAGAAGTACGGGGCTCCCGGCTGAACACCAGTGAAGAATCATTCCCACCAAAGCCGAAGGCATTACAGAGAACATGGCGAAGAGGCATATTATCAGCACCCATCGTAGGCATGATACCAGCAGGCATCGGGAACTGCCACCCCAGATTAGCGGGCACGAAATGGTGCTGCAGAGCCAGAATACAAATGACGGCCTCAATACTACCCGAAGCACTGGTGGTGTGACCCGTAAACGATTTGGTGCTTGACACAAGAGGATGGCCAGAAGTATGTCCATTACCCAAAATAGCATCGCCAAAGACACGCCGCAAGGCAGCAGTCTCAGAGAGGTCATTGTTGGGTGTACCCGTTCCATGAGCATTCACATATTGGATATCCTGCGGATCCAGTCCTGCCATCCGAAGGGCTTCCATCATGGCCAGGTAAGCTCCCTCACCATCCTCCGAAGAGGCCGTCTGGTGGAAGGCATCACAAGCAACGCCCCATCCGTTGATCCAGGCATGCGGAGAGGCCCCTCGACGAAGAGCATTCTCCCCAGACTCCAACACCAGGAAAGCAGCGCCCTCGCCGAGATTGAGTCCGGCACGTGAATCGTCGAAGGGACGGCACTGTGCAGCATCGAGAATCATGAGCGAATGAAAGCCATTGAGATGGAACACAGAAAGGGCCTCGGTACCTCCTGCCACCACGATATCAGCCTCGCCAGCCTCCAGCAGACGAGCTCCCAAGATGAGGGCATTAGCTGCAGAAGAACAGGCTGTGGAGACGGTTATATGATCAGCGAAACAACCGAAAAAGTCAGCAATCTGCTGTGTGTTGCTATCAGCGTTGTGCGTCTTCAGGCATGCGAGATGATCATCTCGCTCTTGTATCTCATGGAAGAAACGTTCGGTGATGTCCATACCTGCTACGGTAGTGCCAGAGATGAGCAACATACGGGGCGTCTCACCACGGGAAAGCATCTTGGTGACGCCAGCATCCTCAAGGGCCTGACGCACGGCAAGCATGCCCATCAGGGCAGTACGACTCATCAAGTCATCAGATTCCAGCCCCAGCAGTTGTGACATCTCAGCATTGGAGAGAGGCACTTCACCCACGGGCAATTCGTGATGTACGGAACGCAGATGGCGCATGGTGCCAATACCCGTACGCTGCTGGCGCAGAGAACTAAGCACTGAAGCCTTGTCGACTCCAATGGCACAGATGATGCCTTCGCCAGTAACTGCAATACTCATCGTCTTGCCCTACTTCGTACGATGCTCCTTAACATACTCGGCTATCGAGGCCACACTCTTAAAGATGGTCTTGCCCTCGGCGGGACTGGTCAGTTTAATACCGTACTTCTTCTCCAGCAGCACGATCAGTTCAAGTGCATCAATGGAGTCGAGTCCCAGTCCCATTCCCGACGTTCCGTCAGCTGCCAGCTGGCCTGCTCCAAAGAGCGGTGCCTCTGCATCAATCTCTTCAGGAGTCATTTCCTCCAGGTTCAGGGCCTTGATAATCTCCTGTTTCAGTTCCAATATCAGTTCGTCCATATCTCAATGTTCAATCTTCAATGTTCAATCTTCAATCTTCAATCTTCAATGTTCAATGTTCAATCTTCAATCTTCTACATTCCAAAATCCACGCCCCATCGGCGTTTCCATTCCAGATAGAATGGCGGATTCTCCCACACCAGCTGGTACTGTTGGTCCATAAACACCTGCACACTATGTCCTGTAGCAAAGATACTCTCGTCTTCAGGGTCGTGAATCTCATAGTCGAAGACAATCTTGGCCGAGGGTGCAGGACGATAGATGATATCGATACGGGGACGCATGCCATAGCGGATGGGGCGCTTGTACTGGAAATCCATCTCGACAATCGGGGCGAAGTAGCCATGATCGATATAACCCTGGTACGACAGATCGTATTTTAGGCCGAACAGTTCACGGGCATCCTCGAAATAGAGCATGTAGGAGCCATGCCACACCACGTTCATCAAGTCGACCTCGCTAAAGCGGATATCCAACAGCTTCGATGCCTTCAGTTCGATTCCAGTCGTTTCGTCGCCTAACCGTAGTTTTTCCATCACGATTCCTCCTTGACGGCTATTTTTATCTGAGTACGTACTAACTCCACTCCATCGCACGTGACCGTAGCCGATGCCAGAGTCATACCGAAGATCTCCTGTATGACATCGACTGTTGTGACAATAGTCTTTCCAACACTCGGGAGCGAAAGGATCTCAAGGTTCTTGACGGCCCCAATAAATCCTAACTGGACACCCTTGCTATTGACGTACTTGTTGACGAAGCCAATACGTGCTGCACAGGTCTGGGCTATATTCTCTACCAGTCCGCTGGCACTAAAACGGCCGTCCTCTACAAAGAGGTTATCAGGACGAATGAGGGTCTCTGATATAGTGCGCACCTCATCGACGTGTGTCAGGCACCCCACCATTACAAAGGGTTCCTGTTGCGGTAACAGTTCGTGAACGTCAATGCCTCGCAGGGACTGTTCATCTAATTGATTGAAATCTATCATATTCATTGTCTCCAAAAATCGAAATAGTTATACCATTGCGTTGGGTATTGTCTGACAATACGTTCCAACTCTGCCACATAAAGGCTGTGCAGCTGGCTGATCTGCTCCTTTCGGGGAGCTTCTCTGTCATAGTCAAGCGGTGTGACGTAGGCAGTATAGCCCCGTGTGGATGTTTTCATCACATTGATAGCCAGTACATGAAGGCCGCGGGCTGTTGCCACACTGAAAGGTCCCATCGGGAAGTGTGCCTCACGCCCCAGGAAATCAGCGGCAAGGCTCTTCAGTGAGCCCCAGATGCGATCTGCCGGAATACTCACGATTTCGCCGTTGGTCAGGGCTGCATCCATCTCGAAGGCGTGACTCATGTCCTCTCGGATGGGAATCATGCGAATGTTGGTCTGGGAGAACATGCGGTTGCGGTTCTTCATCACACTCTCCTTCTCTCCGGAAAAAACCAGTGCATTAAAACGCTTCTTCGCAGCTACGAGCGAGTAACCCGCTATCTCATAGTTACCTACATGAGAGCTCAATATCACGAAGC
>DFGG01000098.1:0-973 GCA_002371695.1 bacterium UBA3756
ATGCCCTTGTCGTAGGCACGGTCGATGGCAGGCATTACAGATGCCAGCTGATTAGGGGCTACGATGAGCAGCTGGATGCCGCTATCCACAAGACTGTCAATCTGTTGGGTCTGGCGCTTGGAGTCGTCACGGGCTGTGGTGAATCGCAGTTCCACGCCCTCGTGCAAAGTGCTCTCGAGCATCATCTCTGAGTTTTGCCAATCGCGCCAGATGTCTTCTGAACACTGGGATACGCCGATGACATATTTTGGCTTTCTGTTTGTACAGGAAAAACAGATGATAGCCACTATTGTTATAAGAAAAGTACGCCACATAAATCTATGGTTATTTATTTAGGTTGGTGCAAAGATAAACAATTTAGTTGAATTAATCAGTATTTTAGCGTTTTTTAATTTGGTTTTTTGCTCGCTAATTCGTATCTTTGCACCAAAACTTAAAAATGATGAACTATGCAAGTTATTAATTTTTCTGAACAAAACAGTATTATCAACCAGTACATGTATGAGTTGCGTGACAAGAATCATCAGAAGAACCGTCTGCTTTTCCGTCATAACGTTGAGCGCATCGGTGAACTGATGGCTTATGAAGTTTCGAAGGCACTTGACTATAAGCCAAAGACGGTGACAACTCCTCTTGGCACATTGGATATTCCATTGCCGAAAGATGATATCGTATTGGGCACAGTGCTACGTGCAGGCCTGCCGTTCCATCAGGGGTTTCTGAATATCTTCGACCGTGCAGACAATGCCTATGTATCAGCTTTCCGGATGTATATCAACCGCGAGCATACAGAGGTGGGCATTCAGGCTGATTATATCGCAGCGCCGAGTGTGAAGGGAAAGACGTTGATTATTGCCGATCCGATGCTGGCAACTGGAGGTTCCATGGCCGCAGCCATTGAGGCATTACTCGTGTCGGGCAAACCCAAAAAGATTCATGTATGCTGTCTGATTGCTGCTCCAGAAGGTATCGA
>DFGG01000098.1:1097-3067 GCA_002371695.1 bacterium UBA3756
AGCATAAGTATATCGTCCCAGGATTCGGAGACTGTGGCGACCTCTGTTTTGGTGAGAAGTTACAGTCATTCCGTAAGATTGTTGACAAGAGATAGTTCCCATGCTCCAGATCCGCTGTAAAAATAACAACAAGACAAAGAGCTTTGCAGAAGGTACTTCGCTACTCGATGTCTATCAGGAGTTTGCCGACGACCTGCACTTCCGTTATCCAGTGGTTTCGGCTAAGGTTAACAATGTGTCGCAGGGGCTGAAGTTCCGTGTGTATCAGAACCGTGATGTGGAGTTTATTGATGCCTCCGACGGTTCTGGGCGCCGTGTGTATGTGCGTTCGCTCTGTTTCGTGCTCTATAAGGCTGTCACAGATATCTTCCCTGGCAGCAAGCTATTTGTGGAGCACCCGCTTTCTCGTGGTATTTATTGTAATTGTAAGAAGAAGTCGGGTGACGTGCTGACAGATGACGATGTGGCTCTCGTATGCCAGCGGATGCAGGAGATTATCGATGCCGATATGCCTTTCCGTCGCATGGAGGCTCCTTTGGAGGAGGCTGTGCGCGTATTCACAGAGCGAGGATTCTTCGACAAGGTGAAGTTGCTGGAGACGAGTGGGCAGGTCTATACCTATTATTATATATTAGGTGACACTATCGACTACTATTATGGACCACTGGTGCCTTCGGCTGGTTATCTGAAGGTGTGGGGACTGGAGCGCTATCAGGACGGTCTGTTGCTGCGGGTGCCGGATAAGAGGAATCCTGAAGTACTGGCCGAAAAGGTGCCTCAGCCTCGGACGTTTGAGGTCTTCACCGAGAAGGTGCACTGGGACATCATTATGCGCCTTTCGAATGCAGGTGATGTGAACAAGGCTATCCTCAAAGGTTATGCCTCAGAACTGATACAGGTATCAGAAGCCCTGCAGGAAAAGAAGATTGTGAAGATAGCAGAAGAGATAGATGATCGTTTCCATCGTGAGCAGAATCCTATCCGGCTTGTGCTTATCACAGGACCTTCGAGCTCAGGTAAGTCCACATTCTGTAAGCGTCTTTCCGTGCAGTTGCTGGCTTGTGGCTTGCGGCCCTATTCGTTCTCTACCGATGACTATTTCGTAAACCGTGTAGATACGCCGAAACTGCCGAATGGGCAATATGACTTTGATAATGTGGAGACTGTCGACCACAAGTTGTTGAGTGAACATCTTTCGCGACTGATGAAAGGAGAGACGGTTGAGGTGCCAGAGTATAACTTTGTAACAGGTAAGCGTGAGTATAATGGCAAGAAGTTCCGCCTTTCAGGCGATAGCGTCCTTATCATTGAGGGGATCCACGCTTTAAATCCTTTGCTGACAAAGGATGTTCCAGATGCTTTGAAATACAGAATCTATATCTCGGCCCTGACAAGTATTTCGCTCGATGATCACAACTGGATTCCTACACAGGATAATCGCTTGCTGCGTCGTATCATCCGCGACTATAACAAGGGCGCCTTCACGGCTCGTGAGACGATCAGCCAGTGGAAGAGCGTCTGTGAAGCTGAGGATCAGTGGATATTCCCCTTCCAGGAGACGGCTGATGTGATGTTTAACTCGGCTCTGAACATCGAGTTTGCCGTGCTGCGTACTCATGCGGAGGTGATTCTGTCATCAGTGCCAAAGAACTGTCCGGAGTATGCTGAGGCTCATCGATTGATGAAATTCATCCATTATTTTCTGCCAATCAGTGACAAAGAAATACCTCCGACGTCTATCATGCGAGAATTCGTCGGAGGCAGTAGCTTCAAATATTAAAAAATCCCCGTCTGTTGGCGGGGATTCTTATTTAGATCAGATGCATGACTCCCATCAGGTAAACGAGACTGAAGCCGAGTACCATCGAGATGACACCCATGAGAATACCCATCTTCGCCATATCGTTCTGTTTTACGTAACCAGTAGCGAAGGCGAGGGCATTCGGTGGCGTTGAAATCGGCAGAATCAT
>DFGG01000098.1:3268-5620 GCA_002371695.1 bacterium UBA3756
AGCATGTAGCAGATGGCACCACCGAGTAACAGGATGAGCAGCGGTGAGAACTCTCCGAATGGGATGCTCTCTACGGCGTTAGCTGCCAGACCAGAGGCATTCAGACCATAACCGAGAGCAAATCCACCGGCTACCATCCAGATGACACTCCAGTTAATCTGCTCGAGGTCGCGCTTGTTGATGACTCCTGTCAAGGCAAACACCATAAACGGAATCATGGCCACAGTATATGAGTTGATGCCTGTCACACGATCAAGCAACCAAAGTGCTACTGTTACAAAGAAGGTAATGATGACAACCCATGAGTGGAATCCTTTCTGCATGCCACCGTCGATCTTCAGTTCGATACGTTTCTGTGTGAAGGGGAAGACGCTAAGCAGGATACGCCAGCTGATGAACAGCAGGATGAGCACCAAGGGGAACATGAACATCATCCATTGGCCGAAACCGAGTCCAAGGTTCAGACCCTCGGGATCATTCAGGTATTTCAGGGCAATGGTGTTAGGAGGGGTTCCGATAGGAGTACCCATGCCACCGAGATTGGCTGCTACGGGAATAGACATCGCCAGTGAGATTCGGCCTTTGCCTTCAGGAGGCAACTGGTGGAATACAGGTGTGAGGAATGTCAGCATCATCGCTGCTGTTGCTGTGTTGGAAACAAACATTGAGAACAGACCTGTAATAAGTAGGAATCCCAGAAGTACCATCTCGCTTCGTGTGCCGAAAGGCTTGAGCAATACCTTGGCCAACTGTGCATCGAGACCAGTCTTCGTGGCAGCGATTGCCAGTACGAAACCACCGATAAACAGCATGATCACTGGGTCGGCAAATGTAGCCATCACACCTTTATATGAAAGGAGTTTTCCTACTTCAGCCTCGTTTACCATCGGCAAGATGCCACTGTCCGTACAGAATAATAGCATCAGCACGATAATGGCCACCGATGTCGCCCAAGAGGAAACGATTTCAAGAATCCACATCAGCGTAGCAAAAGCAAAGATGGCGATGATACGCTGCTGGATGACTGTCAGGTTCTGGATGCCATACCATTCTGCAGGCATGTTCCAGAGTACTAAGGTAACTAATGCCACAAGGGCGATTTTAATGACACGTTTTGTGCTGTCTTCTGGATGGTATTTCCGTTGGTGGCGCATCTTGTGGTACGCATCGACCAGATGGAAACCTTCGTAAATATGAAACATATCTTATTGGTTTTGATTGAATTATCTTTAAATCGCCCGCAAAGATACTATTTCTTTTCTTAATTCTCAACTCTTAATTCATAATTAATCGGAATAATGAGTGTATAAATACACAAAATCACCCCTTGTCACTTTGGGCAAGGGGTGATTGTTATGTAGACTTTGCAAATAGTTACTCTACAGTCCAGATGTCGTTGGTCTCGAGGAGCTCTTCAAAGTTGTGATACTTCTTCTGGCTTGAGACCTCTTCAAGTTGGGCGTAAACAGACTCATTGTAAGTAGGAGCCTCTACGTCGCGGATGACGCCGAGGGCGATGGGGAATCCATCGTTGTTGCCCATCAGGGCGAGCTTCAGCTGCAGCGTGTTGTCCTCGCAGTGAGCATCGTGTACGAGTACATCGTCAATGGTGTAGCCGTCCTTGCCGATCTCTACTACCTTCAGACCAAAGCCCTGCTGCACCAGTCCGAACTCATTGTTCTCTCCAAACACCAGCTTCTCGCCGTGCTTTACGTAGATGGCGTTCTTCTTGCGCCCCTCGTTGTTGTAAACTGCGTCGTGGCAGTGGTCGTTGAAGATTACGCAGTTCTGCAGCACCTCAGTCACACTTGCCCCCTTGTGCTCGTAGGCAGCTTTCAGTACCTCAACGGTTCCCTTGGCATCAGTAGCCACGCAACGGGCAAAGAAGTGTCCGCGGGCACCGAAGCAAAGTTCTGCAGGGCGGAAAGGATCCTCTACAGTACCATAAGGGCTCGACTTAGAGACGAAGCCACGTGGAGAGGTGGGTGAGTACTGACCCTTCGTCAAACCGTAGATACGGTTGTTCAGCAGAATCATATTGAGGTCGATGTTACGACGATTGGCGTGGATGAAGTGGTTACCACCGATAGCCAGTCCGTCGCCATCGCCAGAGACCTGCCATACAGTGAGGTTGGGATTAGCTATCTTGGCGCCTGTAGCGATGGCAGCGGCACGACCGTGGATGGTGTTCATGCCATAGGTAGCCATATAGTGGGGCAGACGGCTCGAACAGCCGATACCAGAGATGACTGCAACGTTCTCAGGGGCTACGCCAATCTCTGCCATAGCCTTATGGAGTGAAGCCAGGAAAAAGTGGTCGCCGCAACCTGGGCACCAACGGGGCTGGCCTTT
>DFGG01000066.1 GCA_002371695.1 bacterium UBA3756
TTGGCCGTATAGTCGAGATTGGCAATGTTCCATCGAGAGCCGTCCTGAATGCCAGGGTCGCTGACGATGAGGTCGCCTTTTCCCGGCTTCATGGTGTCGATCTTCCAGGCATTGCCCACCCTGACGAGTCCGAAGGTGACGGTGTACTCATAGGTATCTTTGTTGAAGGCAGAATGGCAGGTGACGCGGTAGGTATTGTCTGCGACATTCTTCACCAGGATTTCCTTCAACTCACCTAAGTCCCAGCCCCCCTCCTGATAGAAGAGCCACATGGCCAGACCATCGCCCGACTCATCGTCGTAGGGAAAGGCATCGTGCAGGTATTTGAGAGCCTTCTGTGTGAGGTGTTTCTTCAGGAAGACGTTATCAAACCAGCACTCAGCGCCCTCCTGATAGAACCGTTCCAGAAAAGCCTTGCCATCCTCTTCAGCATGGACTGCCGAGAGTCCTGCCAACAGGAATAAAAGACATGTAACAATCTTCTTCATTCTTCAATCCTTCAATCCTTCAATTTTTCAATTCTTCAATCCTTCAATCCTTCAATCCTTCAATCCTTTCACGTACTATTCTCTTTCAATCTCACCCGTACGTCGGAGGAACTTGCCGTCGAGGTTGTAGACGCGCTTGAAGGAGTAGCGCCCATCATCGTCGTAGCCGTAGGAGGCGACGGTGATTTCCTTGGCGTTCCAGTCGAGATCCTGAACACCTTCGGTGGATGGCAACTGCTTGACGGTATGCGCATCGGTGTCGATGATATACGTCCAGTAGTTCCTGCCGTCGGGACATCCCTCCACGATGACCTTGCTCACGTCGCCTGGTGCTATCCAGGCCCTCTCGGCCGTTGCTATCAGTTGCAGCTCGGTGCTGGCAGCGTCAGGGTCCTTGCCCTTCATCTGCTCCCAGATAGGTGCCGTCGTGGGGTTGGTCTGACAGACCTTCTTCACGGTGCCCGTGCGCTCGTCGGCCAGCCATACGCTATAGATAGCGTCGAAGGCACCCTCCTCGCTCTCGGCACTCTCCTTGTTGATATAGACTGCAAACTGCATGTGGCTGTCCTTCCGCTCAGCTGTCTTGGGCATTTCCTCGATGTCCATCACCTCTTGCTGATAGGGAGCCTCCTTTACAAACTTGCTGCCATTCCAGGTGAAGCGCCTGGCAATCTTGCCAGACGGCATGTGACTGTTGATGACAAACGTTTTTCCCTGACGGGGGAGTTCGTGTGTCACACCAGTGCAGCCGGAAGGTATTTCGAGATCGAGTCCGAGTTCTGGGCCGTAGGCTATCTTCAACTTGCGTGTGGCATTGTCATACATGTAGAAGTTGACACCCGTGGTCTCTGTCATGACGGGTTGTCCTGCCTGGAAGCAGTCGATGCTCACAGCTAAGAGTTTATGTTTCCCGTCGGCACAGTTCCAATAGCAGCACTCCACGACCTGACGGCTCTCATCGTCTTTCGACTCATAGCCCATGTAGCCATTGCGCACGTCGACGATGATCTCATCGCCAGGAATCTGCTTCATACCGTTACGATACAGATTCCAGCTCTGCCGCACACCACCAAAGCCCTCACCCGTATCCTCCTGTGAGAGGATGGCCGAGACGAAGTCCTTGATATTGGGCTGCGCCCCCTTCGCCTTGACCACGATACCTGTGTCAGTATCATCAACAACCTCTGTCTTTGAGAAGACGGGCTTCGTGCCGTTCCAAGTAAAGATGTGGCGTAGATGTCCCTTCTCATTGTATTCGTCGAGAATGAGGTTTTTCCCTTGCTTCGGCAAATTGCAGAAGTAGGGTTTTTCGACAGTCCATTTCCTGAAGTCTGATAGGATACCGGGCTCAGGGATGAGGGCTTTCTTCTGCGGGTCGTAGTCGTAGAAGCACACGAACTCGATGAAGGGGTCGGTGGGATCGCCTAAGCACACAGCCAGCAGTTTGTGACCATTGGGACGATTCCAGTAGCAGGCCGACATATACTCGCCGTCAGTGCCCGCATCGCTAACCTCGGCATAGCCGTTCTTGGCGTCGATGATTACTTTGAGTGCTGTCTCTTCGTCGAGCACCACCTTCGACAGGCCCTTCTCCATCGCATCCCTCACGCTGGACACCATCCAGGTGGGCCATGTCTGATCGAAGCGCTCCAGCATGACACCGAAACTGCCGTTTGCTACATTATTGATGGTCTTAGCCTTCCAGCCCTTCTCGATATCCTCGAGGCCTAAAGGGTCCTGAGCCAAGACAGTACTCACTGACAAACAGCCTGTCAGGAGTAATACGAATGATAATAACTTATTCTGCATAGTCTGAAAGATTTTTCTTAACACCGTCACGATACATGAAGTAGCCCTTGCGCAGGGTGATAGGACCATCGTATTCCTTGCTGGCCTGCGGATGCTTGATGCGTAGTGAACCAGTCAGGTCGCCCTGCCCGTTGAACTTGACGAAGAGTCTGAGATCGCGGATATCCTCATGCTTCTCATAGTCATACTCATTCTCGGTGACTTCGAGTTGCTCGCCGTTAAAAGTGACGTCGGTCTTGTCGAAGCCGTACTGACGATAGACGTCACACTCCTTCACCTTCAGTCCCTTGTCTGTCATCACCAGTGTCAGCAGCAGTTCAGGACAGTTTTCGCCCACCCAGCCCCATTCGCCGACGAGTGCCTTGGCCTTCTCGCGGACCTTCAGACCATCGCTGATGACACGACGGAAGTAGTCCTGGTCGGTCTCCGGGGCTACGCTGTCGCCAAACTCGTCGATGTACCAGTCGCCGCGCTCATAGAGCAGTGAGAGCGACAGGTCGTTCGCATTGCCGAAGTTGATGATCTCCATCTCTGCCGTAGCGGTGGAGTCGGTGATGTCGCTGACCTCCCGTATCTTGTAGTGCCAGTCCTTAGAGTAGTCCTGTCCGCACACCCAGTGGTCGTAGTCGAAGAGGATATCCCCCGTCTCGTTGGTGATCTCGAGTGCCTGCTTCATCAGACTGTAATAGCGCGAGGAGCAGTAGGCACTGTCGAGGTTGAAGGCGGAGCTGATATAGGTGCGGTTGTCTTCGGTCTCGGCAGCGATCATCTGCCTGATATGACCGTAGATGGTGTCAAGACGCTGACGGATATAGGCCTCGCTGTGCTTGTCGATGCCGGTATCGACGGTGGCGACAGTCGTTGAGTCGCTGCTGTCAGCAGGGGCCGTCTGTCCCTTCTGCTTACAACCTGCCATCACGGCGACCAGGCAAAGTGCCCAAAGGCATAATTTCTTCATATACCCACCTCTTTTACTTTTTTACCTTAATATATATACCATCGAATGCGGAGAAGGCTCCGAAGCAGTTGAGCGTCTCGCCCTTAGTGATGCTACTCAGTACCACGAACTTGGGGTAGAACGTAGCCTTGAAACCGTAGCCACACTCGTTGACATTGCGATACTCGAACACGTTGCCATTGAGTACGGCAGGACGGCCCTCCTCGCTTTTGCCCTCTGCAATGTTACGGACTACATTGGCGCACTCGAAGTGTACCTTGTTCTTGCCTGCTGCACGGAAGGTGATGTGGCCTCCCATATAGTCATTGTAGCCCTGGCGCCACTGCTGGAAGGAGTACTCACGACCTATATTGCCAGGATCTTCGGGTGTCAGCAGCGAATGAGTGAACCACTTGGTGCTTTCGCGCTTGAACCATACGTCGGTGAGTTTCATCTGTTTCTCGGTCTTGGGATTAGTCCACGTGCCCTCCACCTTGTCATCCCATCTACCGTCACCACTATGCTCGAGGCTGATGAAGCCGCTGACCTTGCCATCTGGCTGAAACTCACTGAAATGATAGATTTCTTTGCCATTATACTGTATGGCACTTCCTACAATCAGGATGGGTGCCGGATTCTTGGCCTTGGGATAGTAGATATAGCCTGCCGCCGTGCCTGCCTCGTTCTTCTGGAAGGCGATGATGACGGGGAAGCGCCCGTCGAGTTTGGCATCGTAGCGCTGCAGGGGGTAGTTGAGCAGGTCGTCGAAGTTGACGTTGTCGTCGCTCTCGATGGCCCACACATCGTCGAGATAGTGCTGGAGTTTATGGCCGTGCCAGCGGTAATAACTGGTGACGCGGTGGTCGGGACCGTCACTCCCCGTGTGGATGAGGTATTTCTTCTCGGCGAAGCCCATCAACTCGCCGACACCGGCATAGCCGTCGGGATACACGAACTGGTGCTGCTCCTGATCCCAGAGCAGGGCCTCGTGCTGGGTGTTTGTGGAAAAGCCGCCATAGTAGCCCAGATAGACGTCCACGTCGGGATAACCGTCGAAGTTGAGGTCTTCTTCGGAATAGGTGCCGACGTTGTTGGCTATATCCTCAGAGAGCGGTGCCGTCAGTTCGAAGGTGTACTCCTTGATGAACTGCTTGCCTACGAAGAGACGGAAATACACTTGGGAGATATTCCCCTCGGCATCTTTCCCCTTCGCCACCTTGAAGGAGAAATCCTTGCGCTCATACTTTGGTTGGGCTGAGGCAGTGAATAGCGCACAGTGGAGACTGAGCATCACTGCCAGCAGCCTCGTAGGCCATATCATTCTGTTGTGTCTCATATACCTCATTATATATATCATATATTCAGTTCTTTCTCCTTTTCCCTCCTTTTGCTGTATCTCACCAGCAGCACGCAGCCGATGGCCAGCGGGAAGGCAGCTGCGACGATGATGGCCAACCCCATCAGTAGGCCGAAGATGGTGGCGAAGCCACCCTGACGGATGACTGGCGTGGGTATCTCGGCTATCAGCGAGTCGCGCACGGCGGCGTCGCTGATGGTGTCGAGTTGCTCCACCCTGGCGTTGTAGGCCTCCCAGTCGGCATCGTTCTTTACGCCAGCCTCTTCATCAGCCTGCCACAGGGCGACGGCCAGGAAGATGGCGAAGAGCATCGCCATGATGCCCATAACGATCAGCGTCCATCCGCAACCTCTGTGTAGTGCATAGTTCCTGCCCATCTCTCCTCAGTCCTTTCAGTTCGCATCTGGCCCGATGGCCTTCTTCCTGGGCTTGGGCACGAAGGCTGCTTCGTCGCCGAAGGTGCAGTCGTTGTCAGGTGTTATCAACCTGGTCCTGGCACCGATGTTGGGGTGGTGGATTTCGCAGCCATAGAGCATGATGTCCTCTGCGCTCTGGAAGAGTGGGGCATCGGCCCAGTTGGCGAAGAAGCGACAGCCTCGGAACTCCACATTCTGACTGTTGTTCGATATCAGCTCGTATTCGCGGTTGCTGAAGAAGTCGCAGTCCTCGAATCTGATGTCGTTGGAATCGTAGAGCTCCATGATGCCGTAGGTGCAGTCGTGTACGCTGGTACGACTGATGCTCAGGTGCCACGTCTCGTGGGTCACCAGTCCGTAGGTGCCGCAGCCGTAGAGGTCGCAGTCGCGGATGGTGTTTTCGCTGCCTCCCGTGAAGCCTATCACGCCTCCGTCGCAGTAGCCGCCCTCCGTATGCCCGATGGTCAGGTTCTCAACGCAGCAGTCGTTGCAGTCCATGAAGTTCAGGCAGAAGGCATAGCGTGGATCCACCTCGATGCTGGAGTTTTTCTTGCCTCGGATGGTGAGATACTCAAAGTTCTTCAGCGTCAACTGTTGGCCGTCGCCGCAGTAGTCGCTCACGATGGTGGGCTCCTGACCTCCGCGCTTGGCGATGGTCACCCAGCTGCGCCCGGGGATGCCGGAGAACTTGTCCTCCTGTTCGAGTACACGCGAGAGGTTCAGGTGCACGTCCTCACCGATCTCTATGGTGCGGTTGTTACCCAAGGCATTGAGGAGCTGCTCCTCGGT
>DFGG01000012.1 GCA_002371695.1 bacterium UBA3756
CCGTCGTCCTTCACGAAAACGTCGACCTGGATGTCGCCGCCTTGGGCCGTCAGTTCGCGCCATTCGCTCATCGAGGGTTGCATCTTGTCGGCGCAGACCACCTCTACATCGCCTTTGCTGTAACGGGCTATCATGCCGTCGCTCTCTTCGTCCATCTCAAAGGTAAGAGGCGCGATGTTTTGGGGTATGGTCACGTCTACATAGTCGGGATAGATCTTAGGTAGTTGCTCACTCTCTGTATAGTTATCCGGCACACTGGTGGTGCAGGCGAGGAACAACAGGGCTATGAGATATAGCGGGGGTAAACAATATCTTTTCTTCATATTCGTCAATTCTCAATATTCTGGCAGATCGCTCATCATGTAATAGTGATAATAGTAGGTATCGCTGAAGGCCTGAAGTCCCTCGCGGGCATACTCCACATTTGTATTGTTGTATTGCTGTGCAGCCTGCATGAATCGCTCGAACGACTGCTTGACGCTGTCGTCGAAAGGCATCCTGTCGATATCCTCCCTTCCTTCCAGTTTGCCAAACAGATAGGCAGCCTCCTGGATATAGCGGGGAATATGGTCTTTGGGGTGCAGGTTCACGTAATTGGCAAAGTGGTACCTAAACTCGTTGGTATCCCTTGTCCACAGCGATGCCAACAGTGCCTGCTCCTGGAAGACAGGGTCGTCCTTGTAGATACTCTCAGCCAAACGGTTCATCAGGAATCGCTCGATGTTACCTCCGTCGCTGGTGAGTCGGTTGACATAGTGCATCATGTGGGCCACCGATTCCAAATCCTCTTGCTCGCGTGCTTCATCGGCCCATTCGTCGTAGAAGGTGGTGTGCTTCAGCAGTCCCAGGTATTTGCGTGCATGCGCCTCTTCCTTGTTCAGGATGGAACACTTGGCCAGATACTTCAGGTCGCTGACGCTCCATCCGAACTCCACGCCCATCTCTGTGCAGAGTCGCACACAGTAGTTGAGCATGCCGTACTGATAGTAGATGAGTGGTCCCACGCAGAGCATCAGCCGCATGCCGAAGGGGGCTTCATATTGCTTGGAACCGTTCCTGTAAAGGTACATCTCGTCGGCTTGGCGACCTAATCGGCTCAAGGCCAGGTTCCTCATCATCACAATGGCGCGTGTGGGCTCGTCCTCTTGCAGGGCGGCCTCCGACATCACACCCTCCCAGTCGCACTGGTCGATGCAATGCTGCATCCTCAGTTCGTGGTGGAAGTTCTCATCCTTATACCAGTAGTGGACGACGCTCCACGTCAGTGCGCCCACGATGACTACCTGTGTCGCGATGGCCTTGAAGTGCTTCTTACAGTCAAGACTCAGGAGTGTCAGCACCACGAAGAAGAGGGCCAGTCCGTAATAGGGTAGGTAGTAGTGGGGGTGTTCTTCGGTGACGATGTACAGTGGCAGTTCTGCAAAATAAATGTTGGCCAGATGTGTCTGGTGATAGACAAAGTGGTAGCACAACTGCGGCATCAGTGCTGCTCCGGCCAGTGCTACTGCAGAGAGCATCGCCTTCTGCCACAGGGGCTGCTGTTTCCGCCAGATGCTGAGGCCCATCAGCAGGGTGGCTGCCAGGCCGTAGATGCCCAGTAGTGGATAACCTATGATGGCTGTCACCACGATCAATGCCATCTGCCATACCCAATGCCTGGGTATACTGTGAAATGCCCATAGCAATGTTGCCACGCAGATGGTGCCCAACGTGCCTGCGAAAAGATGACCTGGCAGTTTGAGGAAGTAGACCCAATAGCCCATGTCGACGATGGTCAATAGCAGCAGTCCTACCGGAACCAGTGCCAGGGGCATCCACAGATTTGGCAGGGCGAAAGCCTTCTTGACAAGCCACATCATCAGCAGCCAACAGGCGCAGAGCAATAAGGTGCCCAGCCATGGGTGGACGAAGAACTGTGTAAGGAAGATGCCTGCCCACGAAAGGAGTCCGCCTGGCGCCTGCATCCGTTCTTCAAAAAACAGGGATGTGTCAAGGAACAGGTTGCGCTCTTGTGCCTTCCACAGGAAGTCGGATTCCCAGAACAGCAGGGCACTGCCTATGACTATCAGCGCTGCGAACCATATAGCTGTTGCGGCATGCTTCTTACACTTGTCGATAATTGTTAGTTGTTTCATACCTTGAGTATCACATATTCGGCTGTTACAATCGTGCGCCACTTTCCTTTTACAGAATAGTGACGCACGATGATGATTTACTCTCTCTTAGTCAGAGGAGTTGGGTGACTTATTTCACCATGAACTTCTTGCCGTTCTTCACAACGATGCCCTTATAGTCAGCACCTACGCGCTGGCCAGCGAGGTTGTAAGCGGCAGCAGAAGCATTAACAGCCTTGCTGACACTCTGGATGGCAGACTCCTCACCATAAGGAACAACACTATTACCAGCACCTATCTTCACAAAGAAGTTATCAGTACCAGTTGCATTGATTAGATTCTCCGGCGTCTTACCATTTGCATTAGCATCGTCCTTTATATACCACTTAACATTCTTGATGGTATAGTCGCAAGCACCCTTGATGACAGCCATATCGAACGAGATAGTCTGGGCATCCGTGATAGCATTGCCACCCCAATCAGCCTCAGGAATGGTATACTCTGCTGAGAAGTGCTGCTCTTCAGTCGTGAATTTGACATCACCGAAGGCATTCTTTCTGTACTCACCAGGCTGAGCATGGGTACCAGTCGGGCTACTTGCTTCTGTTGTAGCAACATAGTCAAATTCGACAACAGTAACAGTACCACCAGCAATAATTCGGTTAGCAACGATGAAGAACTGGTTGTCCCAAGTCTGGCCTGTACCACCCTCTTCTTCTCTCACTTCAGTATCCGTATCAGCCAGGTCGTCTCTCTCTACACCCTTAACAACAATTTCTGTCGGGTTAGTAACTATATCGACAGGCTCCTTAATTGTTATTTCATCACCTTCTACCTGGACGAATACAATCTGCTGGCCCTCGGGGTCGATGATGATAGTCCATACACCGGCTGCGGGCAACTTGATCTTGTAGTTAGAGCCAGCGACATAGTTCATCCAGTCTTCCTCTGTGCCGTCAGGTGTGCGCTCAGGCTTGATGGTAGCGCCGAGGAACGAACCTCTGTGGCCGCGCAGGGTAGAGATCTGGAGCTCGTTAACCCAAGTGTCCTGCTTGCCAGCTGTACCGACGGTAGCACTAATCAGGCCATCGCCGAAGTCAGTAAATTCGATGGCGTTGTCATAGTCGTACTCGATACCGGTCGTGGTGTTAGCAGATGCTACAAAGAAGCCCTCGTCGAGAACCATCTCCTGAATGGAAAGATCATCGAAATAGAAGTCAATGGCATTCTTGTTCTGTGGGTTCAGGTTGAATGCAATGCTATAGATCGGTCTGTTGTTCTGTGGCGTAGGTATTGTCACGGTGTTGCTGTACTCCTGCCATTCTGTAGAGAAATTCACGTCTCCTAAAACTTGGTAGTGGAGGTAGTCCGACGGCTGAGCCGAGTGCATCTGAGTGTTTGTCGTAGCTGCCTCAGAAGCCTTATAACGGAAAAAAACCTTGTACTGGGATCCGACCTTCAATTCCTTAGTCGACATAATCCAGAACTGGTTGTCCCATGCTGCAGCATCACCTTCTGTGTCGGCCACCTTGCCGTGAACGACGAACACATGATTAGACTCATTGCCAGCCTCTGCCTCGATAGTTGCAGGGAACGGATTCCAAGCGCCGTTATCGTCGAGGTTAACACCCTTCTCCTTGCTCCATGCACTCACGTATGTGGTATTTGGCCTGCCATCGGTTTCTTCCAAGTCGTTGTACTTGGTGTTGGCCAGTTCGCCCCATGCAGTCTCTGCATCTCCATTTACGATCAGTTCACGCCACTCCACAGGACGAGTCTCCTTAGCCGCCTCGTGAGTAATCTTCACATACGAGATCCACCAGTCGCCCACATAGTCGCCGCACTGGATGAGCAGCTGGCCTGAGCTGGCAAAGTACGGTGCGTTAGGATCGTCCTGGCATCCTTCCAGTACCACTTCCTGCCAGTCGGTTGTGACGGGAATAGTACCAGGGGTAGCAGAACCGGAGAAAGAAGCATGAAGCTCTTGTGCAACAGTACCCTTGATCTTGAGAGTGATGGTGTACGTGGCATCATACTCCAGTTGTTTAACACCGAAGGCCTGGAACTGTACGTCGTAGAAATTGGCCGTAGCTTCTTCACTGTGGAAATGGAGGCATCCGTCTTCCACTTTGACGCGTGTTGCGGCTGCATCGCTGCGCCAGCCACCATTCCATTCCGATGTGACAGTAGAGTAGTCCATTTCCAGATCGACCACCTCTTCTGCCTTTGCTCCCAGGAAACATGCCAGGAGAGCAACAAGAGTAAATACTTTCTTCATAATCGAAAAAATTTAGTTAATAATAAAACGAATAATAAGTTAAAAATATAAAGTTGATATCAGAAGAGATGTTCAGACGGATTTGCAATCCGCCTGAACATGAGGATTACTTCCCGCTGAGTGCATCGCAGAAGGCCTTGTAGGTGGCCGTGCGCACCCAGTCCTTGGTCTTGCTGTCGACAGACCAGAGTCCCACGAGGTCGGAACTGTCGGCCAGGCTGCCCTTGCAGATGCCGGCCTGCTTGTCGTGCGGAATCTTGTTCATATAGGCCTTGATGACCTGTCCGTAGTAGTCGGCCACCTGCTGGCGCTGCTCAGAAGTGAGCTTATCTGCTGACACGTTCACACCGTCGGCGCCCTGATACCTGATGTCGAAACCGGACAGACGAATGAGCTTGCCCGTGGAGGCCAGGTTGTCGAGCAGGGTGTTCAGCGTGG
>DFGG01000173.1 GCA_002371695.1 bacterium UBA3756
TTGTGCCTCTATGAATTTTTCAGGCTATGTGCCTATTCGTGTGCAGGCACTCAACACCGACACTTAAACTTCGGACCTGGCCCCAGGTTGAAAACGTTGTCTGCATCGCCGTCTGATTTCTTTTTGGGCATGATTTATCGTTGTTGAAAGATGGCTCTCGCCGCCTTTCCGTTGGAAATTTAGGACTTTTCTCTCAAATAGCAATGGATTTATGCAAAAAAGTGACAGAAGTTTGCTCATTTCGTATCAATTGTACACTTTTGCCTCCGCTGACGAGCCTTTTTAGCGTCTCATTGATAACAGGCGAGTATAGCTCGAGCGGAGGGAGGAGGGACTTAGCCGGGAGAAAGGATGGTCTAAACTGGGAGAAAGGATAGTCTAAACTGGGAGAAAGGATAGGGTAAAGTAGTCGTGCAGCGGGCGTGGTTGATATTTGCGGCTCCCGCCGTAAATGATTGCAGCCCCCGCCGTCAATGTCTGCGGCGGGGGCTGTGAACCGGAAAAGAGTCTCCGTAGACTTCTTCGTTAATTGGATGCGGTAACTGTCACTGTCGCCACTGGGCGGAGGACGGTTTTTTCATTTGCAGCAGTATAGTTATAAATATGAAGATCCACAGAAGCTTGTGTCATATATGACAAATTACCGTTATTATCAAAGCAATACATTGTCTGGCCAGAAATGCCATATCTGCATCCTTCCATATAGGCTTCTTTTATACTACTTTTCTGCTGGAAAATCAACTCCACTTCCGAATACGTAGGTATTCGCCACTCCCATGTAGGTTCAACGCTCCATTCGTCTAATGCTGCGTTCAAGGTTGCTAATGCTCCAGAGGAATCTGTAGTACTTGGATTTATATTCATCGTCTCATCTACCGACGAAAATACAAGAATTTGGTTCGAAGTCTCATCCACGCTCAAGACATAATTGCCTTTGTACAGACTACCAACAGCCGGCAGTTCCACAGTCTGCGAGGTCTCGCTTCCACCAGTATTCTCACCACCTTCGGTATTATCACCACCTCCGGTATTATCACCGCTTCCAGTGTCTCCGCTACCACTTTCGCCTCCAGTATCAGAACCACTACTTGAACTTGTCCCTGTGGCACTGTTTTCATCGAACTCGAAGGTAATAGCCGTGTCATCACCCCACTCCGAGCCACTGATTGTGCCAGAGATAGCCAGCTTGGCCTGCTCAGTATAGGTTGCATCAATCGTCAACTTGTGATTGGCCTCCAGCTTTTGATCGGCGGCATAGGAATAGCTCGTGGTACTTGAGGCAGTGGTGAAATTGACCGTAATTGTCGGCTTGTCGACAGAGGGGAACAGGAACGTACCCGTTTCGTCCTCGGAGAAGCTCCAGGTGGTACCGTCTTCAGCCTTCACCAGATCAATAGTACACCTCCCGTTTGTCCCACTATACGTCCCGTCCAAAAGCAGAGTTTCATAAAGCGGAGCCACAGAGACACTGACGGCAGTCACACCAGTAGGCACCTTCTTGATGGTAATCTGCTTGACACCTGAAACCGCCCGTACCAGCGAGAGCGTCAGATTATGCTCCTCGGCATCGGCTACGGTCACGGTGGCATGCGATGTCATCAGATCGCCTTGCTTTTGTTCCGACTTGAGCATCAGGGGGCTCGTCTTCTGCGCCTCATCCTTAGTGGGCATGCTGTAGAGCGATGCATCCACGCCTGCAACAGCATATATGTCGTAGGTACCGCCAGCAACAGGCACCAGGGCATTCTGGGTGACATCAGACAATAAGCCGACACACGTATTACTGGCATTAAACACATAGAGGCTGACTGGCGTGGGGACATTCTCAGCCAGCGTAGGATCAGCACTTCGAGTGAACACATGGAGTACACTCGTCGGCTCAGGCTCCTGAGCATCAACATTCAACACATCTCCGTGACAGCTGCACAGAGTCGACAAACCACATACTGCGGCAATAGAAATCAAAAGATTCTTTTTCATACTAATTAAATTAAGGGTTACACCTAAGATTCTGGCGCAAAGGTAAGAAAAAATCCCGAAACCTCCAAGCGATTTCGGGATTTTTTACTGTTATTCCGTAAAATCTCCTATACCAGCTGTGGCAAGAAGCATGAAATGACCAGAACCACAATACCACAGATGAGCACACAGATGGTCTTCTGTGAACATCCCTTCCACTCTTTGAGAATGATGCCCCAGACATTGGAGAACACCACATTGAGGGCCATCAAGATGCAGAAGGAGAGCGTCATCAGTGTCGGCGACTCCGTCAGGAATCCCTTGCCAAGGGCCAGTCCGAAGAACTGCGAATACCACAGAGCACCGGCCAACAGACAGAACAGCAGATTGTTGCCCCAGACAGCCGTCTTGCCATAGTCGCCCCAGGTCTTGTTCACCTGGTTCTGATAGAAGCAATAGATGGCATTCGTCAGGAATCCGCCGAAGGTCACGAGGAAGGTGGCAGGCAATGTGCGGAACATCGGGTCAGTGAGTTCTCCGAAATTGATATCCTTACCGAACTCCAGACCTACGTTGAAGCAACCACTCATAAAGCCAGCCAACAGAGCGATGGCCAGTCCCTTGGGGAAGTTAAAGTCCTTGACTGCCGCCTTCTTTTCCTCCTCAGAGAGCGAGTTGGCCTTCATGCTTCCGGCCACGCCGATAATGGCGATGCCAATGAGGGTCACCACCACACCGAGAATCACGGCAAAGGTGAGAGAGTCGAGGGCATTCAACTCTGGGAAGAAGATATTGAGCAGCACAGGTCCCATGATAGTGCCAAGACCAGCACAGGTGCCAAGCGCTATCGACTGTCCGAGGGCCACACCAAGGTAACGCATCGACAATCCGAACGTCAGGCCACCGAC
>DFGG01000140.1:0-251 GCA_002371695.1 bacterium UBA3756
TCCCCATGAGCATTGCCTATGAGTTCGATTTCGGTCTGGCATTAGAGGCACGCTACACAGGCGGTCTGACCAACGTGATGAAGAATGCCTTCGACAGGAATGCGTCGACCTATGACAAGACTTACAAGAATAAGAACGAGGTGTTCTCACTGACCGTCGGCTACAAGTTCGGTTTCTAAGCCATCAGGCAACAGATATTTTAAGAGCCGCATCTCACGCTGTGAGGTGCGGCTCTTTTAGTATGCAGCGGG
>DFGG01000140.1:300-9366 GCA_002371695.1 bacterium UBA3756
GTCTTGGTAGTAGAGGTCTTCGCGGTAGAAGTCTTGGTGGTGGCAGCCTTCGGTTTGTAGTACTTCAGTGCCTCAGGCATCCATCCCTGGATGTTCTTGATGCGGGTGGCATCAGAGGGGTGGTCGCTGAGGAACTCCGATGTCTGGTTCTTGCTCTGAGCAGCCATGCGCTGCCAGAAGGTGACAGCCACCTGAGGATCATAGCCAGCCATAGCGGCAAAGATAAGTCCCATGTGATCGGCCTCGTTCTCATGGTCGCGAGAATACTTCAGATTCTTGAAGTTGAACCCCTGGGCAGCGATGGCCTGGACAATCGACTGCGTGTTCTGGCCCATACCCAGCGCACCAGCTACCACGGAACCGATCTGAAGTCCATACTGCTGTCTCATCTGGGTGCTCATCTGCTCGGCAGAGTGACGGGCCACGGCATGTGCTATCTCATGCCCCAGCACGATGGCCAGCGAAGCCTCATCCTGAGTGACGGGCAGGATACCCTCGTAGACCACAATCAGTCCACCAGGCATACACCAGGCATTCACCTGCTTGTCCTGCACCAGGTTGAAGGTCCACTTATAGTTCTGCACATCATTCTGCAAGCCGTTGGCATTCAGATAGTTGACCACTGCGTTGGCCAAGTTCTGCCCTACTCGCTTCACCATCGCCGTCTTGTTGGCATCAGTGGAGAGCTTTGCCGTCTTCATAAACTCCTGATACTGCTGGGTGGAGAGTCCGAGCACCTCACCATCATTGACCATCAGCTTCTGCTGGCGCCCAGTGATGGGCACCGTGTTGGTAGTGCCGCAACTAACGAGCACGGCAGCCACCATCGTCATAAGAAAAACTCTAATAAACTTCATATACTTTTGGATTTGTTACGTTTCTGCCTGCAAAGTAAATAAAAATAATCGAGACTGGCAAGAAAAAGCATAAAAAAAGGAGCATTCCTCCCGGAATGCCCCCTCAACATGAAACAAAAACTACTTTCCTTACTTGTTCAGACCACGGTTGTTGATGGTGGTGTTCAGAAGCATCAGGTATGTGCGCTGCTGCTTTTCGTTGAGCACATAGTTCATCCAAGCCACATTCTTCTCGATAGCCTTCTTGACCATCTCGCGACGCTGGTCGTTGCTGTACTGTGCAGCAAACATCATCTCAGATGCGAATGTGTGGTTGATGTCGGCAACGGCCTCTCTCTGATCAGCGGTCAGCGACAGAGCCAGTGAAAGTTTATCCATATTCACGCTCATGTCATAAGCGGCTACGTTGTTCACACTGTTTGCATTCTCACCTTCTGCATATGCCATTGTCATACTCAGCATAGCAACCATTGTCAAAATCATCTTTTTCATCTTTTTACCCTTTCTTTTCTTTACTCAGAGCGATGTGTTAAGTCGCTCCTACTTTAATTAATGTTATCCTTACTTATGTCTTTTGACGGTGCAAAGGTACGGCGATTTTTGGTATCTCGCAAGCATTTTTGGCAATTGTGTGCGAAAACAGCCCGATTTTTGACCCAAATCAAAGATATCTCAAAAAATAATAGTAACTTTGCACCCACATACATTATTATAAATATATGGAGAAAAAAAACAGGTTTATTTCGGCCACCTATCAGTTGTATTCTGTGGCCGAAGGCAATAAGGAATTAGTGGAGCAGACTTCTGAAGCCAATCCATTTCAGTTCATCACAGGCTTCGGCATTGCCCTCGATGCCTTTGAGCAGCATGTAGCAGCCATGGAACAGGGCCAGGAGTTCGACTTCATCGTGCAGCCAGAGGACGCTTTCGGTATCTATGATCCGGCAGGAGTGATAAAAATGGAGCGTGACGCCTTCAACATCGACGGCAAGTTCGACAAAGAGCATATCTATCCGAAAGCCGTCATCACCCTCGTCAACAGTGAGCAGCAATACCAAATGGCCACCGTTGTCAAGGTAGAAGACGACGGGGTGACACTCGATACGAACCACCCCTACGCAGGACAGACACTGAATTTCACGGGCAAAGTGGTTGAAAACCGTGAAGCCACTGAGGCCGAAGTCGAAGGACTTATCCGTCAGCTGACAGGAGGCTGCGGCGGTTGTGGCGGAGGCTGCAAGAAAGGAGGCTGCAAAGAAGGCGACTGCGACTGTAAAGGCGGCAACTGCGAAGGCGATGGCTGCTGCTGTAACTGACAAAATCAAGCAATAAAATGAGCAACACATTTGGAAACCTATTCAGACTGACTACCTTTGGCGAGAGTCATGGGGAGGCCATCGGCGGCGTGGTAGACGGCATGCCAGCAGGCATCGATATCGACCTGGCTTTTATCCAGGCAGAACTGGACCGTCGTCGTCCTGGCCAGAGTAAGATTACGACATCACGCAACGAACCAGACAGGGTGGAAATCCTGAGCGGTGTATTCGAGGGAAAGTCGACAGGCTGTCCCATCGGCTTTATCGTCCGCAACACCAACCAGCACTCTCAGGACTATGAGAACATGCGGTGCACGTTCAGACCATCGCATGCCGACTACACCTACCAGCAGAAATACGGCATCCGTGACCATCGGGGTGGTGGCCGTTCCTCAGCACGCATCACCATCAGTCGCTGTGTGGGAGGAGCCCTGGCAAAACTGGTACTCAATCAACTGGGCATCAGCATCCAGGCCTATACCTCGCAGGTGGGCAATATCGCACTTGACAATGACTATCAGAAATACGACCTGACGCTGACGGAGAGTAATGCCGTGCGCTGTCCTGACCCTGAGAAAGCTGCACAGATGGAAGAGCTGATCACCCAAGTAAAGGCCGATGGCGACACTATCGGCGGCATTATCACCTGCGTCATCAAAGGTTGTCCCGTAGGACTGGGAGAGCCCGAGTTCGGAAAGCTGCATGCCTCGCTGGGTGCTGCCATGCTCAGCATCAATGCCGTCAAGGGATTCGAATATGGTGAGGGATTTGCAGGAGTGACAGCACGCGGCTCAGAACAGAATGACCGTTTCTGCACTGTGGGAGGCCGTATCTCGACCTCGACCAACCACAGTGGCGGTATTCAGGGAGGCATCAGCAACGGACAGGACATCTACTTCCGAGTAGCCTTCAAGCCCGTAGCCACACTCCTGATGGAGCAAGAGACCGTAGACAAGGAGGGAAACCCCACGAAAATGACAGCCAGAGGCCGTCACGACCCCTGTGTGCTGCCCAGAGCAGTACCCGTGGTAGAAGCAATGGCAGCCATGACCATTTTAGACCACTTTCTGCTCAATAAGGCTGAAAATGACTGAATTCGCATTAATATTGAAAAAAAATTCGTTAAAATACTTGCGAATATCAAATATTTGCAGTAACTTTGCACTGCATTCGAGGGTTTGTGAAAATCCCGAAATGTTTAGTTAAGTCTAGTTTAGTTTTTGTGTTGGTTGAGGGCTGGCGATTGCCAGCCCTCAAATTTTTTAAGGTCACCCCTTCAAAGAAGGGGTTGGCGATTGCCAGCCCTCAAATTTTTAAGGTCGAAACCTCACCACCAAGGGCAAGTGATCACTAAAGCCAGGCTGATAGCGCATGCCGTTGTAAGTGCGCCGAGGTCTGAAGCCACCATAAAGTTTCTCCTCCTCGAGCAAAAATACAGGAGCATGGATGAAGGCCGTATCCACCTTATTATATATATAGGGACTACCCAGCACATGATCGATGCTCTCCCACCCTCCTTGGTACCGATAAGTGCCCCTCACACCATGAGCCCCTCCGGCATCCTTCGTCACATTGAGAATATCATGCTGATAGATACGTTGCAGGGCAGGGCCATCGGCACCGTCGTTGAAGTCGCCTGCTATCACGATATGTGCCTCAGGAGAGACGTCACGGAGGGAGTCCAGTGACTGACAGAGCCGATCGGCAACAGCCAGACGGAAGGGCCGGCTATAACGCTCGCCACCAAAACGACTGGGAGCATGAACAATGAAGATGTGAAGGGTATCGAGACCTTCCGTTAGTCCGCTAACATAGAGGATGTTACGTGTAGGCCGCATACCTTCCACTGGCTGCACCTCAATCTGACAGCTATTGATGGGTGCAAACGAGAAAGGGCTGTAGAGCAAAGCCACATCGATGCCACGAAGATCGGGAGAGGAGGTCATCAGGTATTCATAGCCCGCATTTCGAAGCAGTGAACGCTTCGTGAGGTCACGCATCACAGAGTCGTTTTCCACCTCGCAGAGAGCTATCAGGTCAGGAATCCCCTCATCGCTGCACGAGAGCAGTTCCTGGGCAATATTGTTCAACTTTCGCCAATAGCGCTTCTGTGTCCAGTGGCGCGTAGCCTCAGGCAGGTACTCTTCATCCTGCTTCCCTGCATCGTCGAAATAGTCGAAGAGGTTCTCGCAGTTGAGTTCCACAAATGTCAGCAGGCCAGACAACAACAAGCTCAGAATCATTTACGCTTGATTTTCCATCCTATCGCAGCAACAACAATACTCGTTACTGGCTGAAGGAAATTGAAGAAGCAATAAGGAAGATAGGTCAGCGTGGCAACACCAAGCACAGTGCTCTGCGTCAGACCGCAGGTATTCCAAGGCACCAGCACCGAGGTGACCGTAGCCCCATCCTCACAACTACGACTGAGCAATCGGGGTTCGTAGCCCCGTTTCTGATACGTATCCTTGAACATCGAACAGCTGAGCATGATGGACAGATACTGATCAGCCATGGCGATATTGCAGAAGAGTGCCGTACCCACGGTAGAAGCAACCAGCGAGGCAGTACCACGAGCGAAGCGAAGCACCACCCGCATCAGATCCTGCAACTGTCCTGTAGCAGTCAGGGCACCCCCAAAAGTCTGGGCACAAATGATGAGCCAGATGGTAGGCATCATGCCGGCCATGCCACTGGTATGCACCAACTCGTTGAGCATCGGGATGCCTGTCTCTATGTCCGTGGAGCCATAGCACACCTGCATCATCCCCTTATAATGGGCCAGCAGACCTGTTCCGTCATCTCCGGAAATAGTGCGTATAAGTCCGGATTGTACAACAAGAGCCGTCACGACAGCCAGCATAATAGCCAGGAAGAGTACCACCATCGAAGGCCACTTGCGAGCTATCATCACACCCGTCAGCACTGGCACTAACAGGAGCCAGGGCGATATGACGAACGTTTGCTGCAGGCCCTCCATAAACTCACCGACATTGCCATGACCCTCAGGCGATATGGCCAGTCCGGCTATGAGAAAGACAGTAAGAGAAATGAGAAACGTCGGTACAGTGGTGTACGTCATATAACGGATGTGGGTAAACAGCGGGGTACCAGCCACACTTGAAGCCAGCACGGTGGTGTCGGAGAGCGGGGAGAGTTTGTCGCCGAAATAAGCACCTGTGATAATGGAGCCTGCAATCCATCCGTCGTCAAACCCATGAGCCTTGCCGATGCCCATCAGTGCCACACCGATGGTGGCGACTGTGGTCCAGGAAGAGCCTATCATCAGGCTCACCAGTGCACAGAGCAATGAACTGCTGACGAGAAACACCTCGGGACGGATGATCTGCATGCCATAGTAAATCATCGTGGGCACTATGCCTGACACCATCCAGGTGCCACCAATAGCACCAATGAGCAGCAGGATGATAATGGCAGGCGTACAGCTGGCAATCTTATCCGTCATCTCCCGTTCCAGATTCTCCCATTCCAGCCGTTTGGAGAAATGGCCTATCAGTACGCTGACAGCTGATGCGACCAAGAGCGAAACCTGGGAAGCACCGTCAAGAGTGGCATTGCCAAACACAGCAACACAACACGTAATCAGGATAATGAGTACCAGAAACGGGATGAACGACATAGCTACTAAAAAAATGGCAGCGGACTACACAGCCCGCTGCCAAGAAATCAACATACTTTCTCCAGACGCTTCATCATGGCAAACATGAAGGCAGCAGCCACGATACAGACGGCGACGAATACGCCCCAGACAACTGTCAGGGAGATATCGCCCCAGAGATAACCTCCGACACCCACAAGCTTGTTGCCGATGGCAGTTGATACAAACCAACCACCCATCATCAGTCCCTTGTACTTCGGAGGAGCCACCTTCGACACGAAGGAGATACCCATCGGCGAAAGCAGGAGCTCACCGAAGGTCAGAATCAGGTAGACACCAATCAGCCAGTAAGGAGAGACGTAGATGGCAGCATCGCCAGCCACCTTCTGCTCGTTGGGCGTCAACAGTCCCTGCGAGGCAATGGCCATCACGACAAAGGCCAGAGCAGCCACCAGCATGCCATAGGCAATCTTACGCGGCGGTGTGGGTTCCTTGCCCTTATTGGCCAGCGCACTGAAGATAGCCATTGATACAGGAGTCAGCGCCACCACATAGAAGGGGTTGAACTGCTGGAAGATAGGAGCCGAGATGCCAATCTCACCTGTGGCCTGGGAATAGTTGTAGCCCAACACGGCCAAGGCTGCCACGATAACCACGGCCGAGATGCCTTTGCCCTTGGAAGTCTTGCTCTGGAAGAGTGAGAAACCAGCATAGACGATGAAGATAATCATTACCAGATTGATCACATCGAATGGCATCGTATGGACACCGGAAGCCGACTTCGCCGTAAACTCATCAGCGAAATAGGTCAGCGACAGACCGTTCTGGTGGAAAGCCATCCAGAAGAAGATTACCACGGCAAACACCAGACAGAGGGCCACGATGCGCTGAGTGGTCTCCTCCTTCGTGAGCTCAGGCTCATTGGCAGCAGCCTGAGCCTTGTCGCCCTTGCCTTTACCACCCTCCACATGACGGAAGGTAGGACGGAAGATATAATAGATAGCTATCGACAAAATCAGCGAGGCACAGGCTACGGCGAAGGCAAAGTGATAAGAGTCGTTGACCGAGGTGCCAAGGTTCTGCTGTGCCCACTCCATGATGCGCACTGCTGCTGTCGGAGCAAAGAGTGCACCAATATTGATGGCCATGTAGAACAGTGAGAAACCGGCATCGCGCTTGGCAGCATATTTCGGTTCATTGTAAAGGTCGCCTACCATCACCTGGAGGTTACCCTTGAAGAGACCCGTACCCAAGCCGATGAGTACCAAAGCCAGCAACATGACGATGAGAGCAAAGGTGTCGCCTCCCAAGGGAACAGACAACAGCACATAGCCCAGGAACATGATGATGATACCCGTGGTGACCATACGGCCAAAGCCATAGCGGTCTGCCAGCCAACCACCCACGATGGGCAGGAAGTAGACGAGCATCAGGAAATCACTGTAGATCTCTCCTGCCCAGCCAGCATCGAGGCCATAGTTGGCACGGAGAAACAATGCGAATACGGCGAGCATCGTATAGTAGCCGAATCGCTCGCCAGTGTTGGCCAATGCCAACGCAAATAAACCTTTAGGTTGTCCTTCGAACATTTTTATTTAATTTTAGAGTTTCTAGTCCTGATGATGTCAAACAAGTAGGTAAACTTGATGACGATATTGTTGTAATTGGAACGGGCGAAATAATCGCGCTTCGATGAGCCGTAGATGTTACCCAGACCATAATAGAAGCGTCCCTCCACCAGGAAATGGCCTACCTTGGGGTGGCTGAACTCCAAGCCCAGGCCGCCAACGATGCCATAGTCGAACTTGTTCTCAATGGCCATCGTGTCCTGTGCCACCACGTCGGACACACGGGATGTCTTGTATTTGTAGTCTGGATTGGGCTTCTCCTTAGATCCGGGATTAAACTCCGTCTGACGAACATCGAAGTTGGTCTCTACCTTATCGTTCAAATAGAGTCCGAACTGAGGACCTACCTGGAAGAAGAACTGTAGTCCCTTGCGCTCCCTTCCCCATCCCAGACGGGCAAAAACAGGAATCTGAACATAGTTTATCTTACGAGAATAGTCCAGGAACTGCGTCTTGTCGTCATGGCGAGGTACCGGCTTGTCGCTGAAATCGAGGATGTTCTCCTTCCATCCTATCTGAGCATAGTTCAGCTCTCCCACGATGGCACAGATACTATTGAAATACTTCTCACTGGTGAGTCGTGCTGTCAGACCAATGGTCGGACCTCCCAACATGCCCTGAGGAACCTTCGGCACAAAAGCCACATTGCTCATGATATAGCCTCCATTGACACCAACGGCAAAATCAGTGCGGTATTCACCCACTTGAGCACGGGCAGGGGTAGTGAATAGTGAATAGTGAATAGTGAATAGTATCGCTACCAGTCTCACCATCACGTCCCTATGCCTTCTATTATTATACTGTTTCATTCACTATTCACTATTCCCTATTCACTATTCACTATTCACTAAAAATTGATTGTCTCCACCCGATGCTCCGGAGTATAGTGCACGAACAACATACTATGGTTCTGCAGCCCTCCGTTGCCCATGCGCTCAAACATCAGCGGGGTCTGGACGGGAGGATAGCCGAACATACCCTTAGCACCATTGAAATCCTTACCATACTTATGGAGTCCCATCAGGAAGAAGTAGGCATGATCGAAGCCCGTCAAGGCGAAACGCGGCAGCGACTGCATCATATCAGCATGGAAATTCCAGCGGTATTTCTGCTCCAGACGGTCTGTGGCACTTGACAACGGATTATAATAGAATACAGAAGGAATATAAGCATTATACTTATAGAAGTTATCCAGATGTGTCCGTGTATACATCAGCCACTCGGTATAGCCAAACATGGTAATACTGAGATTGGGCAGATTAAACTTCAGGCCGTTGATCTTGGCAAAGGCTATCCTCAGTTCGGGCGAACGGGCCGAGTTGAGGATCACAATATTGGGTTTGTTCTGACTGAACGCCTTGGCAAAGGCATCTTCGCTCGACTTCAGGTTGGTCACGCTATACTCAATGTGCCGTCCTTCCAACTGTCTGCGGAGAGCAAACGTAAAGATACCTTTCTTGCTAGTTGAGTCGTTGCAGTCGATGAATACCGGATGATAATCTTTGACTCGTTCCAGAAAGTGCACGATGGTGGCATCGTTGATATTCGTAGGCGACTGCCACACTTGGAAGATATTCCTATTGGTCAGTAACTGAGGAGCACTGATAGAGAAAGGAATCACCAGACGAATATCATTCGTGGTGACA